>JAFSZU010000082.1 GCA_017455585.1 Bacteroidaceae bacterium | reverse complement strand
TGCTCCAGCAGAGGGTGCTATTGTTGAGGGAACGAATGCCAGCTTCATTGGTGTCTTTGGTCCCACAACCATTGACGAGGGTCACTTCTTCGTTGGCAACGGTGCCATCTACAAGAGTGCAGGCAGCACCAGCATCAATGCTTTCCGTGCATATATCCATCTTGCCAACCCGAACACCTCTGCTGAGGTCAAGCTGTTCATCGACGGTCTGGCAACGCGCATCAGCGAGATCAACGGTGCTGTTGAGAACGGTGCAGTGTATAACCTCGCCGGTCAGCGCGTGAACAAGGCTCAGAAGGGCATCTTCATCCAGAACGGCAAGAAGGTGGTGAAGTAAAACTCTCTTATTCTACGGAGTCAAGGAGTCAAGGAAGAAAACTCCTCTACTCCTAAACTCCGTAGATAGAGAAATAACAATTATCCATAGAACACATAAACTCTATAGAACTATGAAAAAGAACTATATTATTCCTGCATTGCAGCCCATGTCCATGGACGTGGAGCGCATGGTGGCCGCCAGTGTCACAGGCATTGGTGGTAACTCCGGCATCGAGATCGGAACAGGCGATGCTCCCGAAACAGCTGATGCCCCCGGCAACCCCTTCGGCGACAGCATCTTTGAATAAGACAACATCGACTTGAAGCATTGCGCTTCCTTCATGGGCGCAATATTAAGTTAATAAAAAGGATTGACCGTCCTGCGCAGTGATGCGCGGGACGGTTTGCAATAGCACGACATTCCTCTCAAGAGACAGTTTTCTGTCCAAAAGTTTGGCTGTTTGATGTACTTGATGTATTTTTGTGGCGGAAACAATCAAGATAGTCAGCATGGGAACAACAGTGAGACGCTATCCCGTGGGGATACAGACCTTTTCTGAGGTTATCAAAAGAGGCTGTGTGTATGTAGATAAGACCGATTTGATGTGGAAGGTACAGGACCAATCAAAGTTTGTCTTCCTGAGCCGCCCGCGCCGCTTCGGCAAGTCGCTGCTCTCCACCACTTTTACCTCGTTCTTCCGTGGCGAGAAGGAATTTTTCGAGGGTCTGAAGGTGATGCAGTTGGAACGGGATTGGGTGGCATATCCCGTGATACATCTGGACTTGAGCGAGGCTAAGGATACGAAGAGTCCGGATGAACTGCGCCGGGTTCTCCTGCTGCTTCTGGACGACTACACTGAGATTTACGGCAAGAAGGAACTGGAGACCACCCCCGGTGACATCCTGCGCGGAATCATCAAGCGGGCCTACCAGCAGACGGGCCGGCAGGTGGTGGTCATCATCGATGAATATGACGCTCCCCTGCTCAAGATCCTGCACGAGAATGAATTATTGCAGGATATCCGAGATGTGATGCAGGAGTTCTATAAGACGCTGAAGGCCAGCGAGGCGATGATTCGTTTCTGCTTCATCACCGGCATCACCAAGTTCTCTCAGCTCAGTATCTTCTCCACCATCAACAACCTCAACAATATCTCCATGCTGCCTCAGTTCTCCGCTATCTGCGGCATCACGGAGACAGAGCTGGCCACAACGCTGGCACCCGACATCGCGCTGCTGGCACAGGCCTACGAGGAGACACCGCAGCAGATGCATGAGCGGCTGAAGCGGCGCTATGACGGCTATCATTTTGCCAAGCAGTCCGAGGATATCTATAACCCCTTCAGTCTTTTCAAGGCGTTCATGAACCAGCAGGTCAGCAACTACTGGTTCGAGAGCGGAACGCCGTCCTACCTACTGCACCAGATGCGCCGGTTCCGCACTGACATCACGGCATTAGAGGAGATTCACAGTGCAGTGACCGACTTCGACGTTCCCACGGAGGCGATGCATGATGCCCTGCCGCTGCTCTACCAGTCCGGCTATCTCACCATCAAGGGCTATGACCGTGATCTGGAGAGTTACACGCTGTCCATCCCCAACCAGGAGGTGCGCATCGGTTTCACAGAAGGGCTCATCCCAACCTATCTGGGTCTGTTGCCCCGGGAGGTTCGACAGGGGTTTGCCTATAAGTTCTATGTTGCCCTGCAGCACGACGACCTGGAACTGGCCCTAAGAGAGATGCAGACGTTCTTTGCGGACCTGCCTTACATCGAAGGGTTCAAGAAGAAACTGGATGACGTGGTGAAGGCCGAGGGCTTCTATGAATGGACCTTCAACCTCATCTTCACGATGCTGAATTCCCTGACGCGCACACAGGTCAAGACCGTCAACGGCCGTGCGGACATGGTGGTGCACATGCCCGCTGCCATCTATGTCTTTGAACTGAAGATCAACGGCACGTCGCGGGAGGCGCTGGAACAGATCAATTCCAAGGGCTACGCCGTCCCCTACCAGACCGATGGCCGTCCCGTCCACAAGGTTGGTCTGCGCTTCTCCACCGAGACTCTCGCCATCGAGGACTGGGTGATAGAACATGCCCCGGTGTAGATGGAAGACGACATATCTTTTATCTCAGGAGGGCGAAATAGGTATCCAGGAGTTTCTTTGCGGCAATGAAGGAGGTCTGCTGTCCGTCGAGTACAGTCTGCTCGGCGCGTGGCAGCAGGGCGGCGATGGTGTCGTTGTGGTAGAAGCCGTTGCGCAACTGCTCGTTGATACTCTCATACATCCAGTACTTGGCCTGTTCGGCGCGGCGGTGGTCGAAGTAGCCGTTCTGCTTCACGAAATCCACGTACTCATAGACCATATCCCACACCTCCTTGATGCCGAGGCCGTAGAAACCAGAATAACAGAGGACTTTGGGCGACCAGCCGCTCTCGGGCATGGGAAAGAGGTGCAGGGCGTTTTGGAACTGACGCGCAGCGAGGTGACAGGCCTCCACGTTGTCGCCGTCGCATTTGTTGATGACGATGCCGTCGGCCATCTCCATGATGCCGCGCTTGATGCCCTGCAGCTCGTCACCGGTGCCGGCCAGCTGGATGACGAGGAAGAAATCGACCATGGAGTGACAGGCCGTCTCGCTTTGGCCCACACCCACAGTCTCCACGAATATCTTGTCGAAACCCGCAGCCTCGCAGAGGATGATGGTCTCGCGCGTCTTGCGGGCCACGCCGCCAAGGGAGCCGGCAGAGGGGCTGGGGCGGATGAAGCTGTCTGGGTGCACGCTGAGTTTCTCCATGCGTGTCTTGTCGCCGAGGATGCTGCCCTTGGTCTTCTCGGAGCTGGGGTCGATGGCGAGGACGGCCAGACGGCCGCCCGTGCGCTCCAGGACGTGGATGCCGAACTCGTCGATGCTGGTGCTCTTGCCGGCTCCAGGCACGCCGCTGATACCGATGCGTATGCTCTTGCCGCTGTAGGGAAGGCACCGCTCAATCACTTCCTGCGCAATGACCTGGTGCTCAGGGTTGGTGCTCTCCACGAGGGTCACGGCCTGCCCCAGGATGGCGGTGTTACCGGCGAGGATGCCCTCCACATAGTCTGTGGCGGTGAGGCGGCGGCGGGCAAAGCGGTTGCGGTTCAGATAGGGGTTGACGATGGCGGGTTGCGCCACGCCGCTATTCACGACGAGGCCCTTATATTCTTCGCTATTCTCTGGATGGTCCATGGATGAGTTGATTAGAATATTTAGAACCACTGATTACACAGATTTATCAGATTCATTCCTTGTGTTTTCTTGATTTATATAGGCATTTCACAGATTTTCCCTATGCCTGGCCTTTGTGCAGCCTACGCAACGCTTCGCTCTGAAATCTGTGAAATATGAATATAAATTCAGATACATGAGCGAGAATAGCAATCTGTTAAATCTGTGTAATCTGTGGTGTTTTAATATTTTGCATTTATGACGCACTTGGGGTGCTTAGGGTCGTTGGTGATGAGGAGGATGCGCGGTTGGTGCTTCATCTTGCGGATGAGGTCGCGCTGGAGGGTCACCTTGAGTTTGGCTGTCTTACCGGGCTGGATAACGCGATTGGAGAGACTGATGCCGAGGTTGCGGCCATAGACCTGTAGCTTGGAAACCTTGAGGTCTGAGAGGCCTGTGTTCTGCATGAGAATGGTCTTGGTGAGTTTCTTCTTCGTGCCGATGTCGGTGAAGTCCAGGCTGTCTTGTGACAGTTGCATGACGGGTGCTGCGGCCAGATCGGCGGCCGAGAGCCCGGCAAAGGAGGGCAGCAGGACGGCCGATACGCTGATTTCGTTGTCGCTACTCACCTTGTCACCCAGCTTGCGGGCCAAATAGACGGTGGTCTCGGTGAGGCCATAGTCCTTCAGGCGTTCACTGTTGAGTGTGAGGTGTATGCGTCCCACACGGCCCCCGGCCAGCTGCTCAGGCACATAGCGCGCGGTGAGGAACGAGGGCAGGTGCATGAGCTGGGGCTTGTAGCTCTCGCGGCTGTTATTCACCACCTGCAGGATGGCCTCGGGATGATCACCTCGGTTCACATCATCGAACTCGATGACATTGGTGCTCAGGCGCACGTTGCCCAGATCGATGGGGAAGTTGTCGGTGTCGCCGGTCAGCTCCGTAACCACGCGCCCTTGCAGGGTCAGGTAGGTGGGTTCCTGCGAGGCAGAAGTATAGACCTCTATCTCTTTCTGAAAGGAGCCGAGCAGTTTGGCATCGAAGGTCACTTGCAGGGTGGCTGTCTCACCGGGTGCCACGTCTTCACGCGGCCAACTGACCTGTGTGCATCCGCAGGAAGCATGGACGTCGGTGAGGTGCCACGGAGCACTGCCGCTGTTCTTCAGCTGGAAGGTGGCAGTCTTGGGCTGTTGCCACTGTACCTCGCCCATGTTCACGATCTCGCGCTCCACCGTGAGTACGGGCTGCGCCATGGCGGAGAGGCTGAATATGAAATATAAAATATAAAATATAAAATGTTTATGACTATCTACAATTGTACCACCAAGACGATGAAACCGTTTCCGCTCAATAGCCGCAGTGTCCGAAGAACCTGCGGATTGCTGCCCACACAGGAACAGCACCCTGAAAGAGTGCCCGTACAGTCTGATGGGCGTCCCCTTCAGGGTCGATATACTGTGGGTGCTGCCGTCCGGGGGTACAACGCACCCCCGGTTATTGAGAGGAGACCGCGCTACGGTCTTGTTGGTGGTATGATTGCGGATAATCATAAAAAATATACTCCAATGTGATATAAATGGTTTATGGGTTCGATTCTATTTCCGTTTCTTTCCATCCTTTTCCGTGCTTTTCCGTTGTTTGGGGAGGCGTGGCGTGACAGCCTTGATGCCCGTGTTGGTGGGGAAGACCTGCTTGATGCTGCCGTCCTTGTTGAACTCGATGGGGTCTATGCAAACCTGGCGGTGGAAGCCGGGACCCATGGCGCGGTCGAGGTACTTGTTGTTGATGCGGTGATAGACAATGTACCACTCGTCCTTGCCCGGCACCTGGATGATGCTGTTGTGAGCCGTGCCGTAGATTTCCTCCGTGGGATTCTGCTGCAGGATGACGCAGGGCGTGGCCACCTTGATGGGGCCAGTAGGCTTCTTGGCCGTGCCGTAAGCGACGTGGTAGTTGGGCGAACCGGTGTCATCCACGCTCCAGAGGAAGTAGTAGAGCCCTTTGCGATAGAAGACGTAGGGTGCCTCGCGGTACTGGTAGTCGGAGAGGGTACCGCCTTCGGGTGTGATGACCTTGATGGTAGTGGTGTCGATGCTCATCATGTCATGTCCCAACTCTGCCACGGCCATATAGCCGTTGCCCCAGTAGAGGTAGTCCTTGCCCGATTCGGGGTCATGGAAAACATCGACATCAATCTGCTGTCCACCGTTGACACCCTTGGGACGGGCATCCACCAGTGGCTTGCCTAAATCGCGAAAGGGACCGGTGGGCGTGTCTGCTACAGCCACACCAATGGCCTTTCGGTTGTTGGCGGGGTTGTGGCCGCTGTAGTAGAAGTAGTACTTGTAGGTGCCGTCGGGCTGCTCCTTCTCAATGATAGCGGGTGCCCACGCATTGCCCGTGGCCCACGGCACCTGGTCGGTGGCGAGGTCGAGGATAATTCCCTCGTGGTGCCACCAGACAAGGTCTCGGCTGGAGAAGGCGGTGAAGTAATAACCGCCCCAGCCCGGTGCACCGTCGGTGGTGGAGTAGATGTAGAAGCGGTTCGTCTGGTGGGAATAAACGATTTCGGGGTCGGCATGGAACTCGGGCAGGATAGGGTTGCCGCTCAAGCGCTTCTGTGGCAATTTCTGTGCGCTGACGGGTGCTGATAGCATGGCACCCAAGAGGATAATGAATAATGTCTTCATGTTTGATGTGGTTAGATAAACTATATGATCTTATACAAACCACAGATTACACAGATTACACGGATCCATTCTCTGCTGCCTTCTTAAATCTGTGCAATTTAGATAAGAATTACACGGATTAGAGGCGGCAGAGAATCTGTATAATCTGTGAAATCTGTGGTTCTTCATAAAACTAATGTCAATTCCCTTCTCGGTAGAAGTCCAGCATCTCGAAGACGTCATCGCGGGATGCGGTCTGGTTGATACGGATGTCGCCCACGTCGGCGAGGAGGGTGAAGTTGATGTGCCCTGCGGTGTTCTTCTTGTCGTGGGTCATCAGCTCGTAGAGACGGTCATATTGTTTACAGTCGAAGAGGAACTGGCCGTAGGTCTCGCGGACGAACTGTGTGACCTGCCGCAGCAGCTGCACGGGGAAGCCGCAGCGGGTGGCGGAGAGGTAGAGTTCGCAGACCAGTCCCCAAGCAACGGCATAGCCGTGGAGGACGGTGCGCCCCTCAGCCATCGCCAGGCTCTCGAAGGCGTGACCCGCGGTGTGCCCCAGGTTCAGGGCTTTGCGGATGCCGTGCTCGTGGGGGTCTTCCTCCACGATGCGCTGCTTGACGGCCACGCTCTCTCCCACCAGTTGCTGCAAACGGGCATAGTCGAGGCGGTCGAGGTCGAAGGTCAGCAGTTCAGCCAGGTGCTGAGTGTTGGAGATGAGGCCGTGCTTGACCATCTCGGCATAGCCGCTACGCAGGTTCTGCATGTCCAGGGTGCGCAGGAAATGGGTATCGAGGATGACGGTGTCGGCGGCGTTGAAGACCCCGATTTCGTTCTTCAGGCCGCGGAAGTTGATGCCCGTTTTGCCGCCCACGCTGGCATCGACCATGGCCAGCAAGGTGGTGGGCAGGTTGATGTAGGCGATGCCGCGCTTGAAGGTGCTGGCGGCAAAGCCTCCGAGGTCGGTGACCATGCCGCCGCCAAGGTTGATGAGCAGGCTGTGGCGGGTGGCCCCGCCCTCGCTGAGGGCTGTCCACACGGCGGAGAGGGAGTCGAGGGTTTTGGCCTCGTCGGTGGGGGGGATGGTGATCATTTTCGCGGCGGGAAAACCGCCGCGCACCAACGCTTGCGAGGAAGAGGCGGACGCGGGCTCCAGGGGGGAAGAGGCGGATGCGGGTTCCAGGGGGGAAGAGGCGGACACGGGCTCCAGGGGGGAAGAGGCGGACGCGGGCTTCAGGGGGGAAGAGGCGGACGCGGGCTCCAGGGGGGAAGAGTCGGATGCGGGCTTGAGGGGGGAAGAGGCGGATGCGGGTTCCAGGGGGGAAGAGTCGGATGCGGGGGGAGCGGGGACGACGGGGACGGATGCGGCGGACAAACCGCCGCAAACAGCGCCTAAGCAGGGGAAGGTGCTGATGACGGGCCAGCAGGCGGTGAGGGTGGTGCTATCTGTGAGGACAAAGAGGCGGTCGGGGCTGATGCGCTGGATGGCGGCTTGCAGCTCCTTCTCGATATGTTGGCTGATGATGACGTTGTTCAAGTTGAGAGTTAACGTTATTAGTTGATAGATAATAGTTGTTCTGCTCTGTCTGCGCGATTCAAGATAACAGGTTCCCTTTCTGCGCTTTCTGTGAGACCCAAGTTAACTGTTTCCCTTTCTGCGTTTTCTGTGAGACCCAAGTTAACTGTTTCCCTTTCTGCGCTTTCTGCGAGACTCATGATGGTTGGTTCCCTTTCTGCGTTTTCTGCGAGACTCAAGATGGGAGGGCTATGAGGTTTGCATATTGGTTTTGACGGGTTTAGCGGTTTGAAGGCATTGGAGAATCTGCAGGGCGGCGCGATGGGGAGCACCGGGGTCGCCGAGGCGGCGGGCCACTTCCTCGTAGCCGCGGAGCTGTGCCTGGCGCGCCTCGCCGCCGGGGAGGATGGAGGCCAGATGGCGGCGACAGGCCTTGACGGTCATGTGGTCGGCTACCAGCTCGGGCACCACCTCGCGGTCGGCGATGAGATTGACCAGGCTGATGTACTTGACTTTGATGAGCAGCCTGCGCAGGAAGGAAGCAATCTGGCGGAACTGCATGAAGTAGCAGACCACCTGCGGCACACGGAAGAGGGCGGTCTCCAGGGTGGCAGTTCCGGAAGTGACGAGGGCGGCAGTGGCTCTAGAGAGGAGGTCGTAGGTGCGGCCATAGACCACCTCCACGGGGTGGTTGCCGATATATTTCTGATAGTGTTCCAGCGGGATGCTGGGTGCCCCGGCCACGATGAGGCGGTAGTCCTTCATGAACGGCTCCGCTGCGGCAATCATGCGGGGCAAGTTATCGCGGATCTCATGGGTGCGGCTGCCGGAGAGGAGGGCGATGTAGTGTTTTGAGTGCATAGTGCTGGAGTGCATAGTGCATAGTGATTGCTGTGACTCTGGATTATTCTCAGCAAAGGTATCACTATGCACTTCTGCACTATGCACTCCAGCACTATGCACTCCAGCACTATGCACTCCAGCACTATGCACTCCAGCACTATGCACTCCAGCACTATGCACTATGCACTTATAATTTTCCACCTCATCCACTGTTGGATTACCTACGTAGTGGATGGGGAAGTGGTGCTTGCCCTCGAAGAAGGCGACCTCGAAGGGGAGGATGGAGAATATCTCATCGACGTTGCGACGGATGTCCTTGATGCGCCACTCCTTCCATGCCCACAGCTTGGGGGCTATGTAGTAATAGACGGGACAGAGGGCGTGGTCGTGGACATAACGGGCCATCTTCAGGTTGAAGCCCGGATAATCGACGAGGATGACCACATCGGGCCGCCAGGCAGCGATGTCCTCGCGGCACTGCTTCATGCCGCGCAGGATGGTGCGCAGGTGCATCACCACAGCCACAAGCCCCATATAGGCCAGGTCGCGGTAATGGCGCACCAACTCCAGCCCCTGCTGTTGCATGAGGTCGCCCCCGAAGCCGCGGAACTGCGCCGCAGGGTCTTCGGCTTTCAAGGCGGCTATGAGGTGGGAGGCATGGAGGTCGCCACTGGCCTCACCGGCTATGAGGTAATACTTCATTATATATATTCCTTAGACGAACCACAGATTACACAGATTGCACGGATTCTTCGTCTGCAGCCTTCTAAAATTTGTGCAATTCAGGAATAATTTACACGGATTAGAGGGAGCAAAGAATCTGTTTAATCTGGGTAATCTGTGGTTATTCATAAAACAAATGAGAAGTGGGTTCTTAGTGGATAGTCTTTATTATTCAATCATCAATCTCAAATCTCCCATAACTCCGTGGGCGGTGGCATCGATGGTGATGGGGACGATGGAGCAATAGCCGGCACGGAGGGCGGCGAAGTCGGTGTCCGTGGCTTCGGGTTCAAGGTCCACGAAGGTGCCAGTCATCCAGAAAGCGTGCTGGCCGTGGGGGTTATTGGCGGGAGCCCACTCACGGGTCCAGCGGCCACGGGTCTGACGGCAGACACGCCAGCCGCGGAAGGGCTGGTCGGTAGGGATATTGACGTTGAGACACACATCCTGCGGCAGACCTTGCTGGAGCACGCGACGGCAGAGGTCGGCAATGGCGGTGAGGGTGTCTGCGCCTACAGGATGATCCTCATACCGCTGACCACGCTGCAGGTAAAGGGATACACCGATGCTGGGTATTCCCTTCATGCAGCCCTCATAGACGGCTCCCATGGTGCCGCTATAGTGGACGCTGATGCTTGCATTGTCTCCGTGGTTGATGCCGCTGAGGATGAGGTCGGGGCGACGGGGCAGCACCTGCTCACAGGCCAGCTTCACACAATCGACGGGTGTGCCGGTGCAGGAATACCAGTGCAAAGTGTCTTTTGAGTGCATAGTGTCTTTTGAGTGCATAGTGCTGGAGTACATAGTGCATAGTGATTGCTGTGACTCTGGATTTCCATCAGCAAAGGTATCACTATGCATTTCTGCACTATGCACTATGCACTCAGAATCACTATGCACTATGCACTCACTATGCACTATGCACTTGGAATAACAGACGGGCACGGTGGGTGTGATGGAGGCGGCGGCACCGGAGCGGGGACCGTCGGGGGCCACCACATAGACCTCGCCTAACGGTGCCACGGCAGCGGCCAAGGCTTGGATGCCCGCGGCCTGATAGCCGTCGTCGTTGGTGATGAGGATGAGAGGCTGGGACAATTTACAATCTGACAATTTACAATTTACGATTTATGGGATTTATGGGACTTATGGGACTCATGAGGCTCATATAATTTTCAATTCTCAATTCTCAACTCCACTGCCGGGGTGTTGCCGCCGAACTCGGGGGCATAGAGGCAGCGGATGTTGACGAGGCCAGTGGTGTAGCGGCCAGTTCGGTCGGTGAAGGCTGTCTCTTCGAGGACGTAGGTGCCCTTGGGCAGACGGTCGAAGAAGTAGTCGGTGTGGGCATCACGCACGGCACGGTAGTATCCAAGCCCACCCTGATAGCGATAGCCGGAACGCTGCTCGGCAGGTTCTGCACAGGCGGCACGGTCGGCACGCAGACAGACATACTCGTAGTCGCGGTCGGCAGTGATGACGTAGCGTGTAGTGAGTTTGTCGCCCAGACGCGGTGTAGCGGAGCTGAGTTCGCGGCGGATGGTGAGGCCTGCGGCGTGGGCAGAGGCATCGGCCACGGGCGTGAGGTACTGCGCATAGACGGCACCCCAGGCCTCGGATTCAGCAGTGCGTTGCACCGTGATGCTCTTGGGCGCTGAGGCCGGTGTGATGGTCTGCTTGATATAGCCCATGGCAGCGGGTGATGCCACGTCGCTGGAAGCCTTGGACACATCCACCTTACCCTTCTTGAGGTTGAGCGTGATGCGGTCGGCACTGGTGTCTTCCAGGTCGGCGGCGGCTCCGCGCAACAGGGCATAGATGGCGTTGACGGTGCAGATACTGGACTCCCACATCTGCGTGCGTTTTTGTTGCAAGAGCCAGCGGCGCATCCCGCTTTGCAGCGACGCCTCCTTCATCTCCTGCACGGCCTCCATGGCGGTGGTGTGAATGATGACTTTGTGTCCTGTGGGCGTGAAGTTGCCACTGGCGTAGTCGAAGAAGGTGCCGCGCTGGGGCGTGGTGGTCAGGTGCTCGCGCATGGAGTCGAAGTAGAGCTGGGCATCCTTGGTGCGTCCGTCGGTCTTGAGGACGATGGCAGCCATGGCGCGCTCGTCGTTGCTCATGCTGCCGACGGTGCCTTTCAGGTGATCCAGCAGGTAGCGGACATCGGCCTTCTGGGCGGCTGTCAGCTTGACACCGGCGCGCTGGGCGATATAGGCATAGTGCAAGTGCATGAGCGAACCCGTGTGGATGGTGCTGCCCTTGGCCTCGGCCTTCTTCAACTCCTGGATGAGCTTGGCGTTTTCTTCGGCCACATAGCCGAATGCCTTCTGCAACAGGGTATTGGTCTTCTGCTTGGTGACGGCGGGCAGCTTGGAGAAGTCATTGGTGAGGGTGCGCAGCTGGGTCAGATCAATGCAGACGAGGCGCGTCATCAGCTCGCTGCTGCGCATCCCGGGGAACCAACTGAAGCCGCCGTCGGGCTGCTGCCGCTGGGAGAGGCGGTCGAGGGTGGAGGTGAGGCGGGTGGAGACGAGGTTCTCATTGAAGAGGTCGATGAGCTGTGCGCGGCGCTGGGTATCGTTGTCGGCCTCGCGCAGCCAGGGTGTCTCGTCGAGGATGAGCTGCTTCAGCTCCTCGTTGCGGGCGAGGGGGGAGGTGGTGGAGGGGGCTCCGGCGGACGAACCGCCGGAAACAGAGCCTGACAGGGGGGCAGCGGAGGGGGAGGGGGCAGAGGTGGAACGGCCTGCGGAGGAGGAGGCGGGGGAGGCTCCGGTGGAGGCGGAGGAGGAGCGGCCCGCGGTAGAACCCGTGGGAACTGTTATGGCAGCCTGCTGCTTCCACAAGGTGATGATGTCCTGGAGGCGCGGGGTGGTGGCGGCGATGTGGGTGGCCAGCGTGTTGGCGTAGAAGACGGAGGCGAGGGAGAGTACGTCGTCTGTCTGCGGCTCGCGCAGGGCGGGCAGTGCCTGCACCACGTTCCAGATGGGATGGGTGGTATATTCCACGGTCAGGCGGCGATGGGTGGCCGAAGGGCTGTCGTTGTTGAACAGCGAGGATAGGTCGGTGGTGAAGGTGCCCTTGCCGTCTGCCTGGATCTCCACGCTCTCCGTCATCCACTCCTTGGCGGGCAGGATGGGCAGATACTGTTGCTCTCCGTCGGAGAAGGAGACAGGTTTGCCTGCTGAAGAACCGGCGGGAACGGTAATACGGGCGGGCGTGGTTTCCGCGATCAGGCGCACGGCCACGATGGTGGGTTCCTCGGCGGGTGTATAATCGAAGGCCAGCACGGCCTCACCATTGGCCTTGGCCTCGAAGTTGGTGGTCTGGCGTGTCAGCACCTTATTCGTCTCGGGGTCGAAGATCTCCAGCTTGGCCTTGCCGCTGAGGGCGGCGTCCGTCAGATTCTGCACCACGGCGCGGATGCTGCTCTGGTCTCCGGCACGCAGGAAGCGCGGCAGATAGAGGCGCGCCATCATCTCCTTGCGGGCGATGGCCTGTGCCTGGATGTCGGCAGTCTGCATGTCTGCGGTGTGTGCCAGGCCCAGGAACTGCCAGGTGGTGAGACTCTCTGGCAGGGTGAAGGAGAGGGTGACCTCGCCTGTGGCGGGGTCGCTGTGGAGGCGTGGCATGAAGGCTGCTGTCTCGTTGAAGTTGGTGCGGATGGCGGGCGAGGCAGCGGAGACGGTCTCAGTCTCAGCCTCAGCGTCTTCCTTGGCAGCACCATAACCGACCACAACCTTCTCATTCAGGATGGCATCGTCTGCTGCCACATCGGCCATCGTGGGTGCGGAAGTGACCTGCACGGCACCGCCATCATAGACAGCAGCTTCCTCCATGACCATACCCTCGGCGCGGCTGGACTTGGCCATCATCACACGATTGGCACCCATCAGCCGACGGGTGGCTCCGAAGAAGTAGAGACCGTTCATCCACTGGTCATCGAAGCGGTCGAAGGACAGGCCCGGGACGCGATAGTCCTTCATGGGGAAGTAGAGGTGCATGCTGGCATTGCCCTGGCCGAAGAAGTTCTGCGATGTCCAGTTGGAGAACAACAGACGGTGTGCACGGCCGATAGACATCTGCCAGGCGGCATGGGGCGCCAACTGGTCGAGGGAGGCATCATAGATGACGGCCATGAGGTTGGCAGTGGCGGGCGTGCCGTCTGGTCGTGTGAGACGCAGTGTCCACATCTCCTGGTCGCCGGGATGCAGTCGGTCGCGGAAGGTGGTCCACTGCCAGCGCAGCTGGGTATCTGGGCGTGTCAGGCGCAGGGTCTGTGTCTGCTGATATGCCTGTCCGTGCTTGACAAAGGCAAAGCTGGCGGTGAGGCCGTCGCCGTATTCGTCCTTATAGGGGATCTCAAAGAGGCGCAGCTCGTCGGAGAGGGTGATCAGCTCGTCCTTGACGATGCCGCTGGGGCCCATGAGGCAGTAGTAGAGGGCCAC
>JAFSZU010000081.1 GCA_017455585.1 Bacteroidaceae bacterium | reverse complement strand
GAGGAGCCTCCGTTGGTGGTGGACAATGCCTTCCTCGGTGTGCCCAAGGACAACTTCACTGTGGAGGTGCCCAAGGGCTGCGTGGAGAAATACCGTAATGCACGCGGCTGGAGCGACTTCAAGCGCATTGCAGAGTACAGCAATTTTGTCTGCCGTCCCGCACAGGTCTGTGCCCTGAACTCAGTCCACAGCGAGGAGCTGGTGCTGAATGCCGACGGCGCATGGACGGTGGCTCGCAAGCCCGCATGGTGCACCCTCTCCCAGGAGTCTGGCACTGGCAAGACGGCCCTGACCGTCAATGTTCTGCCTATGGAGCATGGCACGGGTGACCGACAAGACACGGTGGTCTTCCAAATGAACACAGCGGGCAAGACGGTCGAGACCATGTGCATCCTGCGCCAGTATGACTACGAACACGAGGAGGACAGCTACCTCACCTTGCAGCGGGCCACCAAGGGCAATAACGGCGGCATAGACATTGTCTTTGCCGGAGACGGCTTCGACGGAGCCAGCATCGCCGACGGCTCCTATCTGGACTTGGTCGAGTATCAGACAGAGTGCTTCTTCGCCGTGGAACCCTATCGCTCCATGCGCGAGTATTTTAATGTCTATGTGACTTTCCCGCTCTCGCAGGAGAAGGGCGTGAACACCATGTATACCTATGTCAACAACCGCTTCGGCACACTCTACGGGATGAACGAACTGACCAGCGACCTGTTCACATCCACCGCTTTGATTACAGAGAGCGACGAGGTGATGGACTATGTGGTGGAGAAGACGCCCGTGGAGCGAGGCAACCTGTGGCGCACGCTGACCATCCTGGTGCCCAACTCCACCGACTACGAGGGGCACACCGAGTATATGGACAACGGGGCGGCACTCTGTATCTGTCCGCCGTCTGACAAACCCTACCCGCGTGACACACGTGGTGTTATCCAGCATGAGGCTGGCGGTCATGGTTTTGCCAAACTGGGCGACGAGAACATTACCCGCAACGCCTTTGCACCTGCAAAAGTCAAACAACAGGTGGAGAATATGCACGAGCGGGGATGGTACCAGAACCTCTCCACCACGGGCAAGTTGTCACAAGTGCCATGGGCAGAGTTCATCTTCGACCCCAACTATTCTGACTATGTGGATGTCTATGAGGGCGGCTACGGCTACACGCGCAGCATCTATCGCCCGGAGTCTAACTCGTGCATGAACTATGGCATACCTTATTATAATACCCCCAGCCGTCTGGCCATTTACCGCCGCATCCTGGACTATGCCGGCGAGGAGTTCCGCATGGAGGCTTTCCGTGCACAGGACACCTTTGAATGGGGGCCGACAGAGATCACCCGTGCGGCAGCAGAAGACATACAGAGCCTGACGCCCTACACCAGCGGCAACCATCTGGAACCGCAAGTGACGGACTTCAAGCGTGTGGGTGATGAGGTGCGCCGCATCCGTGTGAGACTGAGAAATGAACGAATGAATAAAAGATAAAGACAATGAAGACAAAAGATCTTATCTGGGCTGTCATGGCACTCTCAGTATGTGCATGCAGCAGCGAAAATGAAGAGAGTCAACCCCGTATCGACGAGGGTGAGATCCAGCTGGAAATGGTATATCCCAGTGCCTCCACCCGTGCCACCGACACCCGGTTCGAGGACAAAGACCGCATCGGTGTCTTTGTGACAGCCGAGGGCGAGACACTGCAGATGGGCGGCAATGAGGTGAACAATGAGCAGTTCACCTACAACGGCACATCCTGGACATCGAAACGCAAGGTCTACTGGAACAGCGGAAAACATGATGTCTATGCCTATTATCCATACGGGAAAAGCATTAACGACATTGAGAACTACAGTTTCTCTGTCCAGGCCGACCAGAATGCTGCAGCAGATGCAGACGGCCTGACGGGTTATGAGAAGAGTGATTTCCTATGGGCCGGTGCCAAGAGCGTTGCCGCTTCCAACTCTGCTGTCAAGATGCAGTTCGCTCACAAGTTGTCCAACGTGGTCGTGAAACTGGTGAAAGGCGAGAACTTCACGGGTGATATATCCACAGACACAGAAGTCTATGTGCACAGCACCGTGACCAAGGCATCTATTGATCTGTCAACGGGTGATGCGGCCAAGGATGACTATGCCGGCACGTCCAGCATCCGTTGTCGCCAGGTGTCTGCCACGGAGTATATGGCTTGCGTGGTGCCGCAGAACATCACCAGCCGGCGCCCGCTGGTAGAAGTGGTGACGGGCGGCGTCAGCTACCTGATGGAGGGCAAGATCTCGCTGAAGCAAGGCATGCGCCACACCATCACCGTGACCCTCGACAAGAGTCCCGAACAGATGAAGATTGAAATCGGCGGAGAGATTGTGGGGTGGTAAGAAAGTTGAAAGTTGAAAGTTGAGAGTTGAAAGTTGAGAGTTGAAAGTTGTAACAACGGAAATAACGGAAAGGAAACGGAAGAAACGGAAATGTTTCCGTGTATTTCAGATGATTTCCGTGTTGTCCGTTGTTGAAAGTTGAGAGTTGAAAGTTTAATGTTTAAGGTTTTTGACGAATGCGAGTAAAACATTATCTATATATGATGGCAATGGGAATCGTGGCTGCCTGCAGCAGTGAGGACAAAGACAGCGAGCCGCAGAATCCTGAACCGCCAGCTGAAACGCGACAGGAGGTGAAACTTCTGACACGTGCCGAGGACGAGATGATCGGTACCGTCAAAGCTGGACTCTATATGGTGAACTACCTGAGTGGAGAGCCCGATGAACTGCTGCCGAGCAACAACTATGTGAACAATCAACTGCTCACATGGAATCAGGGCGCGTGGGCCACAGCCACGCCCATCTACTGGAGTGATATGGATACGCCGGCAGATTTCTATGCCTACGCTCCATACGTCAGTGAGGTGACCGATGCCCGCAAGATGGCTTTCAGCGTGAGTGCAGACCAGCGCACCGATGAGGCTTTTGCCCAGAGTGACCTGCTATGGGGCTCCGTGCCGGGGCAGTCACCGACGGCGACCGACTTTGACCTGACGCTGCAACACCAGCTCTCGCGTCTCACTGTCAAGGTGACGGCAGATGCCGGATTCGCCGATGGTGAGCTGTTGGTCGGTGATGTCAGTGTCACCATCGGCGGCACATGCACGGCGGCCAGCGTTGACCTGCAGACAGCGGCCATCACACTGGTTGAAGATTCCAGGGCCGATGTGCAGTGCCACAGCAATGGAGACCTCTCCTACACAGCCATCCTGCTGCCGCAACAGGTTCCCTTCGCCAACCTGATACAGGTCGATTGGCAAGGGAACAAATACATCCTGCAAAACACCTTCACACTGGAGGCTCGCAGACAGTACACCCTCACCGTGAAACTGAAGAAGACCAAGAGCGGATTTGACATCGGCATCGAAGGATGGGACATCATTCCAGAGGACTTCGGCGGCACGATAGGGGGATAGTTGGGAGTTGAAAGTTGAGAGTTGAAAGTGAATAATACTCAGAACCATGTATAAGACAAAGTATATTGCAATCCTGATATGTGCACTGTTGTGGGGAAGTGATATTGCCGCACAGAGTGATATCGAACTTGAAGACAGCACATCCACGGAATGGGACGACGGGCCTGGGGGCGGCGGCTTGACACCGCTGGAACCCAACGACCCCGTGACCTCGCTCACGCTTTCCCACAGCAAGCTCACGCTGGAGGGCGGGCAGCGTGTGCGTCTCGTGGCAGCCGTGAACCCGCGAGCCAAGGACAAGCGCATCCTGTGGTCATCGGCCAACCCGCAGATTGCCAGCGTGACAGATAACGGAACGGTGATGGGGATTGGCATCGGCACAACGACCATCACGGCCACAGCCGTTGGCAATACGGCCTTGAAACAGACATGCCAAGTAACTGTCACAAGAGACTATGAGGGCATGATTCTGCCAGATGTGCCTTTCGAGTTCTGCTATAATGCTGTGGACTATGACCCCACGCTGCACTGCATCCCCAACCATTTTAAAGCCCGCTTGACCGATGCCCAGCTTCAGTTGACAGAGAACCTGCCCTCTGTCGTGGCCGATGGTGCCGCACTGCGCATCTCCGACTATTGCGAGGGATACATAGACCGCTGGGACAAATGGTCTAATGAGTCAGGAGCCTACTTCTACCGAGGAGGCGAGGACTGCATGACCCTTGTGGCCAAGGTGGCACCACGCCTCAACCGCGGAAATGCCAGTGATTTTATAAGCAACCGTGGCAATGGATATAACTATATGTGGCGCATCGGGGATAATAATGCTTCCTTCCTGCATACAGATATAGCATACGATGACAACCGCACCCTCCCCCTCACGTCCGAAGACCCACAAGTGTTGGCTGTACGCGTGGACGGCAAGAACAACTACATCCTCTTGGAGAATCTCACCACCCATGAGAAACGGCGCATTGATGGTGTCAACTGGGGAGGTGGAGACAATATCTTCAAGTTCTTCTACAATGACGGCGGAGAATTCTTCTTGGGTGACTTCTACTGGGCCTACTACTCCTTTGAACTGCTCACCGATGCCCAACTGGCCTACTTTGATGAGAACTTTGTCAAGGGCGATGCCAATAACGACGGCAAGGTGACCATCACCGATGCAGTGTATGTGGTGAACTATGTCCTACAGCAGCCGGCCGCAGATTTCCATGTAAAGGCGGCGGATGTCAATGGCGACGGTAATATCAGCATCACCGATGCCGTGATGATTGTCAATATCATCCTGGGACAGACACAG
The DNA here is from genome assembly GCA_017455585.1 of Bacteroidaceae bacterium. Taxonomy (GTDB): domain Bacteria; phylum Bacteroidota; class Bacteroidia; order Bacteroidales; family Bacteroidaceae; genus Physcousia. The sequence goes on along the minus strand of JAFSZU010000081.1, from coordinate 9 downwards.
GCTCCTTAG
>JAFSZU010000080.1 GCA_017455585.1 Bacteroidaceae bacterium | reverse complement strand
GGTTGGGCCGAGCAAGACCCTCAGATGTGGTGGGATAACGCCAAACTGGCGCTCCGCAAGATTATGTCAGAGGCAGGTGCCACCGCCGCTGACATCGTGTCCATCGGCATCTCTTACCAGATGCATGGTCTGGTGTGTGTCGACAAGGACTTGCAGGTGCTTCGTCCTGCCATCATCTGGTGTGACTCCCGTGCTGTACCATACGGCGAGCGGGCATTCCGCGACTTGGGAGCCGACTTGTGCCTGTCCCACCTGCTGAACTCGCCGGGCAATTTCACCGCCGCCAAGCTGGCCTGGGTCAAGGAGAACGAGCCCGATGTCTTTGGGCGTATCTATAAGGTGATGCTGCCGGGTGACTATATCGCCATGCGACTTAGTGGTGTGGCCAACACCACGGTCAGCGGCCTGTCGGAAGGCATGTTCTGGGACTTCAAGGAGAATCGTGTCGCTGACTTCCTGATGCGTTACTACGGTTTCGATGACTCGCTGATAGCCGACATCGTGCCGACATTCGGCATCCAGTGTGAGGTCAGCACAGAGGCGGCCGCCGAACTGGGGCTGAAGGCAGGAACACCGATTTCTTATAGAGGTGGCGACCAGCCTAACAACGCCTTGTCGCTGAATGTGCTGAATCCTGGTGAAATAGCCGCTACGGCAGGTACCAGCGGTGTGGTGTACGGTGTGCTTGGTGATGTCAACTACGATCCCTTGAGCCGTGTCAACACCTTCGCCCACGTCAACCACCAGCCTGCGGGTGGTGGTTTGCCCGCCAATACCCGCCTCGGTGTCTTGCTCTGTATCAATGGCACTGGCATCCTTAACGCTTGGGTGCACCGCAACATCACGGCTGATATCAACTATGCAGAGATGAACGACTTGGCCGCTACCGTACCTATTGGCAGCGAGGGAGTCACTGTCATTCCTTTCGGCAATGGTGCCGAGCGTGTGCTGCAGAATCAGGAACTTGGTTGTAGCATCCATGGCTTGAACTTCAACAAACATTCCAAGGCCCACCTGGTTCGTGCCGCTCAGGAGGGTATCGTCTTCTCCTTCTGTTATGGCATGGAGGTGATGCGGCAGATGGGCATGGACATCCAGAAGATACATGCCGGACGGGCCAATATGTTCCTGTCACCGCTGTTCCGCGACACGCTGGCTGGCGTCAGCGGCGCCACCATCGAGCTCTATGAGACCGATGGCAGCGTAGGGGCCGCCAAGGGTGCGGGCATCGGCTGTGGCATCTACAAAGACAGTGGCGAGGCTTTCGCCTCTCTGGAAAAGCTGGCCGTCATTGAGCCCGACAGGGCCAACGCTACCGCCTATGCCGAGGCCTATGCCCGCTGGAAGGGCGTTTTATCCGTCGCCATGGGTTGAATTGAACAAAAAGCCGAACAAAAGCAACAAAAAGTACACCCTTTATTCCAAAAGATGTCGTACCTTTGCAGCAGATTTTCAAATTAAACATTCATACAAAACTACAATTATGGCAAAAGAGTATTTTCCGTTTACCGGTAAAATTCCCTTCGAGGGAGCAGAGAGTAAGAACGTGATGGCTTTCCATTATTATGAGCCGGAGCGTGTGGTGATGGGCAAGAAGATGAAGGACTGGCTGAAGTTCGCCATGGCTTGGTGGCACACTCTGGGTGGTGCCAGCGGTGACCAGTTTGGTGGACAGACCCGCAGCTACGAGTGGGACAAGGCTGAGGATGCCGTACAGCGCGCCAAGGACAAGATGGATGCCGGTTTTGAGATCATGGACAAATTAGGCATTGAGTACTTCTGCTTCCACGATGTCGACCTCGTGGACGAGGGTGCCACCGTGGAGGAGTACGAGGCTCGCATGAAGGCGATCACCGACTACGCTTTGGAGAAGATGAAGCAGTATCCCAACATCAAGAACCTGTGGGGAACAGCCAACGTATTCGGCAACAAGCGCTACGCTAACGGTGCCTCTACCAACCCCGACTTCGACGTGGTGGCCCGTGCCATCGTCCAGATCAAGAACGCCATCGACGCCACCATCAAACTCGGTGGACAGAACTATGTGTTCTGGGGCGGTCGTGAGGGCTATATGAGCCTGCTCAACACCGACCAGAAGCGTGAGAAGGAGCACATGGCAACCATGCTGACCATGGCCCGTGACTATGCCCGCTCCAAGGGCTTCAAGGGCAACTTCCTCATCGAGCCGAAACCCATGGAACCGTCTAAGCACCAGTATGATGTTGACACCGAGACCGTTATTGGTTTCCTGCGTGCTCACGGTCTGGACAAGGACTTCAAGGTGAATATCGAGGTCAACCACGCCACACTGGCTGGTCACACCTTCGAGCATGAGCTGGCTTGCGCTGTTGACGCTGGCATGCTGGGCTCTATCGATGCCAACCGTGGCGATGCCCAGAACGGCTGGGACACCGACCAGTTCCCCATCGACAACTACGAGCTGACACAGGCCATGCTGGAGATTATCCGTGGTGGCGGCCTCGGTCTGGGCGGTACCAACTTCGACGCCAAGATTCGCCGTAACAGCACCGACTTGGAGGATCTCTTTATCGCCCACATCAGCGGTATGGATGCCATGGCCCGTGCCTTGCTGAATGCTGCCGCCATTCTGGAGGAGAGCGAGCTGCCTAAGATGAAGCAGGAGCGTTATGCCTCGTTCGATGCCGGTCTGGGCAAGGACTTCGAGGATGGCAAACTGACGCTGGAGCAGGTCTATGAGTATGGCAAGAAGGTCGGCGAGCCTCGTCAGACCTCCGGCAAGCAGGAGAAGTACGAGACCATCGTCGCCCTGTACGCCAAGTAAGC
>JAFSZU010000079.1 GCA_017455585.1 Bacteroidaceae bacterium | reverse complement strand
GCTACCCCTGTCTGATGGATTATTACGTAAAGTTGCATCCGTGTTAAGAACCGCCGTATGCGGAACCGCATGTACGGTGGTGTGAGAGGTCGGAAAACGAAAGTAGGAAGAAAACTACTTCGTTTTCCTCCTACTCGATTAGAGAAGAGAGTCGGAATCGCACAAATGTGGGGACTGGACGATTGTAGCGGGCAACTGGGGATAGGGTCTGGTATGAGGAGTGGATCCTCCGGCTTAAAGGGCATCGATGCGGAAGAGCTTGTCGTTGCGCCGTATCTTGGCATCGACCTTGAAGGAGACGTTGGAACCTTGGCGTGCCACGGCTACGGCAAGGTTCGTGTCATCATGCATTTCCTGGATGATGCCATAGACGGCACCTGTGGTGGGGCCTGTGACCAGGAATTTATCGCCCACATGCAGCTCGGTGGCCTCGATGTGGAACTCCCCGAGTCCCAGACGTGAGTAATACTTGGTGCCGCGCCCCACATAGACTTTGCGTTCGGTGGCCTGTGACCCGTATGTCTGTGACCATTCGCCCAGCCGCTGTCCTTGATAGTAGCCGTCCCAGAAGCCTCGGTTGAAGACACTCTTCAAGCGTTCGTCCCAACCATCCTTTGCCAAATCTGTGAATGTGCCATTCAGGATGGCATCGATACCTTCCCGATAGCACTCAACGACGGTTCGCACGTACTCCGGCCCGCGTGCGCGCCCTTCTATCTTGAAGACGCGCACGCCCGCATCCACCAGTTTGTCCAGGAAGCGGATGGTCTTCAAGTCCTTGGGCGACATGATGTAGGGGCCGTCCACCTCCAGCTCCGTGCCCGTTTCCTTGTCTGTGACCACATAGCTGCGGCGGCACAGCTGCATACACTCTCCGCGGTTGGCCGAGCGGCCCGTGTTCTGCAGACTGAGGTAGCATTTGCCCGAGACTGCCATGCATAGCGCTCCGTGGCAGAACATTTCGATGCGGACGGGCTGCCCGCCGGGGCCGCAGATGTTCTCCTCTGCGATGGCATCATAGATGGTGCGCACCTGTTGGATATTCAGCTCACGGGCGAGAACCACCACATCGGCGAACCCGGCATAGAAGTGCAGGGCTTCCACGTTGGAGATATTCAGCTGGGTGCTCAAATGTACCTCTAATCCTATGTGGCGTGCGTAGGTCATCACTGCCACGTCCGAGGCAATGACGGCACTGATGCCTGCCGCCTTGGCAGCATCCAGGATCTCGTGCATTAGCGGCAGGTCCTCACCATAGATAATAGTATTGACGGTCAGGTAGCTCTTTACGCCGTGCTCGCGGCATGTGGAGGCAATCTCCTTCAAATCATCAATGGTAAACGTTGATGCAGAATGTGCCCGCATGTTCAGCCGTTCAATGCCGAAATAGATGCTGTCGGCTCTCGCTTGCAGGGCTGCGGCCAGACTTTCCTGTGACCCCACAGGGGCCATAATCTCAAAATCTTCGCGTTTCATGGGCGCAAAGGTAAGGAAAAGTTGAGAGTGGAACAACGAAATGCATGGAAAAACGCGGAAGAGTCCGCGATTTTAGATAATAATATTTGGGGATATTGGGGGATTGGGAAAGGGCCAGCAAGTCATTGGCGTCAAGAAAAAGGATTATCGTTGAAGAAAAAAAGTTGTTTTCTGGTTGTGATTCCCGAATTATCATTATCTTTGTCGGCGTAATGAAGATAGGAACACTTGACTTGGGCTATCGGCCAGCCTTCCTGGCACCGATGGAGGATGTGACGGACATCGGCTTCCGGCTGCTGTGCCGCCGCATGGGGGCTGCCATGGTGTATAGCGAGTTCGTGGCGGCGGACGCGCTGGTGCGCATGGTCAACAAGAGCTTGCAGAAGTTGCGGGTGTGCGACGAGGAGCGGCCCGTGGCCATCCAGATCTACGGCAAGGAGCCGGGCCCGATGGCCGACGCGGCCCGCATTGTGGTGGAACAGGCGCACCCAGACGTGCTGGACCTGAACTTTGGCTGTCCCGTGAAGAAGATTGCCACGAAGGGTGCAGGAGCGGGCATGTTGCGCAATGTGCCCAAGTTGTTGGAAATTACACGTGCCGTGGTGGATGCCGTGGGGGCAGAGGTGCCCGTGACGGTGAAGACGCGCTTGGGATGGGACAAGGAGAACCTGATTATCACAGAACTGGCAGAGCAGTTGCAGGACTGCGGCATCGCGGCCCTGACCATCCATGGCCGCACGCGCTCACAACTCTACTCCGACCAGGCAGACTGGACGCTCATCGGCGAGGTGAAACGCAATCCCCGCATGAAGATTCCCATCATTGGCAACGGCGACATCACCTCGGCAGAGAAGGCCGTGGAGGCGTTTGAGCGCTACGGCGTGGATGCCATCATGGTGGGTCGCGCCACGTTCGGTAGGCCGTGGATATTCAGGGAGATAGTTGACAAGTTGACAAGTGAACAAGTTGACAAGTTGAATCCTCATAACAGCCAACTTGTCAACTCGTCAACTAATAACTCGTCAACTCTAAGTCTCGACTGGAAACTCGACATCCTGAAGGAGCAGGTGCTGACCTCCGTGGCGCGGCTGAACGAGCAGAGCGGCATCCGGCACATACGCCGTCATCTGGCGGCCTCGCCGCTGTTCAAGGGCATCCCGGACTTCCGGCAGACACGCATCAAGATGCTGCGGGCAGAGACCGTGGAGGAACTGTTTGACATCATGGAATATACAAGGGATCTGCTGAACAGCGGAAACACATGGAAAGAAACGGAAAATACGGAAGAATTGAGAACAACGGAAGAAACGGGAATGAACGGAGAACACGGAAAAGATAAGGAGGATGGACTATAAGAAACTATCATATCTGATTGGCTGTCTTGTCGCAGTCTTGTTGGGAAGCTGTGTACAGGAAGAGGAGTTCGATGACACGCCGAACGGCAACTTCGAGGCGTTGTGGACCATCATTGATGAGCACTACTGCTTCTTGGATTATAAGAAGCAGACGCTGGGTACAGACTGGGACAAGGTACATATCCAGTACAGGCAGCGTCTGAGCACGGGCATGAACAGCGAGCAGCTTTTTGAAGTGCTGGCCGCGATGCTGGCAGAGCTGCGCGACGGACATGTGAACCTCTACGCGGCACACGACGTGGGGCGCAACTGGAGCTGGTATGAGGATTTCCCGTCGAACTTCAGCCAGGAGCTACAGGATGCCTATCTGGGCACCAGCTACCGCATCGCCTCCGGCTTGAAGTATCGCATCCTGCCAGACAATGTGGGCTATGTGGTGTGCAACAGCTTCCAGAACAGCCTCGGCGACGGCAATCTCAGCGAGGTGATGCACTATCTGCGCACATGTAGTGGTATGATTCTCGACATCCGCGACAATGGAGGTGGCGACTTGACCACCGCTGAGAAGCTGGCGGCACGCTTCACCAACGAGAAGCGGCTCACGGGTTATATCCTGCACAAGACGGGCCGCGGACGCAACGATTTCTCGTCGCCGGAGGCGCAGTATCTGGAACCCGCCAGCGGCGTGCGCTGGCAGAAACCCGTCGTGGTGTTGACCAACCGCAGCTGCTATAGTGCCGCCAACACATTCGTCCGTGACATGCGCTGCTGCCCACAGGTCACCATTTTGGGTGACCAGACGGGTGGCGGCAGTGGACTGCCCTTCAGCAGTGAACTGCCCAACGGCTGGAGCGTGCGCTTTTCCGCCTGTCCCATGCTGGATGCGCAGATGCAGCAGATAGAGTTCGGCATCCAACCAGATGTCGCCGTCTCTCTCACCGACGAGGATCGTGCCCAAGGTAGAGACACCCTTATAGAAACCGCCCGCAAACTCCTGAGTGATTAGCCACGTTTTTTTAATTATTGATGTTTATGAATAAGACTTTTAGGGCATTTCCATTCTGTTGCACCTTATTATATATAATGTGTATTATGTTTGGTGCAGGCACTGCCCAGGCACAAAGCGTCGATACTAAAATTGCCGTCAACAGTCAGACAGATGACAAGACCTTCGTTGTGATTATATCCAACGAAAACTACAAGCACGAAGAGTCGGTGCCTTTTGCCCGTAATGATGGCGAGGTATTTAAAGTTTACTGTCAGAAGACACTCGGCATACCCGAGGATCATATCCGCTTCGCCCCCGATGCCACGCTCGGCGAAATGAACTACGCCATTTATTGGCTGGGTAATATACTGAAGGCATACGACGGCGAGGCTAAGGCCATCGTGTATTATTCTGGTCACGGCATGCCCGATGAGGAGGGTAAAGATGCCTATCTGCTGCCCGTTGATGGTTTCTGCCAATCTGTAGAAGGAGCCTTAAGTACCAAGACGCTCTATAAGAGGCTGGGCGAGATGAATAGTCAGAAGATAATTCTGTTTCTTGATGCCTGCTTCAGCGGTGCCAAGCGCGACGGCAAGATGCTGGCCTCATCACGCGGCGTGGCCATCAAGGTAAAAGTCGATCCCGTCGGCGACAACACCGTAGTATTCTCTGCCGCCCAAGGTGACGAAACGGCCTATCCGTTTAAAAGTCAGAAACATGGACTATTTACCTATTATGTATTAGACAAGATGCAACAGTCAGGTGGTTGCACCACGCTTGGCGAGCTAAGCGACTACGTAACCCAGAACGTCAAGCGCAAGGCCGTGGTTGAGAACAACGGAAAAAGCCAGACACCTACCATCATTGCATCGAGCGGTAACAACAGTTGGCGTGATTGGCGTTTCGCAGCATCTGCCGCAAAGAAGTTTGAAGACCGCGTGGTAACTAATGACCAGCCCGCTGCAAAACCTTCTCCTGCACTAGTGGTTAATCCTGAAACCGAGCCTATGGCTCAGCCTCAGTCTGCTGAGAATGCTACTTCCAAGCCGTTGATTTCAAGCGCAGCATTGTCTGAGCTTGTATTGGAGGGCAAGAAGGCCATGCGGGCCATGGACTACCAGAAGGCTCAGAAGTGTCTCTCACAGGCTGCCGAACAGGGCCACGTAGAGGCCAACTACCAACTGGGACTGCTCTACAGCAACAGCAATTTCGATGGCTACGACAAGGAGAAAGCCACCAAATACTTCACTGCCGCAGCCAATGGGAACCACATGGAAGCGATGTACCAGACGGGCATGATGTATCTCGGTACCGATAACGCCACTGCCAAAATCTGGTTCCGCAAGGCTGCTGAGGGTGGCCACGTCCAAGCCATCAAGCAATTGTCAAGATTAAGATAACATTTTAAATTTGTAATCATCATGAAAAAGATTCTATTGATTCTCTTGGTGTTCTTCGCCTTTGGTCTGCAAAATGCAAGTGCACAGGATGCACCGCTGAAGATTGTGACAAACCACCCCGACTTCACGATTAAAATCAAACGTTGCGCTGCCAGTGGAAAAACGGTAGTTCTTGATTTAATCTTTACTAACGAAGGTGCAAATGACATTGAGAATGTTCTGGTTATGGGCAGTTCACTCGGAACAGAAGCCTACGATGATGAAGGCAACATCTATCAAGAAGACAAGATCAAGGTGAAGGTAGCAAACAGACCAGAATACGACCATGGCCATACAGGGTATTTCAACATTCCCACAGGAGTGCCCATGAAAGTTAGCATTTGCATCGAGAACGTTCCGCAATCAGCAGAAAGTATTGCAAGGCTTAAGTTAATTGTGGACTGCGCCACATGGGGATTAAACAATGAGAAACCTGTCAGAATCAGCAATATTCCCATCACTCGCAAATAAAGTTACAGCAAGAAGCGACCAAAGGCCGGGTACTTGAAGGGTACAGCCTCGCATGAGACCCTAAAGACCTTAATGACCAATTAATAAATCGTAAATCATTAAATCATTATTACCATCATGGATCTAACAGGAAGAAGAGAAAGCTCCAACGTTGACGACCGTCGGCGCATGAGCGGTAGTGCCAAGGCCGGTATTGGCGGCTTGGCAGGTGTAATCATTGCTTGTCTGATGGCTTGGCTGTCAGGCGGCGACGTGTTCCAGGCATTCCAGCAGGCTGGTGGCCTCGAAGCCATTACGAACCAAAATGTCTCCACCAGTGAGCAGCAGGACCGCGAGTTCACCGAGGAGGAACAGGCGCTGGCGCTCTTTGCCAGCCAGGTGCTGGCCAGTACGGAGGATGTGTGGGCCGACGTGTTCAAGAAGCAGCTGAACAAGACCTACATCCCGCCCCGCATGGTGCTCTACACAGGTAGTGTGCAGACAGGTTGCGGACAGGGCAACGCCCAGGTGGGACCCTTCTATTGCTCGGCCGACCAGGCACTCTACATCGACCTCTCGTTCTTCACCTCCATGAAAAGCCAGCTGGGTGCCGACGGTGACTTTGCCTACGCCTACGTCATTGCCCACGAGGTGGGGCATCATGTGCAGCACCTGCTGGGTACCCTCAACAGTGCCCACAGCCAGATGGCACAGATGAGCGAGACACAGGCCAACAAGGTCAGCGTGCGCATTGAGCTGCAAGCCGACTTCTACGCCGGCGTGTGGGGCTACCACGAGGGCAAGACCTTCGGCTCCCTCGAAGACGGCGACCTGCAGGAAGCCATCCAGTGTGCACAGGTCATCGGCGACAACTACCTGCAGGAGAAAGCCCGCGGCTACTCGCAGCCCGAATCCTTCACCCACGGCACCAGTGCCCAGCGCATGAAGTGGCTCAAGCTCGGCCTCAACACAGGTGACATGAGCCGCGGCGACACCTTCTCCATCAGCGAGAGCCAACTCTAAGTTGAAAGGTGAACAGCGGCTAACACGAAAAAGAAACCTACTTATCAACTAATTCTATGAAACCTTTAAGACTATTCCTGGCAGCACTTGCCATTCTGGGTGCTGGGGTGCATCCTGTGCACGCCGACCCGCAGGACAACATTAACCTGCTCTTCATCGGCAACAGCATCACGGCCGGGGCCACACTCTCCAACGCCTCCACTCAGGCACCGCCCATTCTCTGTCGCAAACTGATTGCTAATGCCACAGAGGTGACCACCAACGTCTATAATGGCGGACATTCGGGCATCACTACTTGGGGCTTCCTGCCCGGCCGCGATGACTTCACCCGTCTGCTGGCTGCCGCCAAGGCCTATCAGAAGAACAATGGCGGACTGGTCTATATCTCCATCATGCTCGGTACCAATGACAGTGCCTGCACCACCACGGAAGGCGCACCCGTCTCAACCGACACCTATCGTGCCAACATGAAGAAGATCATTGATGCGCTCATCGAAGGGGTGCCTGGCTGCAAGATTCTCTTGAACTATCCTATCTGGTACAGTCCCAGTACCTACAATGGAGCCATGTACCTGCAGGAAGGGCTGGACCGACTGCACAGCTACTATCCCATCCTCGACGGTATCGTGGAGGAATATGACCAAGTCTATGCCGGCAATCGAGGCGTCTGGGAATACTTCGAGAACAACAAGGCACTCTTTACGCGTGAGAGTGGCAACGCCGGCTACTTCTATCTGCATCCTAACCTCACGGGTGCCAACCGCCTGGCAGAAATCTGGGCCAACAGCCTGCTGGAACTCATTAAAGCCGATGGCATCGAAGTGAAGAACCCGCTGCCCGAGTGGAACACTTTCAAGCCCAGCAACACGAAGAAGTACAGCATGAAGACCTCACGCGGCGACATGGGCACCAAGGATGGCAAGCTCACCAGCACCGTTAAGACCGGCATCGATGCCACCAAGGGCGAGTTTGCCTTCCTCTCACATGGCAACCAGCTGTTCCTCTACAGCATTGCAGACAAGGCATTCATGTACCGCGACCCGCAGCCCTACCGCGACGACTGGAGCAATCTCATCTGCTCCAATGAGTTGCTGCAATCCATCAAGGTGAATTACACGGGCACGCCTACTGCCTACCCCTACTACCTCACGATGGACGAGTATGTCTTCAACAGCGCAGCCAGCACACAAACAGGCATCTGCGCCAATACCTATACACCTCACGATGCAGGCAACCAGACCGCCATCACGGAGGAAGGTGATTTCGACCCCACCGAGGCACTGGCCATCCTCAATGACTACTTCGAGAAACAGGTCACCGTCACCTACCGCATTCAGGATGGCAACGGCAAAGAACTCGAGGTGCTGACAGCCGTAGGGCAGGAGGGACAGGTCATCAGCGAAGTACCCGGCCATGTGACACGCAAGGCCTATACCACCTACGAAGTCATAGAACCCATTACCCTTGCCCGCGGCGCCGACAATGTGGTCCGTGTCCTAGCCAGTTGGAAACTGCCCTTTGAGACCTTCACAGATATTGCCGATGCACACTGGTATAACCTCGCACTGCGTGAAGGAGCCAACTACGTCAACGCTGCCGAAGGCTACAAGTGCAACCCCGTTCCCACGCAGGAAGATGTCAATAGCGATGCCTATCAGTGGGCATTCCAGGGCAATCCCTACGATGGAATCGTGGTCTATAACCGTTCCGACGTGACCAAGACGCTGGCCAAGGTATATAGCGAGGAGAAGCAGAACGACGTGGCCGAGTTGGCTGACGGCGTGTTCCGCTGGCGTATCGTGGAGAGTGAGAAAGGTTTCCTGCTGGCCACCGACGGCTCCTATCCTTATATCAATGAATACGGAGGTTCCGGCGGTCACCTCGGTTTCTGGGGCAGCATCACCGACGTGGGCAGCATCTTCATTGTCAGTGAAGTTGGTTCACTTACGGTAGAGAATGTCAGGCTCTCCACTGGTGCCACCATCCAGCTTTTCAAGTCTGATGTAGAGAAGGCCAACGGCCGTGCCATCCTCGTCATCCCTGGCGGTGGCTATGCCTACGTGGCCGGCAGCTCAGAGGGTTCCGACTGGGCTCCCATGCTCAATGAACTGGGCTATACTGTGGCCGTGCTCAACTACACCACGCCGCCCACAGCCCCTGAAGGTCCCCTCACACAAGCACGCGAGGCCATGCAGTATCTGCGTGACAACGCAGATACCTGTCATGTCCAAACGGGGCTGGTGGGTGTCATGGGGTTCAGTGCCGGAGGTCACCTCGCCTCCACCGTGGCCACACACACCACGGGCGACGAGCGCCCCGCCTTCCAGATTCTTTTCTATCCCGTTATCTCTATGGATGCCAGCATCACCCATGCCGGTTCCAGAGAGAATCTCCTCGGCAAGAACCCGTCAAAGGAACTCATTGAACTCTACAGTAATGATAAGCAAGTGACCCCTGAGACACCTATGGCTTATCTCTGCTGGGCCAGCAATGATGGCACCGTGCCCACAGCCAACAGTAACCGCTACATTGCAGCCTTGAAGAAGAACAATGTTCCCTATCACAAGAAAGTATTCAGTACGGGTGGTCACGGCTTCGGCTTCAAAACCACGTTCGAGTATCACGACGTGATGGTCAAGGATCTCACGGAATGGCTGTTGAGCATTGACGACATCTTCACAGGCATCCGTCAGGTCCGGCAGTCCGGCAGTGAGGGGACGGTCAATGGCAAGCGGGATAATGACCGGTGCTATAACCTCGCCGGGCAGACCGTCACCAACCCATATCGGGGTATCCATATTACGCGTGGTCACAAGCTGTTGAGGTAGCTCTGTGAATCCTTTGTCCACCTGTTTATAGAAGTTTATGAAAAGAACAGTCTTCACCCTTTTGCTGCTCTGTGCAGCTCAACTTTCAACTTTCACCTTTCAACCTTCAACTCTCTCTGTCATGGCACAAGTCACCGATCGCCAGCGTCCTGCCCGCTGGTCGCAGCTGGTGGAGGGAGCACGCTTCATGGACCGGTTCCTGCCGATGGAGGGTTCTGTGCTGCGGAGCGATGTATGGGGAGCCGACAATGTGCGTCCGCGCCTGGTCGATAACGGCATTGAGGATCCTCAGTGGAGCTACTGGGGCGGCAACATCGTGCTGGGCGAAGACGGCCAGTGGCATCACTTCGTCGCCGCGTGGCCGGAGGGCGCCAAGGAGGGTCACATGGAATGGTCGCGCTCCTGGGTGATCCATGCCGTGGGCCCCACCATGCACGGCCCGTTCCAGCCGCGACAGGTGGTGGGCAAGGGCCATAATCCCGAGATTTACCGCACGGATGACGGCACATGGGTGCTCTATGTCATCGACGGCCGCTACACGTCCCGGAGTCTCGACGGCCCTTGGGAGTACGGCAGGTTCGACTTCGACCCGCAGGGCAAGCCCGTCATCGAGGGGCTGTCCAACCTCAGCTTCGCCCGCCGTCCCGGGGGCGGCTGGCTGATGGTGTGCCGTGGCGGAGGCATCTGGACGAGCGACGACGGCCTGGGCACCTGGCGCCAGGTCTCAGACGGCACCGTCTATCCCAAGGTGGATGGGCGCTTCGAGGATCCCGTGCTATGGCGTGACTCCGTGCAGTACAACCTCATCGTCAACGACTGGCTGGGGCGCATCGCCTACTATCTGCGTTCTGCCGACGGACTCCATTGGCAGGTGGATGACGGCGAAGCCTACATGCCGGGCATTGCCCGCCACCGGGATGGAAGCAGAGAAGACTGGTTCAAGTATGAGCGCATGCGCATCGTGCAGGACAAGCACGGGCGCGCCGTGCAGGCCAACTTCGCCGTCATAGACACCATCAAGTGGGATGACAAGCCGCTGGACCGCCACAGTTCCAAGAATATCTGCATCCCCCTGGACCCTGGGTTGCTGCTTTCATTAGTGAAAAGTGAAAAAGGAAAAGAGAAGAAATATGAGGTGCGCATCCGTGCCGAAGAGGGGTTCCGCCCGCAGACAGACCTCGACCTGTCCACCCTCCGTTTCGGTTCACCGCATGAGGTGGACTACGGACGGGGTGCACGGCCCGTGGCCTCACGCCTCGACAGTGATGACCTCATCCTCACCTTCAAGAGCGGCGATGCAGCATTCCGCGACGATGACTTTGCCGGCAAGATACTGGTGCACCGCGCGAGCGGGCGCACCACCTTCGGCTTCGTCCGGCTGTCCAGCCCGCAGCCGTCTGCCAGCCGTCATCAACCGCGGAACCCCTTCGGCCATGCGCTGGTGCCCGATATGATTGCCGATGCCAGCATTGAACTCATCGGCGACACCTTCTATTGCTATGCCACCACCGACGGCTATGGCCGCGGGCTGGAGACCTCCGGCCCCCCCGTGGTGTGGAAATCCAGGGACTTTGTGCACTGGAGCTTCGAGGGCACCTGTTTCCCCTCGGCCGAGCACGAGAAGTACTGGGCACCCAGCAAGGCTGTGCAGCGGGGAGACAAATGGTATATCTATCCCACCGTCAACGGTTTCATGCACGTGGCCGTGGCCGACAGCCCAGACGGCCCCTTCTCCCTCGTGGGAGGCGTTGACAAGTTCGAGAAGCCCTTCACGCCCACTGCCACCCTGTTGCAGGGCGACGACCGCGGCGGCATTGATGCCGAGGTGTTCATCGATGACGACGGCCAGGCATACATCTTCTGGGGCGGGCGCCGGGCTGCCAGGCTGGGCGAGGACATGCGCACGCTCTCTGACGTCCGAACCCTGGAGACACGCCGCAAGGAATACAGCGAGGGGCCCATCTTCTTCAAGCGCAACGGCATCTACTATTATCTATATACCATCGGTGGCGACGAGTGCTATGAATACTACTACATGATGAGCCGCACATCACCCCTGGGCCCCTACGAGATACCCGAAGAAGACCGCGTCTCGACAACGAGTGTGCGCCGGGGCGTCTTCGGTCCCGGACACGGCTGCGTCTTCAATGTGGGCGAGGACTACTACTTTGCATTCCTTGAGTTCGGGCGCAACAGCACCAACCGCCAGACCTACGTCAACCGCCTCCAGTTCAACAAGGACGGGACGATATGCCCAGTGGAAGTGACGCTCGACGGTGTGGGAGAGATAGGAGTGAAAAGCGGGAGACGGAAAGCGTTGGAGGTGAAGACCGCCATGGCTTCCAGCACAAGGGCGCCCCACCAGATTCGCCACTTCAACGACCCGCGCTGCCGGCGCACAGAGGAGTTCGCGGCGGACTTCGCCATCGACGCCGCCAATGGTTCGCGGTGGATGGCCAGCGACCTCGACCGCCAGCCCACGCTGACCATAGACCTCGGCAAGAGCAGGACCGTCCGCCAGAGCCATATCGCCTTCGTCCGTCCCACAGCAGGACATGCCTACCGCCTCGAGGGCTCCACCGACGGGCAGACGTGGCAGCGCTGTGGCGGGCATGACGACGTCCAGAAACGGTCGCCCCACACAGACGTCATCAATCATGCCTACCGCTACCTGCGACTGACCATCACCGAGGGCGTCAAGGGCGTGTGGGAATGGGATGTGGAGTGAGAATTCCTAAATCATATATTCAATCTATAATTCATAAGCAGGTGAACACAATTATCTTATACAAACCACAGATTACGCAGATTACACGGATTATAACGTTCCCAGTATAAAAAATCTGTGAAATGTCGATAACAATTACACAGATTATTAGAAGCAGTAAGGAATCTGTTTAATCTGTGAAATCTGTGGTTCTTGTTAGAAACTAATATTGAGTAGTTACTTAATACATCACATCATATGAAAAAGATTCTCTTATTGTTCACTTTTCACTTGTCACTGTTCACCCTGCTTGCACAGACCGACATGACCGATCGAATCAGCGACCCCGACTTCGAGCAGGAGGGGCGTTCGGTGTGGAAAACGAACTCGTTTGGCCGCCAGGGCAACAATGACTTCCCGCTGAAGCATGGCGGCTACTACCGTGAGGTATGGTCGGGCGGCACGGCGGGCGATGCCTATATCTACCAAGATCTCTCGAACATGCCCGTGGGCACATACACACTGACCATGACCTGTCAGAACGTGAAGCAGAGCAACATGAGCCAGGTCTGCACGGGCACATGGATCTATGCCAACGAAAAGAAGACCAACTTCAATGTGCCGGGCGATTACAGTGTCAGCTGTGTGGTCAAGGACGGCAACCTGCGCATCGGTGCCGAGATCAAGAACTGCACGGGCAACTATGTGTGCATTGACAATGTACGTCTGACTTACCAGCTCATCTATGCTGATGTCAAGGACTATCTGGAGAAGCTGTTGGCCGAAGCAGACCAGCTGAACCAGCACGACGGCAGTGCCGAGGGTGCAGAGCTGGAAGCAGCCCGTAGTGCTCTGGAGGCTTTGATGGATACCGCTCAGGACGAGGGTATGGATGCTGCCGTGAAACGTCTGCTGACGGCCATGACGGCTTATCGGCTGCATCTGGCCAGTCCCACGAATCCCATGGATGCCACGGAGTTCATCGCCAATCCCAGCTTCGAGAGCGGTGGTGACAACTGGCAGTTCAGCGGCATGGGCACGCAGGGCAACAGCGATTTCCGCAAGGTGGGCAGTACCTATGCTGAGACGTGGATTGACCGCGGTCAAGGTGTCCATGACGGCAGACTCTGGCAGAAGCTCCAGGACTTGCCCAATGGTCGCTACAAGCTCACCGCCGTGGCTCAGAACATCCAGCAGAATAGCCCCAGTGCGAAGCAGACGGGATGCTACATCTTTGCCAATGACAGTCGCATAGAGGTCAATGTCTATGGCACTTACGAGGTGGAGTTTGTTAACGTATCCGGCGAGGCCACCATTGGTTTCATGACCGAGAAAGCTACGGGCAACTACTGTTGTGTAGATGACTTCCATCTTTACTTCCTGGGCTTCGACGAGGCTGCCGAGCAAGCGGCCTTCAACGAGCTGATCAGTCAGGCAGAGGAACTGCTCGACAAGGACATGAACACCGCGGTCAAGGAAGCTTTGCGAAAGGCTATTGTTGAGGCCAAGGCTGTGACGGGTTCTACGGGTCGCGATGCAGCCTCCAGAGCGTTGGCTACCGCCGTCTCAGAGGCCCAGAGCAGCAACGCCCTTTATGTTCAACTGGATGCCATCATCGCCAAGGGCGAGGCCGCGCTGGCCTCTGGCAAGCCTAACGGCGTGGAGAAACTGCAGACAGCCATCAACAGTGCCAAGAGCCTGAAAGCCAGCGGCGACATCGATGCCGACAAGGTGGCAACGGCAGAATATATGGTCGAGGACGGCATTTTTGCCTATAACGTGCTCAATGGCAGCGGCACTGCTCCCAAGGTGACTACGGGCGAGGTCATTGTGGGGTCACGCGCAATGGTGGGTCGCATGAATGCTACCGGAAGTGGCATCATTGAGCGAGGTTTCTGCTGGGCAGAAAATCCTGAACCCACGGTGCTTGACCATCATAGTTCCAACAGCCAGACCAACGACGAGACCAACTGGGCACCCGTCTATGTATTATATAATGTGGAACCCTCCACCGAGTACTGGGTGCGTGCCTATGCCATGACCAGCACATACGCTGTGGGCTATGGAGAACCCGTGCGCGTCATCACACTGCCCAAGGGTGAGACAGAATACACGTTCCTCTGGAACGGCGACGACGACCACAACGAGTGGCTTAATAACGCCATGATAGAGGCCACGGCCTATTACAACACATGGACAGCCATCAAGGGCTTCCACCCCACGGCCAACTACAGCCCCGGCACCGAGACGGCGGACTGCTCCTACGGCGGCTGGATCAACGTGGGGCCCTGGCGCTGCAACACGGGCACGATGGTGCACGAGATGATGCACGGCACGGGCGTAGGGCAGCATGGCCGCTACTGGGACAGCAACCTGAAGGATGGCATCTGGTGGCAGGGTGAGCGTGCCAACCGCGTCACTCACTTCTTCGAGAACTACGACAGCAGCCGTGGCAACTACAACTGCAACGGCGACGGTATGCACATCTGCTACCAGGGCAACGGCAACGACATGCAGCAAATCCGCTCGTGTCTGCTGATGCAAGCACTCTACGAGGACGGACTGCCCGCCACATACGATGGTGCCTGCCCCTTCTACAGCTTCGAGAGCATCGACACGCTGCACTACTACATCACCAACATGGCCTACGGTGCCAACACCAAGTATCTCTATGAATCTGCCACTGGTAAACTGATGTATAAGGCAGTATCCAACGCCGAAGAACTGCTGGCAGACAGCACCTTTGCCTGGAATGTCATCTATGACAAGATGACAGGACTCTACTTCATCAAGAACCTCAAGAGTGGAAAATATTTCAGACATACAGGGGGTGCCGTCAACCTCTCCGCCGCCCAACCCAAGACCAGCGAAACCATCCAACTCATGCCCGCACGCATCACAGCAGACTTCAATATCGGTGGCAGGGTGTTCAGGAAGAAACCCTATTGGCTGGCCCGCGGCAACCGCGTGGAAAATCCCAACGTCATGGCCATCGACGGAGCAGCTAAGACGGCACCTTCCACGCCCACCCTCAATTTTGCCAACAGCGCGACCAAGCAATTCTGGATGATCTACACGCCCGAGGAAATCATGGAGATGGAAACGGCAACAATTGTTTTCAACCAAGAGCGGCTAGAACGTCTTATCGCGGGTTCTAAGACTGTGGCTGTTGCCCCGCACCATGAAATGGAAAAGGGACAGGATGCAGCGTTCATCGCTGTTGTTGACGGGGTGGAACAGGCCAAGGCCGACTACACCGCTGCCGAGACCGAGGAGGCCGTGCAGACGTTGTTCTACAACCTTGTTGAATACCTGCCCGCCATTGAAGTAATCGACTCCATTGACATCTCGTTTGTGATAGACGATGCAGATTTGAACACGGGTTCCGGCTGGGACGGGCTCCCCAAACTCACTAACGGCAGAATTCAATCCACCAACACAGCCGCTTTCACCGCTACACAGCAGATTCCCGTCAAGATGCCAAAGGGACAGTACGCGCTCCTCGCCCGCGGCTATCAGCGTCCCGGAGCCATCGCAACAGCCGTGAAAGACTATATAAACGGAAAGAACAACGTCAAGGCTACTCTGACCTTCAACAGCAAGACACTACGGTTGAAGCATATCGCCCAGGGTGGAGCAGACACCAAACTGGATCAGGGTGGTAACGAGTCTCTCTACTCTGGTATCTATCTGCCCACCAACAACGCCGCGATTGAAGCCTATCTCAACGCCGGACGCTATGACAACACGCTGCGTCTGGAACATCTCTCATCGCGAATCATGACTGTGGGTATCAAGCAGGCACAGGCAATAGACAATGACATGCTTGTCTTTGACGGCTTCAGGCTGTTCTACTATGGCAACCCCGATACGACAGGCATCGAGGAAGTGGATGCAGAGACACAGAGCCGCGAGGTCGAAGGTTTCTATAACGTCAACGGACAACGCATCGCCAAGCCCGCCCGTGGCATCACCATCGTGAAGTACAAGGACGGCCGGTGTGTCACCGTTCATCATTTATAATTCGTCATTCATCATTTATCATATCAAGTGCAACGGCAATGAAAAGAACAGCTCTCACACTCTTGCTCCTCTGTATTGCGCAATACTCAATTCTCTCAGCACAGCCACATGCTGCCGGCTACGTGCGCCCGCATGATGAAATCGTGGTTCCAACAGAGGATGTGACCGTCGAAACAGGTGTTTTCGAGGCCGACTGGAACAACCTTTCGGCATGGTCGTGTCCCGACTGGTTCCGTGATGCCAAGTTCGGCATCTGGGCGCACTGGGATCCCCAGTGCGAGGCCGAGGACGGCGACTGGTATGCCCGCTCCATGTATGGCAGCGGCAACCAGCGCACCACCTTCTACAACTATTTTGGCCACTATCCCGACCACGACTGGGGCTACAAGGATTTCTGCCGCTACTGGACGATAGAGAAATGGAATCCGGCGGCCTTGATAGACATGTATTATGCTGCCGGTGCGCGCTACTTCATGGCGATGGGACAACACCATGACAACTATGACTGTTGGGACAGCCCCTATCAGGAGTGGAACTCCATAAACATAGGCCCGAAGCGCGATGTCGTAGGTGAGTGGGCAGCAGAGTGTCGCCGCGTAGGCATGAGAGTCGGTGTCTCGATGCACGGTGCCCATGCCTGGACATTCTTCGAGGTGGGCCGCAACGCGGATACTGGTGTGACAAAGGAAGAAGGCACCGGCAAATGGTGGGAAGGCTATGATCCGCAGGAACTCTACGCCCAGAACCACGCCCACAGTGCCAACTGGAGTGACTGGGGTAGCATCCATAACCAGTGGGGGTGGGGGAATGGCGTTTGTCCGCCCTCGAAGGAGTACATGCAGAAGTTCCAGAACCGCGTGCTCCAGTGCATCAACGCATACAACCCGGACATGCTCTACTTCGACGACACCGTGCTCCCCTTCTATGGTGCCAGCACAAATCCCGACGACCAGTATAGTCTGAATATCCTCAAGCACTACTACAACCACAGTGCGGCGCAGCATGACGGGCAGCCGCAGGTGGTGGTCACTGGCAAGATCCTGAATGATATGCACAAGCAGGCCATGCTCTGGGACGTGGAACGCGGCATCCCCGACCGCTGTCAGGAACTGCCGTGGCAGACCTGCACCTGCATCGGCGGCTGGCACTACAGCAAGTCCGAGGGTGACAATAATCAGTATAAGAGTGCCGAAACAGTCATTCGTATGCTTGTCGATATCGTCTCCAAGAACGGTAACTTGCTGCTTTCTATTCCCGTCCGCGGCAACGGCACTTTGGACAACAATGAAAAGCGCATTGTGGCAGGCATCAAGGCGTGGATGGACATCAACAAGGAGAGCATCTACGCCACCCGCCCTTGGAAGGTCTATGGCGAAGGTCCCCTCTTCGACAGTGCCAATCCGCTCAATGCCCAGGGTTTCAATGAGGGTATCAACTATTCTGCCTCCGATGTGCGCTATGTGGTCAAGGACGGCGTTGTCTATGCCACCATCATGCGTTGGCCTTCCACCCAGCAGTTCAAGTTCAAGGCCTTTGGCAAGCTCGCCGCCACTTATTCCGGCAAAGTGCAGAGCGTGAAGTTGCTGGGAGTCGGAGAGGTGGACTTCATGCAGGACACCGAGGGGCTGACTGTGACACTGCCCGCCACACATCCCAACGAGATAGCCCCCGTGCTGGCCATCACCTTCGACCCTACAGCTCCGCAGACGCTCACCCTGCAAGAGATCATCGACATCTATCAACAGAAGGTTGACGAACTGCTGCCACAAGCCTCGAACAACACTGGCAAACCCAATGCCCTGAAGGTGGAAGCCTTCGCACAGCAGTTGGCAGAGGCCCGCGGTATGCTCGCTGGTTCTGCCGACGAGGAGCAGCAGACTGCCGCCATCAGTACCTTGCGTGCCGCCTGGCAACTCCTACAAGAAACAGGCTTCAACCCCGCCGGCACACCCGATGAGGTGGGAATGACGGACGTGACACTGGAATATCTTTTGGAGAAGAGCAACTTCACCGCCACAGAGATGGGTTCACGCTTTGGCAAGCCTGTCAACTGGACAGTGGAGAATTTCAGCGTCCCACAGACCGATGAGAGCAAGGGCGCCAAGAACGGCATCGACGCCTATCCCGGTCGCAACTGCCTGATGCTGGGCATCTGGCAAGGCGAGGATGGGCAGTACACCCGCAGTCTGCTGGCCAACGCCCGCATCTACCGCACTGTGCACCTGCCCGCTGGGAACTACTTCTTCGGAGCCAAGTTCGAGGCCCTCTATCAGTTAGGTTCCTCCTATATCTACGCCGCCACAGAGCCGCTGAAGACCACAACAGTCACTAAGCAGTCCATCGCATACCTGCCTATGAGCAAATGTGCCACAGACGGAGCATTTCACGGCATTACCTTCACCCTCGCCCAGGAGCAGGACGTGGTCCTCTGCTTCCAAGCCAACATGGCAACGGGCAGCGGCACACAGGAGTTTCGCATCGAGGAAGTCAAACTGACATATTGTGCCGACGCACAGGCTGTCACAGGCAAGGACATCACCAAGGACCAGCTCATACAGGCTACACGTTTCTCCCGTGTCAGCGGGCAATCGACCGCTACACGCTATGGCACGCCCGCCAACTGGACGGTGGAGAACTACAAGATTCCGGCAGGCGGCGATGGCATCCGGGGCGGCCTCGACCGCTATCCCGGCTACGACTGCCTGACGCTGGGTGTCTGGGACGACCGCCAGAACAACACCGAGGGCGATCTGTCCAATGCCCGGGTCTATCGCCAGCTGCATCTGGAGGCCGGGGCCTATTACTTCGGTGCGGCATACGAAGCCAACTACCAACTCTATGAGGCCTACATCTTTGCCGCCGACCATCTGCTGGACACCGCCGATATCCCTGCGCAGTCCTTGGCATACGATGCCATTGACAAGGCAGGAAAGGACAACACCACTTTTCGCGGCATCTATTTTGAACTGCCACAGGAACAGGACATCTATCTCGGCTTCCAGGCCAACTTAAAGGACGGTGCCGCAGAACAAGAGTTCCGTGCCTCCATGGTCAAGCTACTCGCCTATCATATCTACGACGGCATCGGAGAGATTGGACAAATGGCAAATGGTAAATGGTCAAATGGTAAATGGTCAAATGGTAAATGCTTTGACCTGACCGGCCGGAAAATGGTAAATGGTAAATGGTCTAATGTTCAATGTTATATTGTTGGAGGCCGCAAGGTTATTATCCATTAGTCTATCCAGTATCAACTAACTAATGATCTATCATAGATATGAAGAAGAGAGTCGCTATCCTCGCGTGGGTGGTCATGGCTGGCTGGCTCACGGCAGCGGCACAGGCTGACTGCACAAGCCGCATCACTAACCCCAGCTTCGAGCAGGATGCCGAGGGCTGGACACACAAGGGCATGGGTGCCCAAGGTAACAACGTCTTTGACATCAAGGACGGCAACATCTACATGGAGAAGTGGACAGGCCGTGGCGGTGCCGTGGGCGACGGCTACCTCAGTCAGGTCATCAGCGACCTGCCTCCCGGCAACTACGAGCTAACTGCTGCCGCACAGAACATTCAGGAGAACACGCCCACGGCGGCGCAGACGGGAGCCTATATCTTTGCCCAAACCCCTGAATCAACCACACTCAGTGCCAAGCTCAACAAGACCACCGTCACGGTGCGCGACAACTACACCGTGGCCTTCAACTTCGTCTCGGGAAGCGTCACCATCGGTTTCGAGGCCGTGGGCGCATCGGGCAACTGGATAGCCGTGGATAACTTCCGGCTGACACAGGTCGGCATAGATCTCACGGCCGAACTGGCCGAGGCCATCAAGAATGCTGAGGCCGCCTATGGCAACGTCACGGGAAAAGAGAGCCAGCAACTGCTGGAGGCCATCGCCAGAGCTCATGCTGTATATAGCGTGGCCACGGCACAGCCAGAATCCGCCATCGTGGAGGATCAGGTGGCGGCCATTGTGGGCATGGAGAGAGCCATCGACACCTATCTCTGCGCCAATGCCAGCCCCGAACAGCCGTGGGACCTGACCGGCCGCATCGTGAACCCCAGTTTCGAGCAGGACGGTCTGAACGGCTGGACGGCTACAGGCATGGGCGTGCAGGGCAATAATGTCTTCAATATCAAGCAGGGAAGCTACTATGTGGAACGCTGGACGGGCAAGGGCGGTGCCGTGTGCGACGGACGTGTGGTCCAGCGCCTCACGGGCATGATGCCGGGCCGCTACCGCCTGAAAGCCGCCGCGCAGAACATCCAGGAGGATTCGCCCAAAGCTGCGCAGACAGGTGCCTGGCTCTTTGCCAACACCCACCAGGAGACTGTGACCGTGCGCGGTGAATATACGCTGGAGTTTGTGCTCGTCAGTGACGAGTTGGAGATTGGCTTCGAGGCCAAGGGTGCCACGGGCAACTGGATTGCCGTGGATAACTTCCGGCTGGAATACATCGGTGACAGCTTCGAGGACATCAAGGCCGCGTTCGCCGAACTCATCGCCAAGGGCGAGGCCCTGACCACACAGAAGACCAATGTCGCCGCGCACCAGACACTGGAGGAAGCCCTGGCAGCCGCCAAGGCCGCATACGATAAAGCGTTGGTGGATGACGGTTTCTCCGTCATCGCCACCGCCCTTGAATCCGCCATCGCCACCGCCACCGCCTCGCAGGAGGTCTTCGCCCGTCTGGCCGCTGCCATCGCCGCTGCCCGCGAGCTGCTGACCACCTCCACGGCCACGCAGAAGGATGAGTATCAGGCAGCCATCGACACCGCACAGGGCATCTATGATGCCGCCGCCACCACAGATGCCGATGCCGAAGCCGCCATCACGGCACTGGCCGAGGCCACCTTCGCCTTCCGTGTCCTGGGCGGCGGCGAGACGAGCCAGGCACCCAAGGTGAAGACTGATCCGCGCTTCATCCGCGGCTGCCAATGGGCTTTCGGCCGCAGCACCGTTAGCGGCAAGGATATCATCGAAGAGGGTTTCTGCTGGAGCGAGCAGCCCGACCCGAAGGTGACAGACAACCGCACCACCGAGTACATCAACCAAGCTGGCAAGATTTATTGGCTGCGCGACCTCAAGCCCGCCACCGTCTATTACATGCGCACGTATGCCATCAATAAGGACTATGCCGTGGGCTACGGCGATGTCATCAAGGTCGTCACTGTGCCCAAGGGCACCGTAGGCCACTGGTACAACAACGGCGGCGACGAGGAGACCAACGACCGCATCAACTATGCCATCAACACGGCCATGGACTACTACTGGAACAACCTCAGCAGCATCCACGGCTTCGGCATCAGCGTCACCTACAGCCCCGGCACACCCACTGCCGACTGCAGCTACGGCGGCTCCATGCGTGTGGGAGCCAGCAGCAGCTACCAGCAGCCGGGAACCATCATGCACGAGGCCCTGCACGGCATCGGCGTGGGCACCCACGGCAACTGGTGGTCGGGCGACTATCGTCCGAATGGTGTCTGGGCCGGCAACCGCGTGACGGAGGCTCTGCGCTTCTGGGACAACAACACCGACGGCGAGCTGCACGGCGACGACATGCACCTGTGGCCCTACGGCTGCAACGGCGCACACGAGGACACGCACAACGACAACCTCTACTGCATGATGGGCATCCTGGCACAAGCACTGAACGAGGACGGTCTGCCCGCCTCCGGTGAGATAGGCTATGCGCTGCCTTACTACGCCTTCAACCACGAAGACACCGTGAAGTACTACATCAAGAATGAGGATGAGAAACGCGGTCTGCGCACAGCCTACCTGGTGGAAACTGCTACACACCAGCTACAGTGGAAGACCATGACTGCCGAGGAAGCCATGACCGACGATGCCGCCGCATGGTATCTCACCTTCACGCCTTCCAACCAGTACTACCAGCTGCGCAACGCCGCCACGGGCTACTACATGACCTACGCCAGCGGCTTCAAGACCGCCAAGCACTCCAAACCCGTCGCCGCAGACAACATACACCTCATGCCCGGACACGTGGAGGCGGAGGGACACCGCAGCTTCTACTTCATCCACCCCGAAAGCACAGCCAACCCGCCCGCCCTCAACGCCTCGACCAGCGGCAAGACGGCCTCTGCCTCATGGAACATAGCAAACAGCGCCACCACGCAGCGATGGCTCATCCTCACAGCTCAGGAGGCTGAGAACCTGGACAACGGCAATGCCGATCTGGCTCGCGCAGAACTGGAAGAGCTGCTGGCTCACGTCCGTGAACTCACACAGACACCGCACGCCGAAGCCGTTGAGGGAGCAGACGAGACCCTCGAGACGCTACTAGCTGATATTGAGAGCCAAGCTCCCGCCTGCACGAAGGGCATAGAACTCGAAGCACTCATCCAGCAGGCACGCGACGGACTCGTGACGTTCCTCTCCAGCGTCTCGGCCACCGACGAAACGCACCTCTTCGACCTTACCTTCATGCTGGAGAACCCCGACTTCGACAGCGATGCCACCACGGGCTGGACATCCACCAACGGGGCTCCCGGCTACGGTGCCCAGGCAGCCGAGTTCTATGAGAGAACCTTCGACTTCTATCAGATTCTGGAGGATATGCCCGCAGGTGACTACCAGCTGCGTGCCTACGCTTTCCAGCGTCCGGGAGCCTACGGCGACGTGCTTGCTCCCTACATCAATGGCACGGCAAAGGTGACGTCGTCGCTCTATATCAATAGTAAATCAGCTGCCGTCAAGCACATCTGTGATGACCGCCAGGCCAAAGCTCTCTACACAGGCGACGGATATGACCAGAAACTCTCCGACGGCACCTATATCCCCAACACCATGACGGGAGCCTCGAAGTACTTTGCCAAGGGACTCTATGACAGCAGTGTGGATGCCACCCTCGCGAAGGCTGGAACCAAGTTGCGCGTGGGCATCAAATGCACCAGTGCACCCTCACGCTACTGGACCATGTTCGACCACTTCCGCCTCTACTTCTACGGTCAGGACCGCACGCTCGTTGGCATCAAGGAAGTGGAGAATGAAGGCCAAATGGTAAATGGTAAATGGTCTAATGGTAAATGGTCTAATGGTAAATGGTCTAATGGTAAATGCTATGACCTCCAAGGCCGCCGCATCTCAGACAGTTCCGAGTTCCACGTTCAGGGTTCCAGGCTGAGGAAGGGTCTTTACATTGTGCAAGGTAAGAAAGTGGTTATTTCAAAATGATGAAGAAGATACTGCTATTATTCTCTTTTCACGTTGTCACTTTCCTGATGCTGGCACAGCAGCAGAGGGTCTGGGGCGAGTGGGACAAGTGGGGCGAGCAGACGGACGGCACCTATATGAATCCCGTTATCCCTGCCGACTATAGCGACCTCGACTGCATCCGCGTGGGCGAGGACTACTATGCCATCTCATCCACCATGCAGTTCTCGCCAGGAATGACCATTCTCCACTCCCGCGACCTCGTGAACTGGGAGATTGCGGGCAATGCCGTCAGTGACCTCACGCAGATATCACCGGCTATGACCTGGCTGCAGATGGACCGCTACGGGCGCGGCATCTGGGCGGGAACCCTGCGTCACCACGGCGGCCGCTTCTATCTCTATTTCGGCACGCCCGACGAGGGCTATTTCATGACCACGGCCGAGCGGGCTGAAGGGCCGTGGGAGCCGCTGACCTGTCTGCTGGCAGAGAGCGGATGGGACGACTGCTCGGCCATCTGGGACGAGCAGGGGTGCGCCTGGTTCATCGGCACCTGTTTCCGCGAGGGCTACAAGACCTATCTCTTCAGCATGGCTACAGACGGGCGCAGCATCGACCGCGGCTCGGCCCGTCTGGTCAACGAAGGCCACGGGCGCGAAGCCAGCAAACTCATCTATCACGACGGTTTCTACTATCTCATCTTCAGCGAGCACCGCGACGGCATCGGACGCTATGTCATGGCCAAGCGTGACCGCCAGATGACCGGCTCTTTCAGCGAGGAACGCCAATTGCTGCTACCCTGCCGCGAAGCCAATGAACCCAACCAGGGCGGCATCGTCCAAGGGCCCGACGGACAATGGTATTTCCTCACCCACCATGGCTCGGGCGACTGGAGCGGACGCATCGTCAGCCTCCTCCCTGTTACGTGGCAAGACGGCTGGCCCATGATGGGTCATCTCACCGAAGCAGGGAAACCCGGCACCATGGTGTGGCAGGGAGCGATGCCCTGTAAGACCCGTAAGCCCTATACCCTCCACCGCAATGACGAGTTCGACACCCGCTCCCTCGGACCCGGGTGGCAGTGGAACTATCAGCCCCGTACCAGCCACTTCTCGCTCACCGAGCGCCGCGGGTGGCTGCGTCTGCACGCTTTCCGGCCCTTGGAAACAGGCCGTCTGCTGAAAGCGGGCAACACGCTCACCCAACGTTCTTTCCGCACACAGCATAACCAGGTGACCACTCGCCTCGACATCAGCCATATCACAGAAGGTCTGCACGCCGGACTCTGTCACTTCGCTGCTCACAGCGGCTGTCTCGGTGTGGTGCGCGCCGACGGGCAGACCCGTCTGGAACTGCGTCTTGACGACCAGCCGGAGCTCGGAGCCGTCATCACCAGCCGCTATCTCTGGCTGCGTTCTGTATGGGGACTCGACGGGCTGTCCCGCTTCTCCTACAGCACCGACGGCAAACACTTTATCCCCTTTGGCACCTATCAGCTCTCGTGGGGCTTTTATCGTGGTGACCGCATCGGGGTCTATTGCTTCAATGACAGGAGTGAAACAGGTTACGTGGATATCGACTACCTGTATTATCATCTGCAACCAGAATATGCACCGCATGACTAAAAGTCGGCTATTGTAAAAGGAAACTTATGAAGAATATGAATCTGCTTGCTATTGCGGCCGTCATGGCGTTTGCCACGGCGGCGACGGCACAGGAGGCTGCCGGCCCCCGGCGGGCCACTCGACAGTCAACCCTGCTGGGTGCCAAGAACATGGTGGTTACGACCGGCAAAGGCACCACTTATTATTATTTTGTATCGAGCGAGGAGAACCCGATGATGCGTTTGGACGGCGGCACGGTGCGCATCGGTGCCGATGAGTTCCAGCGGCAGGACATCAAGGGAATCCGCTTCCGCTCGCTGGCACGAACGGTGCTCAACGAGGACAGCACCACCTTCGACAAGACACAGGCGCTGGACCATTCGCTGCTGGCGCTTCGCCGAACCTTGAACGTGGGACGCTGGAACTCGCTGGTGCTGCCCTTTGACCTCACGGGCCGCCAACTCACAGACGTCTTTGGCGAAGGTACTGAGGTGGCACAACCCCGCGGGGTGGCCGAGGACGGACAGGCGGTGGTGGAGTTCAACACCCTGGACTTGCAGACCGATGAGGTGGTGATGCGGGCCAACTATCACTATATGGTGCGCCCCACCCGCGAGCCGGACGTGGAGACGGGACACCGGCTTGCCAACTTCGGGAGCGGGCAGCTCTACGGCCCCATTTACCTGATCCCCAACGTCAGCATGAAGGCCAACCAATCGGCCCGTCTGCAGAGTCTGCAGAACGAGGAAGGAACTGTCAAGGTGCGGCTGCGGGGAACCTACCTGAAACTGGATGACTCGGTGACGCAGGGACGCATCGTACGCAACAGGCGGGTCGCACCCGGAACCTATCTGATGAATGACGAGGGACTGATGGAGCAGACACAGGACTCTGCCGTCGTGGCTGCCTTCCGCTCGTGGATAGAAGATGTGAGCCCAGAACCTCAGACGCTGCGCTTCTATGTGGATGGGGTGGGGGAGGACATCACCTCAGACATTTACCATTTACCATTTACCGTTTACGATTTACCATTGAATCATTCCAGACAGGCCGAAGCCGTGCATGACCTCAGCGGACGTCAAATAGTAAATGGCAAATGGTCAAACGGTAAATGGCTTGACGGTAAATTGCCAAAGGGCCTCTATGTACGGGGTGGACGCAAATTCATTGTCAAATAAAGAAAGGAGGACACAGAGATGAAACACATTCGCTTCAACCATAAGTTTGCCCTCCATGTGGTGTCGGCACTCACAATTCTCAGCTTTCACCTTTCACCTTTCAACTTGCAGCACAAGACACCCTGTGGGTGCGCTATGACGACCGGTTCAAGGCAAACGGCATTATCTCGCTCAAGGGCGTCGATTCCGTGGCCGTCCTGCCAACCTTGTTGCGCCTCTACAACGCCGCCACGGCCACAGGCTACACCAGCAAATCCACCAACGCGCTGGTGCCCACGGACGCGGCAGACATGATGTTCACCGACCCGGGACGCTATCTCCTCAAGCCCAACACCTACAGCGGCACCAATTACACCAATGCCGCTGCCACGCAGGGCTACAACTTCGCCCACTCACGGGAGAGCGACCACTACGCCGTCTTCTGGGATGTGCGCTACGGTGATAATCCCGCCAAGCTGCAATACCCCGGCGACGGCTACGTGGCCAGTGCCGCCACCATCCTCAATATCTGCGAGCAGTGCTGGGACAAGTACGTGGCACTGGGATTCATCGTCCCCGGCAAATCCACCACGGATAAGTACAAGATCCAACTCTACGTCCCCTACCAGAAAGAATGGCGCGCCGATGCCTCCGGCACAGACGGTGCCAGCGGCGGCAAGACGGGCATAGGACACTTCAACCCCTGGGCAGCTGTGGCGCGCGGCGGACACACCGTGGCGCACGAGGTGGGGCACACCTTCCAGTATCTGGTCTCGGCCGACCTGGGCGAGACACACGGCTACAAGTGGGGCTTCAACGGCGACGGATGGGGCGACTGCGGCTGGTGGGAGAGCTGTGCCGACTGGCAGGCCTACCAGATATTCCCCGACCGCCAGTTCACAGACGGCGAGTACTTTGAGCAGCACCTGAACGCCCACCACCTCAACCTGCTGCACGAGGACTGGCGCTATGCCTGCTGCTACATCCAGGACTGGTGGTGCATGAAGCACGGCAGCGACTTCATCGGCCGCCTGTGGCGCCAGAGCAAGAAACCCGAAGACCCCGTGGAAACCTATAAACGCATGAACAGCCTCACGCAGGAGCAGTTCAACGACGAGATGATGGAGGGATACATGCGCATGGCCACCTGGGACATCGACGGCGTGCGCGACCGCGCCAAGCACCGCATCGGGCAACACAAGACATTCCTCACGCAGGTCGGCGGAACCACCGACACCTGGCAGAGCGATGTCGAGCACTGCATCCAGAACTATGGCTACACCATTATCAACATGAAGGTGCCCAAGGCCGACACCGAGGCCAAGGCACACTTCACGGGCCTGACAGATGCTGTCGGCTACAAATATGTCTATCCCGCCCGTGCAGGCTGGCGCTATGCCTTCGTGGCCTACACCACCAGCGGTCAGCGCGTCTATGGCGACGTGCAGCGCGACCGCGACGGCACGGCCTCTATCACCATTCCCGCCAAGTGCTCCCGCCTCTTTTTCGTCGTGATGGGTGCGCCCACTCAGCACTGGCAGCACCCGTGGGACCGCAACTACAGCGCAGACCACTGGGCACAGAATGGCGAACAGTGGCCCTTCCGTGTGCAGTTCGAGAATACCAATCTCTTGGGCAAGTGATACGATCTGTGGGCGTATGTCTTCTGGCATACTTACCCACAAGTTTTGGCATATTCACCCACATGTTTTGATTATTCGGTCATGAGGGAATGATTATTCCATCATGACCGAATAATCATTCCATCATGATGGAATAATGTCATTGTTCGCTTCCTCGGGGTTGTTTCTCCCCTTGTGGCCTGTGGTTCTTTCGGGGGCTTGGTGGATCGATTGCGGATAATCAAAAAAGGAATCCTGAACGAGGATTCCTTTTTTAACAAATCAAATAATATGTACTGTAGCGGGACTCGGGATTGAACCGAGGACCTCATGATTATGAATCATGCGCTCTAACCAGCTGAGCTATCCCGCCTCGGGCGTGCATTTTCTCAAATGCGGGTGCAAAGGTAGGGATTATAGTTGAAAGTTGAAAGTTGAAAGTTGAAAGATTGGGGCTGCGAGGGCAATATTTAACGTTTATTCACAGGCCGGTGGGCTCCATGCCATTAAAATAGCCTCTGCACGACACATGCAGAGGCTCTGTTTGACAGATGGCGATGCCATCAAGGCAGACTGATGGCGCCGGAGGGGCAAGCGTCTGCACAAGTGCCGCACTCGGTGCATTCGTCGGGGTTG
>JAFSZU010000078.1 GCA_017455585.1 Bacteroidaceae bacterium | reverse complement strand
TGCTGTAGCCACAAGCAGACGTTGCTGTAGCCACAACCATATTCCTCTTCACAGACCTCCCCCACTTTTTTCCGTCCTGTGCGGTTGAAGACGGTGAAGCCGTCTTCGCTCAGTAACCGCAGCGTCCGTAGGACCTGCGGATGACAGGATGCAGAGATTGCACGCTGAAAGCGTGCTACAGCAACATACTCGGCGACCCCTCCAGGGTCGATATACTCATTGTCGGGACTTTCCGGGGGTACTGCGCACCCCCGGTTATTGAGAGGAGACCGCGCTGCGGTCTATGTCAGCTTCAACCGCACTGGTCTTTTTTCCATACCTTTCCGCCTCAGCCTTCGGTTCAACCCCGCAAGCTGTGAAGCGGAAGGGTATTTTTTATCATCGAAACATGCGGACGTGACGGGCATCACATGCGGACGTGACAGGCATCACGTGCGGACGTGACAGGCATCACGTGCGGTCGTGACAGGCATCACGTGCGGACGCGACGGGCATCACGTGCGGACGTGATTGACTTCACGTGCGGACGTGATTGACTTCACATGCGGACGTGATTGACTTCACATGCGGACATGATTGACTTCACATGCGGACATGATGATATATGTGTCCGCGGCAGCATCCATTTATGGCTTTTCTTGGCAAATAATACATATTGCAAATAAATTTGGAAAAAAGGGAAACATATCTACCTAAACAGAATAATCTAAAGGAAATAAACAAATTAAAAAGGGAGATAATAGATAAAAAAGGTAGATAAAAGTATGAAATTTAAAGAAAAATTGCAGGAAAACGTATTTTTTGACCGAAAAATTTGGTTATTTCATGAGAATCATCTACCTTTGCGACGCAAAACAGGATGATTTAAGCGCTTTTTCTAACCGATGAGACCATTCACAGTATATAGTAAGACGATAAGGAGTAACAAAGAACGGACCAGCTTAGTAGAATTGGAGAAACTGATCGACCAATTCAAAACGGATGAGAAGAAGAGAAGCCTGGTGGAAACTTTCAGAGCCGGGAGGCTACAGTTTCCACCAGCTTCCATTCGCCAGGTCCTGGACCGTCTGCCGCTCATCTGTCCGGGCAAGTCCGCACGACGGCACCGCGACGGACGCGTGAGCGTGAGCTACAACGGCGTTGTCCTGCTGGAAATCAGCGATCTGCCCTCGCCGAGCGAGGCCCTGACGGTCAAGCAGCGCGTGAAGGGATGGCCCACCACGCTGGCCGCCATCACGGGCGCAGACGGGCTGAGTGTGGTGGTGCTGGTGGCCGGCACGCTCGAAGACGGCACCCTGCCCACCGACGACGAGCTGTGCACCCGTTTCCACCAGCGGCTCTATGACAGCTGTGCGCAGGTCTATACCACCCTCATCGGGCTGTCGCCGCGCCCCAAGAATGCCAGCATGGATGACAGCTTCCGGTGGACGGCCGACGACAACGCATACTATAATCCGCTGGCGGTGCCCGTGCGCATCAGCCGCCGGGAATGCATGTCGGCCAGCATCGACGCAGACGCCCACGAGTATGCGCCAGACAGCGAGCAGCCGTCACCCGACTCCGTCAGCTACTACAGGCGCCGCTTCTCGCTGGCCGTGCTACAGGCCCGGGAAGCCCTCTCGCAGAGAAGCGCAGAGGCCGGCAGCGAGGCAGCATCCGAGCCGTCGGCAGAGGCGTTGCTGAGTGCCACGGCCCTGCAGGCATTGCAGCTGGGCATCCCCCAGGAAGAATGTGTGCGCCAGGCCCTGTGGAACAGCCTGTTCATGGACCTGGCACCGGGCCTGAGCCGGGCCATCATCGAGAGCACCTACGCCGAGAACAGCCCCGCCCCGCGCGCCGTCCGCAGCCACTCCCTGCAAACCATGGCGGCGGGTCTGCACGCCTTCTTCCAGAAACGCTATGACCTGCGGTTCAACGTCCTGAGCAACGGCGTGGAGTGGCGGCGCAACGACTCGGCGTCCTTCGTCTTCCAGCCCCTGGACACCCGTGTGATGAACACGATGATACAGGAGTGCCACGAGGCCGGCCTCGAAGTCTTTGACCGCGACATGAAGCGCTATCTGGGATCCTCGCGCATCCGCGACTACAACGCTGCCCACACCTATCTGAGAGACCTGAAGCCATGGGACCGCCAGACCGACTACATCGGCCAGATGGCCGACCGCGTGCCCACCGACACCCCGCAGTGGCGCGAGCGCTTCCACACATGGTTCCTGGGCATGGTGGCACAGTGGGACGGCTGGAACATCAGCCACGGCAACGCCGTAGTGCCGCTGCTGGTGGGTGCCCAGGGCTGCGGCAAGAGCACCTTCGGCCAGCTGCTGCTGCCGCCCGAACTGCGCGACGTGGGCTACCGAGAGCTGGTGGATTTCTCCAGCAAGCAGGATGCCGAGCGGCTGCTCTGCAGCTCACTGCTCATCAACCTCGACGAGTTCAACCAGATCAGCGAGAAAATACAGCAGGGATTCCTCAAGAACCTCATCCAGAAGACCTCCGTCAAAGGACGGCGGCCCTATAGCAGCGTGACGCTGAACATGCCGCGCTTCGCCAGCTTCATCGCCACCACCAACATGGCCGATGTCCTCAGCGACCCCTCCGGCTCCCGACGCTTCATCATCGCCGAGATCAAGGACGGACGCGCCATCGACCTCAGCGCCCCCATCCCCTATCAGGGCATGTACGCCCAGGCACAGGCCGAGCTGGCAGACGGGCGACGGCCATACTTCACCGCCGAGGAGGCGACAGCCATCGAGGCCGACAACGTCGCCTTCACCTCCCTCAAACCCGAGGTGCGCCGCTTCCTGGACGTCTTCCAGCCCGCCAAGACACGCGACAAAGACACCGTGGCACTGCGGCTCACGGAGCTGGTCAACGAAATCCGCCGCCAGACAGGCTTCACCTATTCCGACCGGGGTTTCAACTACATAGGCCGTTGGCTCACCACCGAGTCCAAGGTCGGCCGCATCCGCAAGACACTGCACAACGGCTCGCCCGTCTATCTGGTCAAGCGCAACCACCCGCTGAACAACAATTAGAGCTATTATTGTCCAAAAATACGCCCACATTGTTCTAAATAGACAAAAAAAGTAAAAAAGAGAGAGCAGATTCGTCTATGTGGAGAAAAAGTGCTATATTTGCGCCCGAATTATTATAAGTACATCCCGCATGGAATTTACAGCCCAACAGATTGCCGACTACATCGGCGGCACCGTGGACGGCAACGCACAGGCCAAGGTGCACACCTTCTCGAAAATTGAAGAAGGAGTGGAAGGGGCACTGACATTCTTCTACGACCCCAAGTTCGAGCCCTATATCTATCAGACACGCGCCTCCGTGGTGCTGGTGCCATCCTCGTTCCAGCCCGCACAGCCCGTGCAACCTGCGCTGGTGCGTGTCGATGACCCGCGCATGGCCATCGGACGGCTGCTCGCGCTCTACGAGAGCATGAAGCCCAAGCGCACAGGCATCGACCCGCTGGCCTACGTGGCACCCACCGCCAAGTTGGGCAAGGATGTCTATCTGGCACCCTTTGCCGCCGTGGGCGACGGCGCAGAAATCGGCGACGGCACCGCCCTCCACCCCCATGCCACCGTGGGCGCCAACGCCAAGGTGGGTCGCGACTGCATCCTCTACGCCAACGCCACCGTCTATCATGACTGCATCGTGGGAGACCGCTGCATCCTGCACGCCGGAAGCGTCGTGGGAGCCGACGGCTTCGGCTTCGCACCCACGGAGGAGGGCTATGAGAAAATCCCGCAGATCGGCATCGCCGTGCTGGAGGATGACGTGGAGCTGGGCGCCAACGCCTGTGTCGATCGCGCCACGATGGGAGCCACCATCATCCACAAGGACGTGAAAATCGACAACTTAGTACAGATCGGCCACAACGTGGAAGTGCAGTCCCACACCGTGCTTTGCGCCCAGGTGGGCATCGCCGGAAGTTCCAAGATTGGCGAGTGGTGCACCTTCACAGGTCAGGTGGGCGTGGCCGGTCACATCACCGTGGCAGACCATACCACCCTCGGTGCCCAAAGCGGCCTCCCCGGCAGCGTGCGCAAGCCCGGCCAGACACTCCTCGGCACGCCCCCCATCGACCCCAAGGTCTTTGCCCGCTCCTTTGCCGTCTATAAGACCCTACCCGATATGGCCATCCAGCTGCGACAGCTGCAGAAAGAGCTGGAGGCTCTCAAGTTGAGAGTTGAAAGTTGAAAGTTGAGAGTTGAGAGTTGAAAGTTGAGAGTTGAGAGGCTGAAGGTCAAAGGTCGAAGGTCGAAGGCTGGAGGCTGAAGGTCAAAGATGAGAGCTAAAAGGCGTGAAACGGTTGGGTGTAGCGCGTATTCGCGCGTCCCTCCTCTCCAAACCAATCACCCCCAAAATCGCAAATCGTAAAATCGTAAATAAACACGATGTTAAAGCAAAATACACTGGGCGGCAGCTTCACCCTGCACGGCAAGGGCCTGCACACAGGCCTCAACCTTGTGGTGACATTCAACCCCGCGCCCGAAAACTACGGTTATAAAATCCAGCGCATAGACCTCCCCGGCGAACCCATCATCGAGGCGGTGGCAGAAAACGTGATAGAGACCACACGCGGCACCGTGCTCGCAAAGGGCGACGCCCGCTGCAGCACCGTGGAACACGCGCTGGCCGCCCTCTATGCCCTCGGCGTTGACAACTGCCTCCTGCAAGTCAACGGTCCCGAAGTGCCCATCCTGGACGGCTCGGCAGAAATCTACGTGGAGAACATCCGCCGCGTGGGCGTCGTGGAGCAGAACGCGCCCAAGGACTACTACGTGGTACACAAGAAGATAGAGGTCAAGGACGAGAAGACAGGCAGCATCATCACCATCCTGCCCGATGAGCAGTTCAGCATCACCGCCATGATTGCCTTCCAGTCCAAGGTCCTCAGCAGCCAGTTTGCCACCCTCGACGACATGGCCAAGTTCGAGAAGGAGATAGCACCCGCACGCACCTTCTGCTTCGTCCGTGAGGTGGAGATGATGCTGGCCGCCGACCTCATCAAGGGCGGCGATCTGGACAACGCCATTGTCATCTATGAGAACCAGAAGCCCCAGGAAGAACTGGACCAGTTGGCAGACCGCATCGGTGCACCGCACCACGAGGCCACCGAGCTGGGCTACCTCCAGACCAAGCCGCTGATGTGGGAAAACGAGCCCGCACGCCATAAACTCCTGGACATCATCGGCGACATGGCCCTCATCGGCAAACCCATCAAGGGCCGCATCATCGCCACCAAGCCCGGACACACCGTTAATAATAAGTTCGCGCGCCTCATGCGCAAGGAGATCCGTGCCCACCGTGTCCAGGCGCCCTTCTACAACCCTAACAAGGCACCCATCATGGACATCAAGCGCATCAAGGAACTGCTGCCCCACCGCTACCCCATGCTCTTTGTCGATAAAGCCATCGAGATGGATGCCAACAGCATCGTGGCCGTGAAGAACATCACTGGCAACGAACCATTCTTCCAAGGGCACTTCCCCGGTGAGCCCGTGGTGCCCGGCGTGCTGCTCATCGAAGCCCTCGCACAGACCGGCGGTCTGCTGGTACTCAGCAACTTGGAGCACCCCGAGGAGTACAGCACCTACTTCCTGCGCATCGACAACTGCAAGTTCACACAGAAAGTGGTACCCGGCGACACGCTCCTCTTCAAGGCCGCCTTCACAGCCCCCTTCCGTCACAGCATCGCCCAGATGCACGGTTACGTCTTCGTGGGCGAAAACATCGTAGCCGAGGCCAGCCTCACCGCACAAGTCACGAAGAATCAAGTTGAAAGTTAAAAGTTGAAAGTTGAGAGTTGAAAGTTGGAGAGTTGGAAGTTGAAAGTTGCCTCCGGCTCCATCTGGAAGCACACCCATTACAGACATCCTTCACCTTTCAACTCTCCAACTCTCCAACTTTCAACTATCAACTCTCAACTTCC
>JAFSZU010000077.1 GCA_017455585.1 Bacteroidaceae bacterium | reverse complement strand
CTGCTTCAGTAGCTCAGTTGGTTAGAGCACCTGACTGTTAATCAGGGGGTCGTTGGTTCAAGCCCATCCTGGAGCGCACAAGAAAGAGTCCTGTAAGCCATTGGTTTACGGGACTCTCCTTTTCTCCTAGTTCACTGTTGTTCTCAGCTTGCACATCCAAGCCGTCACTTGTTAATATGCAGTGTGTGACCCATGCGTTCCTGTTTGGTCTTGAGATAACGTTCGTTGTAGGGGTTGGGCTTCACCTCGATGGGCACGTTCTCCACGATTTCCAGACCGTAGGCCTCTAATCCCACGCGCTTGACGGGGTTGTTGGTGAGCAGACGAATCTTGTGTATGCCCAACTGGCGGAGGATTTGTGCACCGACACCGTATTCGCGCTCGTCGGGGCGGAAGCCCAGATGGATATTGGCCTCCACGGTGTCATCGCCCTGCTCCTGCAACTTGTAGGCTTTCATCTTGTTGAAAAGACCGATGCCGCGCCCCTCTTGGTTCATGTAGAGCACCACGCCTTTGCCCGATTGGTCAATCATCTGCATGGCGCGGTGCAACTGTTCGCCGCAGTCACAACGCTGGCTACCGAAGATGTCACCCGTGGCGCAGCTGGAATGGACACGCACCAGCACAGGTTCGTCCGGCTCCCACGACCCTTTGATGAGAGCCACGTGCTCCAGGCCGTTGGAGAGCTGGCGGAAGGTGATGTCGCGGAAGTGGCCGTAGGCTGTGGGCAGATCCACCTCGGGGGCGGCCTCCACCATCTGTTCGCGCTGGAGGCGGTAGGCGATGAGGTCGCGGATGGTGATGATGCGGATGCCGTGTTTCTTGGCCACCTCCTGCAGCTGTGGCATCCGTGCCATGGTGCCGTCTGGATTCAGAATCTCGATGAGTGCGGCGGCGGGCTGCAGTCCGCTGAGACGCGCCAGGTCGATGGCCGCCTCGGTGTGACCGGCGCGGCGCAGCACGCCTCGGTCCTGAGCATAGAGCGGGTTGATGTGTCCGGGCCGTCCGAAGTCGGCAGCCTTGGCTGTGGGGTCGGCCAGATGGCGGATGGTGGCAGCACGGTCGGCGGCACTGACACCTGTGGTGCAGCCCTCCAACTTATCTACTGTCACAGTGAAGGGTGTGCCCAGCATGGAGGTGTTATCCTGCACCTGATGAGGCAGTTCCAACTGCTCAGCACGACTGATGGTGATGGGCGCGCAGAGCACGCCACGGCCCTCGCGTAGCATGAAATTCACCTTCTCCGGCGTGATGGTCTCGGCGGCGGTGATGAAGTCGCCCTCGTTCTCGCGGTCTTCGTCATCGACCACAATGACGAACTTACCTTCACGGAAGTCCTGGAGTGCAGATTCTATGGAGGAAACAGGCCAAGCCCCCCCCCCTTGCCCCTCCCTGTGAGGGAGGGGAGTGGTCACCTGTGACTGTTGATTATCTATAGACCCACCCCCTTGCCCCTCCCTGTGAGGGAGGGGAGAGGTCACATTTGTCGGTTGATTATCTATTGGATTCATAATGGTACATATTTTATTTATTGAGTGATTATCTATTGATTCTTTATCCCTTCAGTCTTGAAAGGTGACCGCTCCCCTCCCTCACAGGGAGGGGTAAGGGGGGGGCTTCAGTTGGTGGGTCTATAGCCTTGTAGCAATGTATTTGCACTGCTTCTGCAACTGCTCCAGGTCACGCCACAGGCGCAGACGGTAGCGCCAGATACGTAGCCAGAGCACAATGCCCACGGGGAAAAGCACACCCACGAGGATATTCAGCCGCGGGCGGCGGAAGGGGCGCGTGTGGGCATCGGGCACCAGGATGGGCATATCATTGAGGATTCCTATGACACGATTGTCGCGGCTATTGGAGAGTTCTTCTACTATGGTCTCCAGGCGGTCGCTGAGTTGAACGACCACCGTGTCTGGCTCATAGCGGAAGAATATCTTGAAGTAACTGGGCATCAGGTGCAGACGATGTGTGTGGACGTAGGTGTGGCAATCCTCGGCAAACTGCTGGAGCTCGGAGGTGAGGCGTTCGTTGTCGGGATCGAACATGATGACCTCCTTGCGCGCGATGTTGCGGTGCTGCCGCAGACCCAGGAGACGGCGGAAGAATCGCTGGTAGGCCTCTACGTTGAACACGGCTGAGTCTTGGTTGGCCTTGTAAGTGAGCCACGCGCCGATGGGTGCCAGAACCAAGGTGCTCAGCCACAGACCAAAGGTCACATCCCAGTCGCCGCTTTTGGCCAGTTTCTCGCCCGTGATGTTCACCATATAATAAAAAATAAAGAAGACCACCGACACCACCACGGGCACTCCGAGTCCGCCCTTGCGGATGATGGCCCCCAGCGGTGCGCCGATGAAGAAGAACATCAGGCAAGCCAGCGAGAGGGTGAACTTCTTGTGGCGCTCCAGTTTGTGGATACGCAGGGAACGATTGACTTGATAGCTGAAGTCCTCCAACATCGAAGTCTGTGATTCACCGCTATGGACACGATCCAGGGCCAAACGGGCAACACGTGCGCGCTCCATTTCGGGCATGGAGGTGTAAACGGTGTCAAAGTCCACGGCATTGATCTCTGTTTCACTGACGATGCGGGCAGAGTCGCGGCGTCCGTCCAGACGTGTTGTCTGTAAGAAACCATACCTGTATTGACGCAACTGCTCCCGTCCTGTAGAATCTATGTAATGAGAAATACTGTCTATGCCGCGGTTGAGCATGTGCAGGTTCTTGGTCTGTGCGTTATCGTTGAAGAGTTCGGCATCCATCACGCTGAAGTTGTTGTCAAAGGGAATCAGATCCACCTCTTCCTTGAACGTCTCTCGCATGTAGGGGACGGTGGCTTTGTCCATGGCACTGCCCGTGTTCTGCATGTTGCGGAAACGCTCGCCATCATAGAGGGTGAGTTTCAGGTGCATTTGCTCGGCGGTGGTCTGGATGCGGCCGGAGTCGGCCAGGATGACCTGCGTATCGTCGAACCCGTTGCCCTGTGTATAGATCATGATGCCATAGAGCATTCCCGAATCTAGGTCCTTGTGTTCCACAAACAGGTTGTAGCCGGGAATCTCGTTGTAGAACTGCCCTTCGGGAATCTCCATCTCGGGCGACTTCTGCTTCATGGAGTAGAGCAGGGCAGCTAACTGCTTGGCACTCTCGGGAGCCACGACGTTCTGGAAATAGAACGATCCCACGGACACAATCAGTGCGAAGATCAGCACAGGACGCAGGATGCGCAACAGCGGAATACCAGCCGCCTTCATGGCCAGCAGTTCCAACCGTTCGCCCATATTGCCGAAACTGATGAGCGATGCCAGCAGCAGTGCCAATGGCAGCGAGATGGGAACCAGTGTCATGGAGGCATAGAAAAAGAACTTGCCCAGTACGGCATAGGACAAGCCTTTGCCTATCAAGTCCTCCACATAACGCCACAAGAACTGCATCATGAAGATGAAGAGGCAAATGAAGAAGGTGCCTGCAAAGAGCAGGCAGAACTGCTTCAGTATGTAGGTGTCCAGTCTCTTGAATATGCGCATGGGCCGATAATGATAGGCAAAATGCGGCGCAAAGGTACGGAAAAGTTGAAAGTGAAGAGTTGAAAGTTGAAAGATTTTTATTGACGCAACGGTCTTTTTGGCTTTATTTAAGACCTTGTGGTGAAAAAAGTCTGCAAACGTGATACGTGGTATGCCTAAAATATGTAAATTTGCACCGCAGATGTGCGTAAACGTTGCACTTTTCATTTTTCACATTTCATTTTTCACCTCCCGTCCCTTGGAACTCTATCCTCAATTGATCATCGATGCCCTCAAGACCGTCCGCTATCCCGGTACGGGCAAGAATATCGTGGAGATGGGAATGGTCGAAGACGACCTGCGCATCAGCGGGCTGCATGTATCCTTCTCGCTTCTCTTCGACAAACCCACCAACCCGTTCCTCAAATCTCTCGTCAAGGCCGCAGAAGCCGCCATCCACGCCTATGTCGCCAAGGACGTGGATGTGGAAATCAAGACAAAAACCGTTACACCCGTCACTGTGCCCGAGGGCTCTCCGTCGGGTCAATCCACCCCCTACGCCCACCTCGGAAACATCATCGCCGTTTCCAGCGGCAAGGGAGGTGTGGGCAAGAGCACCGTGGCTGCCAACTTGGCCGTGGGGCTGGCACGCTTAGGCCACCGCGTGGGGCTGTTGGATTGTGACATCTTCGGTCCTTCTGTTCCAAAGATGTTCCAACTGGAAGGCGAACGCATCTACAGCGAAGAGCGTGACGGGAAGACACTGATCATCCCTGCCGAAAAGTTCGGTGTCAAGGTGCTGAGTATAGGATTCTTTGTTGAGCCCGACACTCCCACTCTATGGCGCGGAGGAATGGCCTCCAACGCCCTGAAACAGCTCATCGGTGAGGCCGACTGGGGTGATCTTGACTATTTTATCTTAGATACCCCGCCTGGGACCAGCGACATTCACCTGACACTGGTTCAGACACTGCCCGTCACGGGAGCCATCATCGTCTCTACGCCCCAGCAGGTGGCACTGGCCGATGCGCGTAAGGGGCTGAATATGTATATCAATGAGAAGGTGAACGTGCCCATCCTCGGCCTCGTGGAGAACATGGCGTGGTTCACACCTGCTGAGTTGCCCGAGAACCGCTATTACCTCTTTGGTCGTGAGGGCGTGAAACAATTGGCAGAAGAAACAGGAGTTCCTCTTCTGGCACAGATTCCACTTGTGCAAAGCGTCTGCGAGAGCGGTGATGCCGGCACACCCGCAACCCTCGACCCCGCTTCCCCCGTCGGCAATGCCTTCCTACAGCTCGCCGCCCGCGTGGTCACACAAACCGATAAACGTAACGCCGAACTGGCAGCCACCAAGGTTGTGAAGACACACTAATAGCCGTTATCCTCATGAGAATTCTCATGCCACTTCTTTAGCGTTTGTGTCTCGCGGTTCTCCCGCGAGATTCCATCACTCTCCTCTCTTTTCCTGCAAATACTCTGCAAAGATGCGGGCGGCACTTTCTACCTTGGCTGCACAGGGGCGCGTCTTGTAGTATTCTGCCGTGCGAGGAGATGCCTCGTAGGTGCTACGCGCCTTGTCATGTCCTTTCAACCCTAATATCTCTGCACAGATGAGGCTGCCATTCTCCTGCTCAGACCGAGCCAAGAGCCGCTGCACCACTTTGTAACAGGCCGACTTGCCCTCGCGGTCGCTGCCCTCGGTCTGTCCACAATCCAACCCCACTAACATGACAATGCCCGACACGGCCCCGCACATCATGCGCAACCGCCCAACGCCACCGCCAAAACCTGCGGCAATGCGCTTGGCCATCTCGTCATCCAAACCATAGAGGTCTGCAAAGGCTGCGACGACACTTTGACAGCATCCATATCCCGCCATGAAATAATCGACGGCACGCGTCACGCGCGCATCCAAATCCTCTTTACTCGCGTTGATCATAAGCTCAAACTGAGACCTTTTTGTCCTTCAGTGGCGCAAAGGTATGAACTTTCTTGATGAGCCACAAAGCATCCGATGAATACTTCTGTTAATAGTTCTTAAATGTAAAAAGAATCCTTTGGCAGATTCGGATTATCGCACTAAATTTGCAAACCTAATGATGTATCACCATACACTTTTTCTAATCAACCAACTATATGATTTATTCAACTGAAGTGAAGAACATGTGTAGCGTTTGCAAAGGCGCTTACCATGGACCTGCACCCATTCCCGAAGAGGGCAAGTGGATTCAGGCAAAAGAGATCAAGGACATTTCGGGCTACACCCACGGCATCGGTTGGTGCGCTCCTCAGCAGGGTGCCTGCAAGCTCAGCCTCAATGTGAAGGACGGCATCATCCAGGAGGCTCTCGTGGAGACCATCGGCTGCACGGGCATGACCCATTCTGCCGCCATGGCTAGCGAAATCCTGCCGGGCAAGACTATCCTGGAAGCCCTGAACACCGACCTCGTGTGCGACGCCATCAACACCGCCATGCGCGAGCTCTTCCTGCAGATTGTCTATGGACGCACACAGAGCGCTTTCTCCGAGGGCGGCCTGGCCATCGGTGCCGGTCTTGAAGACCTCGGCAAAGGTCTGCGTTCACAGACAGGTACCCTCTACGGCACAGTCGCCAAGGGCACTCGCTACCTCGAACTCACCGAGGGTTACATCACCAAGCAGTATCTTGATGAGAACAACGAGGTTTGCGGCTACGAGTACGTCCATCTCGGTAAGATGATGGAAGCCATCAAGAACGGCATGGATGCCAACGAGGCCATCAAGAAGTTCACCGGTTCCTACGGCCGTACCTCCGAGGAGCAGGGTGCTGTGAAAGCTATTGATCCGCGTAAGGAATAATTGAGAAATTGAAAATTGAAAATTAGAAATTGAAAATTAACAAGTAAACAGTTATTCCTATGATACGTAAAGTTCAATTCGAAAGTCAAGAGCGTCGCATCGCACAGGTGCTGGCCGCTCTCAAGGAGAATGGCATCAATAGTATTGAAGAAGCCAACGAGATTTGTGACAAAGCAGGGGTTGACCCCTATCTGATGTGTGAGGAAACGCAGCGCATCTGCTTCGAGAACGCCAAGTGGGCCTACGTCTGCGGTGCTGCCATCGCCATCAAGAAGGGTGTGAAGACCGCTGCCGACGCTGCCGAGGCTATCGGCATCGGACTGCAGAGCTTCTGCATCCCCGGCTCCGTTGCCGACGACCGCAAGGTGGGTCTGGGCCACGGTAACCTCGCAGCCCGCCTACTGCGCGAGGAGACAGAGTGCTTTGCCTTCCTGGCAGGCCACGAGAGCTTCGCTGCCGCCGAGGGTGCCATCAAGATTGCCGAGATGGCCAACAAGGTCCGCCAGAAACCCCTCCGCGTCATCCTCAACGGCCTGGGCAAGGACGCTGCACAGATCATCAGCCGCATCAACGGCTTCACATACGTGCAGACACAGTTCGATTACTACACCTCCGAACTGAAGATTGTGAAGGAAGTGCCCTACGGCAACAATCCCAGCCGCCTGAAAGTGCGCTGCTATGGTGCCGACGATGTCCGCGAGGGCGTGGCCATCCTGTGGAAGGAGAATGTCGATGTCTCCATCACAGGTAACAGCACCAATCCCACACGCTTCCAGCATCCCGTGGCCGGAACCTACAAGAAGGAGCGCGTGCTCGCCGGCAAGCCCTACTTCAGCGTCGCCTCCGGTGGTGGCACAGGCCGCACCCTGCACCCCGATAACATGGCAGCCGGTCCCGCCAGCTACGGCATGACCGACACCCTGGGACGTATGCACTCCGACGCTCAGTTCGCTGGTTCCAGCTCTGTCCCTGCTCATGTGGAAATGATGGGCTTCCTCGGCATCGGCAACAACCCCATGGTTGGTGCCACCGTCGCCATCGCCGTTGCCATCGACCTCGCACTGAACAAGAAATAATGAAGTGCTGATTAAAAGATAAAGTTTTCTTCTATCATCACATA
This sequence comes from Bacteroidaceae bacterium, assembly GCA_017455585.1. Lineage (GTDB taxonomy): Bacteria > Bacteroidota > Bacteroidia > Bacteroidales > Bacteroidaceae > Physcousia. The sequence continues at coordinate 5,307 of JAFSZU010000077.1, read as the reverse complement.
ATTCATTAAAAGGCTCTCCCTTCCATCCAAAGAGATAGAAGGGAGAGTTTTTTGATGTTGATATTCCTACGACGATTGGTGTAGGAAATCATGAATGCTGCTTGTGAACGCAGGACCTTCGTCGCGCAGGATTTCCACCTCAATGGGCAGCACGTAGATGTGGCGTCGCACGATGGGTGACAGTTCTTTGATGAGCAGAAGCCGCGCAGCATCTTTCTCGGTGGTGACGATGAGACGTTTGCTTCCTTGCAGAGAGGTGAAGGCCTCTTCGATTTGCTGAATGTCTCCCTTCTTGAACTCGTGGTGGTCAGAAAAAGAGAGTGGTGTGATGTGGCGGGTAACCCGTTGCAGATCCATCATCATCTGGTGGGGTGATGCGATGCCCGTGAGCAGCAGTATATGCGTGTCTGGTGTCAACTCTTCTTCCTGCCCCGGTGTGTCTGTGAACAAGCGGCGAAGGGGGCCGTAGCGAAAGGTGGAGAAGAACAACTGCTGATAGGGTCGCAGTTGCAATGCCTTCTGAATGACGCGGTAATCCATGGGTTTCATATCCAAGGGACACTTCGTGACGATGACGATTTGTGCTCGCTCCTTGGCAGACAAAGGTTCTCGCAACCGGCCGGCGGGAAGCAGACAGTCGTCGGTGATGAGACGATGATAGTCTGTCAACAATATATTCAGCCCCGCATGGACGTAGCGATGCTGATAGGCATCGTCCAGAAGGATAACATCCACATCGCGCGTTGTCTCGTCGCTGAGCAGACGTTGGATGCCTCGGCGGCGGTTGGCATCCACGGCAATGATCGCCTCTGGAAATTTCTCCTTCATCTGCCACGGTTCGTCGCCAATCTCGTGCATCGTGCTCTTTGCGTTGGCCAGACGGAAGCCCCGCGTCTTACGCTTATAACCGCGACTCAGCATGGCGACCTTGTGGCGCGGCAGCAACATCTTCAGCAATAGCTCAATATGGGGCGTCTTGCCCGTACCGCCTACGGTGATGTTGCCTACACAGATGATAGGACGATCAAAACTTTGCTCCTTCAGAACACCTGTGTCAAAGCAGAGGTTGCGCATCCACACACCGAACCCGTAAAACCACGATAGCGGTTTCAACCATTCATTGATATGGATCAGATCACCTTCCAAGTGTTCGTTTAGCGTTTATTGTTTAACGTTTAAGTGGATTCCATCCCTGCGCCTTCAGTTCCATCTCCACACCGTCCCGACAGACAAGTTGCAGACCCAACTCAGGCTTGGTCATGTGTCCGATGACCTTCACGCCGGGGATGGCGCTCACACGATCGTGCAGTGTCAGAGGCACGGTGAACAGCAGTTCATAGTCCTCACCGCCGTTGAGTGCACAAGTGGTCACGTTCATATTCAGTTCTTCGGCCATCACTGCTGTCTGGTAGTCCAGTGGCAGACGCTCCTCATAGATGCGGCAACCTGTGTGGCTCTGCGAGCAGATGTGCATAAGTTCGCTACTCAAGCCGTCGCTGATGTCCATCATGGATGTCGGCAGGATGTCGGCAGCGGCCAGAGCCTCAATGATGTCTTTGCGAGCTTCGGGCTTCAACTGGCGCTCCAGCAGATACTCATGACCACTGAAGTCAGGCTCAAAAGGAGGCAGCGTATCGGGCTTCTCTCCACGGCGTTGCGCCTCGCGCACTTGTTCATTATAGACTGTTTTCTCGCGCTCCAACAGTTGCAGGCCCATATAGGCAGCACCCAGGTCGCCGCTCACACAGATGAGGTCATTGGCCCTGGCACCGTTTCGAAAGACAACCTTTCCCGCCTCGGCATCGCCGATGCAGGTGATGCTGATGGCCATACCAGTGAGCGATGATGTGGTGTCGCCGCCAACGATGTCGCATCCATGGGCGTCACACGCCAGGCGCAGGCCCTCATAGAACTGCTCCATATCCTCCACCGTGAAACGTTTGGACAGAGCCAGCGAAACCGTCATCTGCCGCGGATGGCCGTTCATGGCGTAGATGTCGGAAAGGTTCACCATCGCACTCTTGTAGCCCAAGTGTTTCAGCGGAACATATTGAAGGTCAAAGTGAATGCCCTCCATCAGCAAGTCCGTGGTCACAAGAACCTGACGTCCTGCAGGATACTCCAGCACTGCACAGTCGTCTCCCACGCCCTTGCGCGTCTCGGCGTTCTTGATTTCTATGTCCTCGGTGAGGTGGCGAATCAGCCCGAACTCACCCAACTCTGCTATTTCCATTATAGGTCTTATAGGACTTAGAAGTATTCTCTTTCTTAGTTGCGATTGATCATTTCCCGCATGATGTCCGCCATCAGCGGTTGCACAGCGTTGGCGGCCTTCTGCACTTCCTCATGGCTGACCTCGATAATCTTCCCATCGACACCCAGGTCTGTGATGATGCTCACGCCGAAGACGCAGATGCCACAGTGGTGAGCCACAATCACTTCGGGAACCGTGCTCATGCCCACAGCGTCAGCACCCAGCACGCGAAACATGTGGTATTCAGCAGGTGTCTCAAACGTGGGACCCTGTGTGCCCAGATACACGCCGTGCTGCACCTTGATGCCCTTCTCGGCGGCGATGGCGTCGGCCTGGGCTATCAGCGCGCGGTCGTATGCTTCATGCATGTCTGGAAAGCGGGGACCTGTTGGGAAGTTCTTGCCGCGCAGCGGATGCTCGGGGAACAGGTTGATGTGGTCGGTGATAATCATCAGGTCACCGATGGAGAAGGCTGGGTTTGTGCCGCCAGAGGCATTGCTGACAAACAGCGTCTTGATGCCCAGCTCATACATCACGCGGATGGGGAAAGTCACCTCCTTCATCGAGTAGCCCTCATAATAATGGAAGCGACCCTGCATTGCCAGAATATCACGTTCTCCCAACTTGCCTACAATGAGGCGACCGCTGTGCCCCTCCACTGTGGAGACGGGAAAGTTGGGGATCTCCTTGTAGTCAATTGACAGGGTGACCTGAATCTCTTCGGCCAATCGGCCCAACCCCGTGCCCAGAACGATAGCAGTGGTGGGCTTGCATGGCATCTTCTCTCGCAGCCAAGAGGCTGTTTCCTGTATTTTCTCGTACATATTCTTCCATTTTTAGGTGGTTTCGCGCACAAAGATAATGATAAAATCATCATCTCACACACATTCATCCATGTTTTTTCATGATATGATGAAAAAAAGTTCTTTCTAACGATGGACCATGCGGTTGAAATGATATCGTTCAACCATGCAAATTGTCTTACTGGGGGAGAGAGACCTGTTCTTCTTCCTTCGTGCCTTTGGCTTTTTGCTGGAACTGTTCGAAGAGGCCGTAGGTGGTACGCAGGACGCGGAACTCAGTGCGGCGGTTGAGTGCGTTGCAAATTTCCTGCTTGTCTTCGGTGTCAAGGGCACGAATGAAGGCTTCCGTCAGTGTGTCGCCCTCGTGGAGGAAGTCATGTTGCTCTGCTATGCGTCTCTTGACAATCTTGGGGCGGTTCTCGCCGTAGCCTTTTGGTGTGAGGCGGTCGGAGGCTACTCCGTGCTCAATGAGATAGTTGACCACACTCTCGGCGCGGCGCTGTGAGAGGCGTTCGTTATACTGGTCATTGCCTCGGTAGTCACAGTGCGAACTCAGCTCAATCGTGACATTGGGGTTCTCTTGCAACAACGCTGCCAGGCTGTCGAGGGCGGCAGTACTGTCATCTGTGAGCTCAGCACTGTCAAATTCATAGAAGACATTGCGCACAAGTACAGGTGCGGTGATGCTGGCCAGAGGGAATTGCAGGACATATTCCTGGCTGACGCTGGAGGTGTCCACAGAAAGTTGTTCAGCGTGGTTCAGGTAGCCCTTGCACGTGCCGAGGAAGACATATTCCACATGGGGCTGGATGATAGCGGTGAAAGAGCCGTCGCTGCGGACACTCAGTTTCTGGTTGGTGCCGTCGTTGCCAATCATATATACGAGTCCGGCAGGCAGTTCGTAGCCGTCTTTCTCATACACCCACCCCGTGACGGTCTGCGTCACCTCGGGGCATTCGAAACTCCAGATATGATCCCATCCTCGCGCATCGCCTCGGTTGCTGGAGAAGTAGCCGCGGTTATGCTGCCCCTCAAAGGTCATGCCGAAGTCATCGCCGGCCGAATTCATGGGATAGCCCAGATTCCAGACCGTCCATTGTTCGGTCACGCTGTCCTGTTGTGCCACGAAGAGATCCAGACCGCCCATGCCAGGATGCCCGTCGCTGCTGAAATAGAGTTCGCCGTTAGGCCGGAAGGTGGGGAACAGCTCGTCCCCGGGGGTGTTAATGGGTGCGCCCAGGTTCTCCACGCCGCCAAGAGTCTTGCCCTCCACGCTGATGCGCCAGATGTCTTTGCCGCCATGGCCACCCGGCATATCACTGACGAAGTAGAGCCAGAGGCCGTCTGGCGAGACCGCTGGATGGGCAAAGCATGAGAGGGTATCTTTGGAAATCTTCAGTTCCTGCGGCTTGCCCCAGGAGGCATCACTGCGCTGCGAGGTGAATATCTGTGCGTATCTCGGATAGTCGGGGTCTGTGGTGCAGCGGGTGAGATACATCGTCTTTCCGTCGGGTGTGAAGCAGCAGACACCCTCTTCGAACTCGGAATTGAGGTCACCCTCCACTTTCTCGGGTGCCGACCACTTGCCTTTGTCGTCCTTCTTGGACCAGAAGATGTCGGCGAACTTGGTGCCAGTGATGCCGCTCAGGTCATCACCTGTGGCTTGTGGGCGTGTGGAGGTCCAGTAGAGCATGTCGCTGTCATCGCCCAGTAGGGCTGGGGAGAAATCGGCACGCCGCGAGTTCAAGAAAGCTTCCTTCTTGATGGTGTGCAGGGTGGGCTTCTGCTTCATCATGAGCGCCTGGCGCGCTCCGATGAGCCCGTTCATGGCAATGGTATCTTGCTGCGGAGAGAAGGCGGTGTTGGTGCGTGCCCCCTCCAAATAGGTCTCATAGCTCTTGACAGCTCCCTTGTAGTCACCGTTCTTGTGTTGGAGGCGTGCCAGTTGCAGTGTGGCCTCCAAGATGGTCACCTCAGCCAGAGAATCTGGGTCAATGTGCTCGTCTTTAGTTTCCTTTTTGGCCAATACCACCGCTATGTTCGCGGCTTTGTTTGCCTTTTCCTCCACCATCCGTGCCTCTTTCTTGAAGGGGTTGAGTGCTAGGAGTTTCTCCAGAACTTTCTTCGGGGAGAACCAGCGCCCACCCGGTCCTTTGGTGGCTTGCAGACTGTCTTCGCGTGCGGCTTTGATGGTTTTCAGGCTATCTTTCTGAGCGGCTTTGGCAGCTTTCAGGCTGTCTCTCCGAGCAG
>JAFSZU010000076.1 GCA_017455585.1 Bacteroidaceae bacterium | reverse complement strand
TTGCGCAGTGGACAACGGCTCCGTCACCATATTTCTGACTGCCGTTCTCCACGGTGCCGCTGAGGGTGTTGAGGCTGTAGCCCACCTGTGGGACGAGAGCCATGCGGGTGAGGAGCGGAAACTGATAACCGTACTTAATGGCTATGGAGTTGAGTTTGTAGGTCATAGTGCTCTGGTAGTTGCCACTGTTGTCATACCAATAGGCTTTGTTGGAGGCTGCGAGGCCGAAGGTGTAACTGGCCTGCAAGTCGTGATGCTGATAGGTAACGCCGAGAATGCCCGTGGCTCCAGAGAGGTTGCGCAGGGTGAAAGCGCCACCGAAATAGAATGCACGAGGCTTGATATAAGTGACACGTTCCAGCTGCACGGTATCGCGGGTGGTCTCACCACGACGGACGGTGTAGTCGAGGTTCTGAGTAATGTAACCTCTTCGGGAGATGCTGACCTGATAGGTGCCGACGGGCAGGGTCTGTGCCTCAGTAAGGTCGAGAGGATTCGTGCCGTTGTAGATGGCAATGGCGTTGCGAGGACGGGTGTAGAGTTGCAGCCATCCCATGTGAGGTGTGGGCGGGGTGGCGGTGATGGTGTTCTGCTGCTGCGGCCGCACGGTGAACTGAGTCTTCACCGGGTCGCAGTCAGCTTTGCGGGTCTCTACCTCGTAAGTGCCTTCCTTCAGTTGGTCGCGCCAGGTGCCGGTGCCTACGTGACGGCCGTTGAAGAAGATGTCGGCGCGGCCTGTGACGTTGACCGTTACATCGCCATAGTGGGCAGACTGGTCCTGCATATCGATGGTGATGATTTTGGTTTCGGTCTTGTCCTCATTGCTGGAAATGAAGACTTCCTGCGTACCTTCAAAACGCCCGTTAGTGGCCTTGATGGTGTGGCGGCCAAAGAGGAGGTAGAGGTTCTGGAGCGGTGCCTTGCCAGCATATTGTCCGTCAATCTCCACATCGGAGGCGCCACGAGAGGTGTTGAGAGTGACATAGCGGCCAGTGCCGATGTCGAGCAAAAGCTCGTAGGTGCGCCCGCCCTCGATAGTCACGGGATAGACATAGTCGCGTAGCACGCCAAAAGTAGGGTGTTTGATGGTGAGTTTCTGTGCATAGCGTGGAACATAAAGCCATAGCTCGCCCGTTTTCTGTACGGTGCCGACGATGCCCAAGGAGCCGCCCTCGAAGGTGAAGCCTTTTTCCAAGGTGACAATCCTGATGAGTGCTGCCGTCTCACCGTTCTGGTCCAGACGGGAAGTGCCGTGCGTATTGGCGGTCAGGTCGGTATCGAGTAAGCGGAAGCGTGTGACTTCCATGTTCTGTGCACCTGCGTAACCAGCCAGCAAGAGCACAATCATTGATAACGTCAGGCGTTTGAATTCTCTCATAGCCTTGTAGAATCCTTGTCCCGACCAGTCCCAGCAGGACACCTTAATATATTATATAACGCTGAAGCGTGGAACTGATTATCCACATCTTCAACTGAGGTCCTCGGAATTACCTTGAATACAGATGTAATGACAGCAGCCCACGCGTACACGTGAGAAGCTCTCATGTCGTCCTCTGTATTCAATCCTGAAATTTCCGAGGTTTCAGTTGTTATTAGACGAGCATAATACGCTTCTTTTTACCGATAAGAGGCCGGGCCGCTGCCAGACCATGAGATTCGCCCAACTTTATTTCATCGCGTTACCGCTGTTTTCCGTCCTCAGCAGAAGAGGTCTGCTTCGGTCGCTCGGGCCGAAATGACATTCAGTCATTCCTGAAATGCAGGTGCATTGTACCTTCGCTACCCTGCATTAGCTGACGTGAAAAGTAGCGTGAGGGAGGTCTCACGCCGCAAATGTACGCAGTTTCCTTGGAATGGCAAAGAAAATCCCCGACTTTTTATCGTTGAGGTACAAAAAAGCCTCCCTGCGAGGATCGAAGGCGGGAAGGCAATACGATTTTCTTTGCTGAAGAATATACTACACTGCTATGCCTGTGCGCATTACGTCTCTTTGGCGTTCTCAGTCCTCCTTGGCATCGGCCTTGCGGCGGCGACGTTTGGGCTTCTCCTCCACGACCTTGGCCTGGGTCTGCACACCAGCGAGTTCGGGGTCGATCATGATGCGGCCACAGTACTCGCAGACGATGATTTTCTTGCGCATGCGGATGTCGAGCTGCCGCTGTGGCGGAATTTTGTTGAAGCAGCCGCCGCAGGCATCGCGCTCCACATAGACGATGCCGAGGCCGTTGCGCGAGTTCTTGCGGATGCGCTTGAAGGCGGAAAGCAGGCGGGGGTCGATGGTGGCTTCCAGATTCTTGGAGCGCTCGCGCAGTTTCTCTTCCTCGGCACGTGTCTCAGAGATAATCTCGTCGAGCTCGCTCTTCTTGATGTCCAGGTCAGAGCGTCGCTCTGTCACGCTGTCAGAGCAGCTGCGTATTTCCAGCTGCTTACGCTCGATGTGGTCGGCCGCCTCGCGGATCTTCTTTTCACTGAGCTGGTTGTCAAGCTGCAAGTATTCGATCTCCTTGGTCAGATTCTCATACTCACGATTGTTGCGCACGTTATCCATCTGCTGGGTGTAACGCTCGATGTTGCTGTTGTTGTCCTGGATGCTGATGCGCCGGCGCGTCATCTCTTCCTTGAGGGCGGCGATGTCTGCCTGCATCTTGTCGATGCGGGTGGTCAGTCCCTCAATCTCGTCTTCCAGGTCCTGCACCTCCAGCGGCAACTCACCGCGCAGGATCTTGATGCGGTCAATCTCTGAGAGCATGCTCTGGAGCTGATAGAGGTTCTTCAGTTTCTCTTCCACAGAGAAGTCCTGTGGGTCACGTCTTGTGTCTCTTGCCATAAGTAGATTTTACGATTTGACGATTTACAATTTTACAATTTACGTTTTACGATTTACAAAATATGTATGGGGTTGGTGCACACCTCTGTGTCATAGACAGGCAGGTGCGGCGCAGCACGCTCAATGATGTCTCTGAAAATCTCTCGGGTGTATTGCTCGCTCTCGTAGTGTCCCAGCACGGCAATCTGTATCTGATGCTCGTGGCCGTGCCATACATGGTAGTGCATCTCACCCGTGAGGAAAGCATCGGCGTCGGCGTCGATGGCGGCATCAAGCATGAAGTCACCGGCTCCTCCGCAGAGGGCCACGCTCTGCACCGGGCGCTCCAGCAGTGGGTTGTGCTGTAGCGCCTCGACATGGAACGCCTGCTTCACCCGCTGGAGAAACGCCAGCGAGTCCTCGGCCTCGGGCAGATAGCCCAGCACGCCGCTGCCGGCCTTGACCCGTCTGCCATCCGGCAGGTTGACGGTGCGAGGCTGCAGGAACTGCACATCGATGAGCCCCAGCTTCTCGGCCATGCGGTAGTTGACGCCGTCCTCGGCATTGTCCAGGTTGGTGTGGGCAGAGTAGATGACCAGATCATGTTTCACCGCCATGCGCACACAGCGCTCCACCAGCGAGTTGTCTGTCACCTGCCTGAGCCCATGGAAGAGCAGCGGGTGATGACTCACCACGAGGTTGCACCCCAGTTCCACGGCCTCGGTCAGCACGGCCTCGGTAACGTCGAGACACAATAATACCCCCGAGACCTCCGCCTCTGTCAATCCACATTGCAAGCCCGCATTGTCATAGCTTTCCTGCAAGGGCAGAGGCGCGAACTGCTCAAGGGTTTCAATAATATCCTTGATTTTCACGTCTAATAGCGTTTATCGGGCGCAAAGGTACGAAAAAGATGAAAGATGAAAGTTGAAAGTTGAAAGTTTTTTGCACATCGCCCACGATTTTAAATCTTTTTATGTATTTTTGCCCCGCAAACAGAGGAATACACAGAATAAGGCAATGATAAATAGTAAATGGTAAATAGTAAATGGTAAATAGTAAATGAAATTCATCTTCATCCTTCGCGCCGTGTGCGCCCTTGCCGTGGGATTCCTGCTCGTGAGCAATCCCACAGAAATGACAGGTCTGCTCGTGCAGATCATTGGCGGCCTCTTTGTCCTCTCCGGTCTGATGGCCTTCGTGGGTTATTTCACTACCAGCTATCGCACCCAGCGTGCCCGCCAGCGCCTCTCGGCACTGGCAGATGTCTCGGCCGCAGATATCCGCATCCCTTCTCCCTCCACCATCAATCTGGTGGTGGGCACAGGTTCCATGGCGCTGGGCATCTTCCTCATCCTGAAACCCGCGCTGTTCATCCATATTCTCATGTTCGTGCTGGGCGGATTGCTGGTGCTGCTGGGCTTCTATCAGCTGGTGGTGCTCATCGGTGCCCGACGTGTCGCGCCGCTGTCTTTCTCGCTCTTTGTGGCACCTATGCTGGTGGCAGCAGCCGGCATCCTGGTGGTCTGCTATCCCATGCAGACAGCCTCCCTGCCCTTCATCATCCTGGGCGTGGCCTATATATTATATGGTGTCACCGAGTTCTTCTACGGCCTGCGTCTCCATCGCTCGCGACAGCAATGGGAAGCTCGGCAGAACACGATTCCACATGTCACAGAGGTGGAAGCGATTGATGTCACAGATGTGCAACCTGACGAATTAAGCGACTGAATGTCATTAAAGAACATAAGTTTATTAACATGAAAAAGATTTTATTATCAATGGCAGTAATGACCACCATCACTACCGCTTGCACACAGCAGAAGACGCTGGTGCTGTATTATTCACAAACAGGCACAACGCAAATTGTTGCCGAAGAGCTGCAGAAGCAACTTGGAGCAGACATCGAGCGCATCGAGGCTATCACCCCCTACGACGGCGACTTCCAAGCCACCATCCAACGCGGTGGAGAGGAACTGCGCAGCGGCGAGGTGCCGGCCATTAACCCCATTCAGGCCAATTTGGCAGACTATGATGTCATCTTCATCGGCTATCCCATCTGGTTTGGCACATACGCCATGCCCATCGCCACCCTCGTCAAGGAAAATGACTTTGCCGGAAAAACTATCGTTCCGTTCTGCACATTCGGCAGCGGGGGCCTGAACTCCTCCACAGATGCCCTGCGCAAGGCTCTGCCCCAGGCCGATATCCGACAAGGCTACGGTGTGCGCACGGCACGTGTGGCAGCTGTCGCCAAAGAGCTCGACCGTTTCCTCATCGAAAACGGCTACAAGGCAGGGCAGGTCACTCCCCTACCCGACTACAGCGAACAGCAACCTGTGACGAAGGCAGACAGCATCCTCTTCGATGCCGCTTGCTCGAACTATCAGTTCCCCCTCGGCACACCGCTGACCGTGGGCAAACGCGAGACAGAGGAGAGCACAGACTACAAGTTCACCGTGCAGAGCCGCGGCATGAATGGCGAAGAAACCACCTCCACCATATATGTGACCGTGGGTAAGGAAGACGGTGCAACACCTGAATTCACCGAAGTAGTACGATAACCGGAGACATCTTTTGAAATATAATGAAGGACATTTCCCTATCTAAAGCACTGGCCGCAGCGAGCTGCATCGCCCTGATGACCGCTTGCAACCGTCCAGAACCAGCAAGCGTGGAACTCACCACCGTCGGCAATCCCTTCCTACCGATGTGGGAGCATATCCCAGACGGTGAGCCATACGTGTTTGAAGACCCCGACCAGCCAGGCAAGTATCGCGTCTATGTATATGGCTCGCACGATAATCTGGTGACGGCCTATTGCGGACGTGACCAGGTGGTGTGGTCGGCACCTGTCGAAGACCTGAACAACTGGCGCTATGACGGCATCATCCTCGTGGTGGACAAGAATGCCAAGGGCGAACCCCTTGACTCTGCCGGCACCGCCGATGTCCTGTATGCCCCCGACGTGACGCTGGTGACAGATGCCAACGGCAAGAAGACCTACTATCTTTTCCCCAATGACCAGACGGGCTACCGCAACGGACTCATCGCCAAGAGCGAGCGGCCCGACGGACCCTTTGAGGTATGCAACTGGGATCCCGAGAATCCCAGTCAGGTCACCGGCATCTACGGCTTTGACCCGGCCGTCTTCGTGGATGACGATGGCCGCGTATATGGCTACTGGGGCTTCCGTCACTCCTACGCCGCAGAGATTGACCCTGCCACGATGTGCACTGTCAAGCCTGGCACGGAGATGGTTGACGGAATGGTTTCCGGCGTAGATGAGCCTGGCAAGTTCCGTTTCTTCGAGGCATCCTCCATCCGCAAGATTCAGGATAAATACATCTTCATCTACAGCCGGTTCACAGAGGAAGGCGAATTCGGACTCCCCACATCCAACTATACGCTGGCATACGCCTACAGTGACCACCCGCTGGGACCCTGGACCTACGGCGGCACCATCATCGACGGGCGCGCCCGTGAGAAGGATGAACAGGGCAACACAATTGCATCGGCGACTCCAGACGGCAACACACATGGCTCCATTTGTGAAATCAACGGACAATGGTATGTGTTCTACCATCGTCAGACGGGTACCGATGAGTACGCCCGCCAGGCCATGGTGGCACCCATTGAGGTGAAAGTAGAAGAGGGACACGGCGGCAAGGTGGAGATCAGCGAGGGCGAGTACACGTCCGAGGGCTTTGCACTCAACGGTCTCGACCCCTTTGAAACACACTCTGCCGGTATTGCCTGCTGGTACACAGGGCCAAAGCCCGCCACCCATGAGTGGCCCAACAACACGTTCCATGGTTCTTACGTAGCGGCGACCTATGGCGGTGAGGACGGTCAGACCAAGGAACAGGCACTGGCCTCGACGGCGAAGTACGATGCTCCCTACGACCTGCGCTACAACACCAACCCCGTGGTGAACAATACCGACGGAAGCATCGTGGGATATAAGTACTTCTTCTTCGACACCAAGCGCTTGAATAATCCAGACACCTTGATGCTCTGCCTGCGCCTCATCCCCGAGGGAATCGACGGCACCATCGAGGTGATGATGGATCGTCCCTGGACCTCACAAGGCGGTAAGCTGATAGGACAGATAGACCTGAAAGCCGACATGCCGCGGGACATCAGGACCATGGCAATAGGTATCAGCAATGATGCCAAAGAGAACGACCTCGCTGGCAGACATGCCATCTTCTTCGTCTTCAAGTCCGATACCAAGGAGAAGTCCCTCTGCACGCTCATGGATTTCTGCTTCAGGAACTAAGAGAAACCCTTCACGTCAGCAGGACCCTGTACAAACGAGCAAAAAGTCAGCGGCGCATCCAGTTGGGTGCGCCGCTGACTTTTTCTGGTGTTTGTCACTCTCTCGGATGATTACTTCAGCGCCTTGTTCAGCATGAAATAGACCTCGTTGTTGCGCAGGGTCTGCTTGAAGTCGGCGATATTGGTCTGCTTGTTGATCTTCACATACTCAATACCGGCCATCTCGGCGAAGTCCTCCCAGTATTCCTCGGTGATGTCGTAGGAGAAGGCACTGTGGTGAGTACCACCGGCGAGGATCCATGCAGCAGCACCGATTTCGAAGGTGGGCTGGGGAATCCAGAGGGCACTGGCCACGGGCAGGTGAGGCATGGGCTTGGGCTCGATGCACTCCACCTCCTGCGAGATGAGGCGAAAGCGGTTGCCAAGGTCAACGACGGTGGCCTTGATGCCGGGGCCGGTCTTCGAGGTGAAGACGAGGCGGGCAGTCTGCTGCTTGCGGATGCCGATGCCGAGGAAGTGTACCTCGAGCTTGGGCTTGTCGCTGGCAATCAGCGGGCAGATCTCGAGCATGTGGCTCTGCAGGCACGACGAGCGGTCGCCGGCGAAGTTGAGGGTGTAGTCCTCGAGGAACGAGCAGCCGGTGGGCATACCCTGCTGGATGACCCAAAGGGTGCGATAGAGGCAGGCGGTCTTCCAGTCGCCCTCGGCACCGAAGCCGTAGCCCTCTTCCATCAGGCGCTG
>JAFSZU010000075.1 GCA_017455585.1 Bacteroidaceae bacterium | reverse complement strand
TTCAACCCGTCGATGGTTTCTCCGGCGCGTGTGCTGACGTTGAAGGCCTCGCTCGTCCAGTCGGTCTCCACAACGTCGATGGTGAGCGCCATCAGGTCGTCGCCCTCTGTGCGCTCATCGTCGCTTGAGCAGGCGGTCTGCAACATCGTCGCTGCCAGCACTATCATCATCAATCTTATAATGCTCTTCATCGTTGTTGTTTAGTTATTCCTTCGCGGAAAAGCGCGAAGCACAGTTGCCGTTATCGTTATTATTTCAACTTTCAACTTTCAATTTTCAACTTTCAGCTTTCAACTCACTCCACATTCACCTCGCGGGTATCTGTGTCCCAGTTCTTCACCACGGCACTCAGCAGGATATACTCGCCGCTCTCGTCGAGCACATAGACCTCGAACTTCACGCTCGTCAGACCCAGGTAGAGCAACAGCTTGTACTGTTTGCTGGGTTCGAAGTGGAAGTCGTCGTTGTTCAGTGTGGCGGTGATGTCGTTGGTCACGTCGCTGTAGTATTTCGTGGTGTTCAGCGTCAGTTGCGGGTCGAGGGTGAGGACGTGATAGACGGCGTGCACCGCGAGTGCACGGGTGTTGTCTGTCGGGGGAATCAGGAACATGTCATAGCTGTTGGCCAGGTTCTCTTCTGTGGCTGTCACGCCGGCGGACATAGCGGCGAAGTCGGCCTGGGCCGTCTCCAGGTCGGTGAGCCCGGTCTCTGCATCCTCGCCGTCCCAGTCTCTGTTGGTCGGGATGTTGGGTGCTTCATAGCGCAGGGCGGCTTTGATGTTGTCAATGTCCTTGGTGTTGTTCACCGCCGTGAGGTCCGGGTCCACGTCGCTGCCGAAGCGGAGGGCGCTCTTCTTCAAGGCATCCAAGCCCGTGTAGTCCCATGTCGGTATGGTGGCATCGGGGGCAATCATCAATATGCCTTCGGGGTAATAGTCGGGTGTGGTGATGTTGACGCTGCTCAGGAAGATGCGTGTGTTGTCATCCACCTGGTCGGAGTAGGCCGGTGAGGTATGGTCTTTTGTGCGGTCCACCAGTGCCTTGACCTTCACCTCCACCAGTGTCTGCGCGTGTTTGAAGTTGAGCTGCACGCGGTCGGTGACTCGTCCGTCGTCGTAGGTGTCGTTCGTGGGGTCATACTTATAGCAGTTCTGCTTGGTGGCCCACAGCAGGTCCACGCTCTCGTCGAGGCTGAAGGGTTTCGTTCTGCTGGTGCGGTAATAGATGATGGCCTTGTCGGCATCCACGGTGTTGGCCGACAGCTCGACAATGCCGTCGGCAGTGGCATTGCTGCGGCCCGTGGCTGGCAAGTCCGTTGCCCGGACAAAGGGTGCGTAGGCAAAGAACTGGAGGTAGCTGTGAGTCTGCGAGCCTTGGGCTGGAGGATTCTGGTCGTCGGCTGGTTGGTTGTCGTTGGGCCAGTATTTCACGGGGTCGTAGGTCCACTTTGTCACCAGCCCCGTCAGGGTCTCGTCCCAGTTCACTGGCTGGTTCCACATGAAGTTGAAGGGTGTGTTGCGGGCGTAGGCACTCCACAAGGCATTGGAGGTGTATTGAGAAAACGCACCGAATCCGTTTGTCTGCAAGGTGGCGTTGGTGGCCTCCCCCGTGGCACCGGCACGTGTTCTGCCCATGTTCCCCATGTATGTGCTGAAGGATACCGGCATGTCTGTGTCCGACATGTCGAACCTGTCCGTCTCGCTGCTGGAACAAGAAAGTAAAGACGCGATAATCAGTGCAATTGCCCACTGGCCAAAGCACCACCGATTGGCTGTTATGCTGTATTCCATTCTGCGTTCAATGCAAAATCAAAGCCCTTTGGGCTTATGGATGCCTGAAAATTGCTGCAAAAGTACAAAATAATACGCTTACACAGAAAGGAAACATCTTTTTTAACACTTTTTGCCCTTTTCTCTAATAGACAGTGCCGATGGGGAACCCGGGGATGCAGTGATACCCCATCAGGGTGTGTGTGTGAACAGGCTGGTGGAGTTTATCGCGGGTGTGCAGCCACGATCTCGAGCAGGTCGGGGCCGTGCTCGCTGGCGGTCTTGTCGCCGATGCCGGGGATGCTCATCAGCTCGTCGATGGTGCGTGGCTGCATGTTGGCGATGCCGATAATGGTCTTGAGTGACATGACGTAGGCGGGCGGCATGTGGCGCTCTGCGGCCACGGCTTTGCGCCAGTCGAGGAGGAGGTGGTAGAGGGTGGGGTTATGGATGGCACTGTAATCGACTTCGGCCTTGGGCGCTCGTTTGCTTGTCCGCGTCCTTCCCGCGTCCTTCCCGTTCCTTCCCGTTTCTTTTCCGTTTCTTTCCGTCTCCCTTTCGTCCCCTCGCCGTTTCCTTTCCGTCTTTTTCCGTGGCTTGACCTCCTCGGTCATTGATGCTTTGGCCTTGGCATCCCAGAAGGCGTCGGGCGAGAACTCGTTGGCGCATGCGATGAAGATGTTCATCTTCTCGTCGTAGGCCGTCTTGATGTCTTGGAACTGTCGTTCCACCAGTTCGCGGCTGCGGGCGTTGTCAATCTCGGGAACCTCGGCATCCATGAGTTCGCCCAGGACGTTGGCGGTGGTCTTGCAATAATAGCTCATGGCGGCATGGACGCGCTCGCGCAAGAGGGTGTTGGCGCTGTAGGTGTCTGCCAGCGGCATGAGTTGGTGTATCTGGCCCTGGAACTTGATGCCCACGGCCATGAGCTGTGCATCCAGGGCTGTGGAGGCGGCCTGCACCTGCCGGACGTAGGCGGGGAAGTAGGGCATGTGTTCGCTGCACAGGCGGACGTAGTAGCGTGTGAGCATGCTCAACTGGCTGAAGTCGAAGATACTGCACAGCATGTCCTCAATGAAGGCCCGGCGGTCGGTGATGAGTGTCTGCCGCGTGGGCTGGTGCTCGCTGGCAAAGGTGTTGAAGCGGATGACCTCGGGGTCGGTGGTGATGATGTCTGGCGGGATGGGTGTGGAGAGCACCAGCCCCTGTAGTGTGCGGCAGCGCGAGAGGGCCACATAGACCTGTCCGTGTGAGAAGGCGCGCCCGGCGTTGATGATGGCTCGGTCGAAGGTCAGGCCCTGGCTCTTGTGGATGGTGATGGCCCATGCGGTGCGCAGGGGCATCTGCGTGAAGGAGCCGGTGACCTCCTCGCTGATGACGCCCGTGGCGGGATCGGTGACATAGCGGCTGTTTGTCCACTCCAGCGGCCCTACCTCGATGCGGTCGTAGTCCTCGGCCTCCTGCCGCCGGCACAGGACCACCACTTTCTGTCCCTCTATTTTCTCGATGCGCCCGATGCGCCCGTTGTAGAAGAACTTGCCCGGAGAGGGGTCGTTCTTGCAGAACATCACCTGCGCCCCCGCTTTCAGCGTCAGCTGGGCGTCGGTGGGGTAGGACATTTCAGGGAAGTCGCCCTTGACGTTGGCGGTGAAGGTCACCGCCTCAGTGGGTAGGGCGGCGAGATGGCGGCTATTGATCTGTGCCGCCTGGAAGTTGTGTGTGGTCAGCGTGATCCAGTCCTCGCCCTCGGATGGCTGGAACTGAGGCATATAGCGGCTGTTCAGTATCTGGAGCAGGGTG
Organism: Bacteroidaceae bacterium; assembly: GCA_017455585.1. Lineage (GTDB taxonomy): Bacteria > Bacteroidota > Bacteroidia > Bacteroidales > Bacteroidaceae > Physcousia. The sequence continues at coordinate 7,636 of JAFSZU010000075.1, read as the reverse complement.
GGGGTGACCTGTCCGTCTCGCACGGCATTGAGCAGTGCCACGAATTGCTGGTCCTGCTGGCGATAGACGGTCTTGAGCTCGATGCAGACGAAGTCTGTCTGCTGCAAGGCTGTGCTGGAGAAGAAATAGGGTGTGGCGTAGAACTTCTGGAGCACGGCCCATTCATCGTCGGTGGTCACGGGCGCCAGCTGTTGCAGGTCGCCGATGAGCAGCAGCTGCACGCCGCCGAAGGGGCGGTCGCGTCGCTGGTAGCGGCGTAATACGTCGTCGATGGCGTCGAGCAAGTCGGCGCGCACCATCGACACCTCATCGATGACCAGCAGGTCCAGAGACTTCAAGATGTTGATTTTCTGTTTGGAGAAGGAGAAGCGGTTGCTGCCCTCTCGACCCGCCACCATCTGCCCGCCCGGCAGGAACAGGCCGGGTGCCAGCTGGAAGAAGGAGTGGATGGTCATGCCGCCGGCGTTGATGGCTGCCACGCCCGTGGGAGCCACGATGATCATGCGCTTGCGCGTCTCCTGCTGCAGACGCCGCAGGAAGGTGGTCTTGCCGGTGCCGGCCTTGCCGGTGAGGAAGATGTTGCGGCGGGTATAGAGCGCGTAGTTGTGCGCCATCGTGAGTTCGGGGTTGACGTCGTTTGAAGCCATGGTTCTACACGTTTCACAAATCACAGATAGGGAGCTGTGACGGAGGTGGGACAGCTCTTGATCTGATGGGGTGCACCCTGGAAGATGATGTGGCCTCCGGCCTCGCCCGCACCGGGGCCAAGCTCTATCACGTGGTCGGCAGCGCGGATGACGTCGGTGTTGTGCTCGATGACATAGACGGTGTTGCCGCGTTTCACCATGTCGCGGAAGAGGCGGATGAGGTGCTGCACATCGCGCAGGTGCAGCCCGTCGGTGGGCTCGTCGATGATGAAGATTCTGCCTTTTTCACCCAGATAGGAGGCCAGCTTCATGCGTCGCAGCTCGCCGCCGGAGAGGGTGGAAAGAGCCTGATTTAGATGCAGGTAGCCGAGCCCCACGTCCATCAGCGGCCGCAGTTTCTCCTCGATGACCGTCCCCTGGAAGAAGATGCTGGCGAGACGGACAGAGAGGTCGAAGACCTGGGCGATGTTGAGAGTTGAAAGTTGAGAATTGAAAGTTGAAAGTTGAGAGTTGAGAGTTGAAAGTTGGGCTGGCACATCGTCTGTTGCATGTAAACAAGAACTTTCAACTTTCAACTTTGAACTTTGAACTTTCAACTTTGAACTTTCAACTTGATAAGCCAGCGCCTCCTTGTTGAAGCGCAGCCCTCCGCAGGCCTCGCAGACGGTCTCGATGTTGTCCATGAAGGCCATTTCGGAGATAATCACGCCTTTGCCGCCACAGACGGGGCACGCACCGGCACCGTTGAAGGTGAAGTAGGATTCCTTCAGATGGTGCTGCCGGGCAAAGAGCTTGCGGATGTCGGGGGCCACGTCCATGTAGGTCGCCGGGGTGGAGCGCAGGCTCACGCCGATGTCTTTCTGGCTGATATACACGATGTCTGAGGGGGTGGGGTAGGCGCGGCGGAAACATTCCATGAACGAACTCTTGCCAGACCCCGCCACGCCGGCGATGACGGTGAGGCAGCCCAGCGGCAGCGAGACGGAAAGGTCATGCAGGTTGTGGAGGGTGGCTGTAAAAGGAAAAGACCCACCCCCGACCCCTCCCGTGAGGGAGGGGAGAGCTGGCGCACAGTTATTTCCATTCCAACCGGAGGCTTCCCTTCCCTCACGGGAGGGGAGAGCTGGCGCACAGTTATTTCCATTCCAACCGGAGGCTTCCCCTCCTTCACGGGAGGGGTCGGGGGTGGGTCTTCTCAGAGCCTCCCCCGTTGCCGTTCCGCTCTGCAGCAGTTCCTCGTAAGTGCCCTGGAAGACAATGCGTCCGCCATCGATGCCCGGTCCGGGACCCATATCCACGATGTGGTCGGCAATGCGGATCATCTCGCGGTGATGCTCCACCAGCAGGACGGTGTTGCCGGCATCGCGCAGGCGGCGCACGCTGTGTTTCATCAGTTCGATGTCGCGGTTATGCAGCCCTACACTGGGCTCGTCCAGGATATAGAGCACATCGGCGAGCGACGAGTTGATGTACTTGGCTATCTTGCAGCGCTGTGCCTCGCCGCCGGAGAGGGTGCCCACGGCACGGTCCAGGCTCAGATAGCCCAGCCCGATCTCTTCCAGCGCCGACAGGCGCGCTCCGATGGCCGCTTTGAGGTCAACGGCCAGGGGCGCGGTGATGCTGCGCACCCACTCGTTGAGCCGCGTGATGCTCATGGCACATGCCTCGGCAATGTTCACATCTTGTATTTTGCACGAACGCACACGCTCGCACACACGAGAGCCGCCGCAGTCGGGACAGGTGCCCATCCGCAGCATGGGATTCAGCACGGCAGCGTGCAGCAGACCCTCCTCGCTGTTGATGATGCTGCGGTACATGCGCGGGATAAGGCCCTCGTACTTGGCCGTCTTGGGCCAGTTGGCGGGTGGATTCTTCAGCTTGATCTGTGGGCTGTTGAGGAAAAGGTCCAGCTCTTCGGGCGTGTAGTCCCTGATCTTCTTGTCAAGATCAAAGAGCCCACTGTGGGCATAGCGTATCCATCGCCAGCCGCCCTTGCCGAAGGCGATATAGTGAATGGTGTCCTCGTCGTTCAGGCTCTTGTCGAAATCCACCAGTTTGTGGATGTCCAGCTCACGAATCTCGCCCAGCCCCGAACAACGCGGACAACTGCCCTCGGGGTGGTTGAAACTGAAGGATTCGGCATATCCCACAAACGGCTGTCCCACACGTGAGAACAGCAGACGCAGCAGGGCGTAGATGTCTGTGTAGGTGCCCACCGTGGAGCGTGAGTTCTGCGCGGGCTTCTTCTGGTCGATGACGATGGCAATGGGCAGATTCTCAATGGCATCCACATGCGGCCGCCCGTACTTGGGCAGATACTGCTGCACAAAAGTGGGGAACGTGTCGTTCAGCTCCCGACGTGACTTGGCGGCAATGGTATCAAGCACCAGCGAACTTTTGCCCGAACCGCTGACGCCCGTGAACACCGTTATCTGGTGCTTGGGAATCTCCAGTGAGACATCCTTCAGGTTGTTCTCCCGTGCACCACGAATGACGATGAACTCATTCTTCATTTAAACTCAAAAAGACTGGTGAAGCCCGTCATGGAGAAGACCTGTTTCAAGTCGGCATTCATGCCTGTGATATACAGGTGGTTGCCTTTTGGCTTCACGGCCTTCAGCAAACCCAGAAACAGTCGCAGGCCGCTTGATGAGATATATTCCAGCTTTGTGCAGTCAAGGGTTATATCCTCTGAACATGCGTGCAGAGGCAGCAGTTCCTGTTCTGTCTTGGGGGCGGCGGCTGTGTCCAAGCGGCCTTCAAAATAGACGACTCGCTGACCGTCTTGCTCCTGAATGGTTGTTGTCATGATGTGTCGTTTGCTTATTTTTTTGCAAAGTTAGTAAATACTCGACTGTTATTTGATGAAGGGCGCCAATAATTAAACTTTTTTAACGCCGACATCCCGCCTTACATCAAATATAATCCGTAATTTTGCACCAAATTGTGTGCTGTTAGCACTGAAAGGCAAAGATGACAGACATCATTCTATCCAGCTTCCTCAGCTTGTTTGCCCTGTTTGGCAAGGAGGAGCAAGTGGATGAGACACGGGCAAAGAACATGCTCGTGAATTACTTGCGTCATCACTTCGGCATCCGCAACATCAATCTGTATGTCGATCTGTACTGCGATATGCGCATGGCATACGAGATGACAGACGACCTTGACACCAAGGTTGTTGTGGCATCTATCTGTGATAATCTGCACGGCAAGATACGTACCCGCGAAGAGGCGATGTTGCTGCTGAGACTCATGGAGTTCTGTGGCGTCAAGGGCAGCCAGTTGCATCCCATGTTCGAGATCATGGCCGAGAAGTTCCATGTTCCCGGCCAGTTGCTGCAGGACTTCATGGACTTTGTGAACGACCGGGAGACGGAACATGTGTTGTTGCTTCATCCGGAGGGGTTCGCAGGTGCGCTCAAGACGTTGTTCATTCCAGGGAGGGGTACGCTCCTCTTCACCTATAACGGTAATGACCGCGTCTTGCTCAACGACGTTCCGGTGCTGCCGGGGGCCTATCAGGTATGGCTGCAGAGCAGCGTGCTGAAAGGCCAAAACGGAAAGCCTGTTTATTATTCCACGGTCCTTGCGAAGTATGAGGCCAAGATGTCTCACGGGGAACAGGTGTCCGACAAGAGGAGCAGCGCCGTGGAGTTCTGCGGGCGCAACATCAATTTCCGCTTCCCGGGCAGCGACAATGGAATGCACGACCTGAGTTTCACCCTGCGAAGCGGCGAGATGCTGGCTGTGATGGGAGGCTCGGGAACGGGCAAGTCAACCCTCCAGGCGCTCCTCAACGGGTCGCTGCTACCACAGGAGGGCACCATCACCATCAACGGTCACGACATCTCGGAACCACAGGCCAAGGACCTGATCGGCTTTGTGCCACAGGATGACCTGCTGATAGAGGAACTCACTGTCTATCAGAACCTTTACTATACGGCGCGTCTCTGCTTTGCCAGCCTTACAAAGCAGGAGATTGACAGGCGCGTGATGGCGACACTGAAGGATCTGGGGCTGGATGCTGCCAAGGACTTGAAGGTGGGGTCGCCCATCAACAAATTCATTTCCGGCGGGCAGCGCAAGCGGTTGAACATTGCACTGGAGCTGATCCGGGAACCTGCCGTGCTATTCCTGGACGAGCCCACCAGCGGCCTCTCCTCGGCGGACACGGAGAAGGTGATTAACCTGCTGAAGGAACAGACCTACAAGGGCAAGCTGATTATTGTGAATATCCACCAGCCTTCCAGTGATGTCTATAAGCTGTTTGACCGCCTGTGGCTGCTCGACCGAGGGGGCTATCCCGTCTTCGACGGCAATCCCATCGATGCCATCACCTATTTCAAGGAGGCCGCCAACTACGCCGATGCTGAGACCAGTGCCTGCCCCACCTGCGGCAACGTCAACCCGGAGATCGTCCTGAACATCATCGACGAGAAAGCCATCAGCAACACTGGCGAGGTGTCTGACGAGCGCAAGATGACACCACAGGAATGGCATGACCTCTACCTGAGCCGACAGCCGCAGTTCGAGGCACCGCAGGTGAGTGACATCCCTGCCTCAGACCTGAAAAAGCCGGGGCGCGTCAGGCAGTTCGTCATCTTCCTGCAACGCAACATCAAGACGAAGATCACCAACGTGCAGTATCTCTGTATTGCACTCCTCCAGGCACCCATACTGGCTGTCATCTGTGCCCTGCTCACGCGCTATGCACCGCCGTCGGGCTACACCGTCATGGACAACAAGAACCTGGTGAGCTATTTCTTTATGGCAGTCATCGTGGCAACGTTCATCGGCATGAGTGGCAGCGCAGAGGAGATTATCAAGGACCGGGCCTTGCTCAAACGCGAGAAATTCCTCCACCTGTCCTACGGCAGCTATATCTGGTCCAAGATCGTTTTCATGGCTGCCGTCTCGCTGGGGCAGACATTCCTTTTTATTATAATAGGTAACAGCATTATGGGGCTGCACGGACTATTCACCACATGGTGGCTCATCCTCTTTGTCACAGCACTGCTGGCCAACTTGACGGGACTGCTACTCTCGCAGTGTCTCAGCTCCATCGTGGCCATATACATCAGCATCCCCATCCTCCTCATCCCTCAGATACTGCTCTGCGGACTGGTGGTCAGCTTCTCGGACCTCACACCGCGCAGCACAACAGGCAACGTGCCGCTCATCGGAGATATCATCCCGTCGCGATGGAGCTACGAGGCACTGGCCGTGACATCCTTCACCGACAACGACTACGAGAAACCGTTCTTCGCGCTCGACAAGGCGCGGCAGGAAGTGTAGTTCTACAATATGGGCTTCCTCTATGAACTGCAGTCGCAGCTCGAAACAATGAATGATGAAGCACGACGCGGAAAGGACGTTGACCCTGCACATCTCAGGGTGATACACACCAACCTGCCTGTGATCACAGACTTCTGTGGAATGGAACCCTACAACGGCGATGACACGTATGCCTCGCTTCATGCCTACATGAAAGAGGCTGAACGCATCCTCTCCAAACGAGGCAACAAGTGGACGCTCGAGCGAGACGCACTCACACGCAGCTGCATTCTCAAGAGGGGGAAGGAGGCTCTCATGGAGCTGAAACGCAACAACCATAACCTCCAGTTGGAGAACTTCGTCACCGGATCCGACAACCACAGAATGCTGGATGTCGTAGAAGACCACATCGTGCCCAGGACGGGTACCATCTACCTCACACCACGGAGCCGCATAGGCCGGGCACCCTTCTACAGCAGCGAGAAGCACCTGGGTAATTGCCATATCAAGACCCTCTGGTTCAATCTCGCTGTCCTCCTGCTCATGGCCATCCTGGCTACCATCCTCCTCCTCACCGATTACCCCGGACGCCTTATGAGAAAGGAAGGATAATACTCAACCCATCATTAACGATTAACCACCCGTCACCCACAATAACCACCCGTCAATCACAATAAACCACCCGTCACCCACAATAACCACCCGTCAATCACAATAACCACCCGTCACCCAGGTTGGGTGTAGCGCGTATTCGCGCGTCCATTGCCAAACGTCCATTCGTTAAATTATCAACTCTATATCATTAAACCATTCAATCACATTATGAAGAAACTATCCATCTACGCTGTCGCACTGGCAGCAATGCTCTTCACCGCATGTGGAGGCAACAAGAGTGCACAAACCGCTGAAGAAGCTCAGGAAGTCAAGAGCTTTGAGCAGGAGCAAATCGAGGAACTCGTGAAAGTCGATCTGGACAGCCTCGCAGCAGCATTAGGCAAACTCAAGAAACTCCCCATCGTGCAGAAAGGAGAGAAAGGCATCCAGCTCTCTGACCAGGAGAAACAGGTCAAACCCGACTACCTCCTTGACCCTGCTGTTGTCGAGGAGGCTACCACATTGGCTGAACAGTACCGCATCCTCAGTGCACTCAGCGTGGACAAGCAGGTGGCTGCACTCTATGGCATGCCCATCGAAGGCTATGAGAACGCCATTGCAAAACTCATCGCCGACATCAATGACCCCTCATTAAAGGTCTTGGACGATGTGAACACCATTCATGAGACAGGAGAGACACTCTACGCTGCCATGAACGAGAACGGACGCATCAACTACTTCTGGCAGATGGTGTCAACATCCCTCATCGAGGAACTCTACGTGATGACACAAAACACAGAGAAGTTCATTACTGCTTTTGATGACGAGTCAGCCGCTAACGTCACTGGACGTTTGGTCCTCCTGACCGACGCCGTCAGCCGTCTGGCCGAATATGACATCGAACTGCAGCCCGTGGCAGAGGCCATCCAGCCCCTCTTCATCCTCAACGCCATCTCCGTTGACCAACTGAAGACGCAGCTCGCAGAGGCTAAAGAGCAGATCGCCGAAGCACGTGCACTGCTCCTGAAGTAGTGAGCCGCTGCACATACGGACGTGAAGGCGATCACGTGCACTCGTAAAGACAATTTCGAGCGCACGTGATTGTCTTTTTGTGCGGACGT
>JAFSZU010000074.1 GCA_017455585.1 Bacteroidaceae bacterium | reverse complement strand
TTTTTATGTGCCATGTTTCTTTCGGGGTTTTAGTGGTTAAGCAATAACTTCCTTGATAGCCAACTCTGTGTACTGCTGACGATGACCGTTCAGCTTGCGATAGCCCTTGCGGCGCTTCTTGTGGAACACCAGGACCTTGTCGCCCTTGACCAGCGGTGAAACGACTTCGCAGACCACCTTAGCACCTTCCACCACGGGAGCACCCACGGTGAATGCGCCATCGTTGTCTATCAACAACACTCTCTCAAATTCAACAGTCTGCTGAGCCTCGGCACCCTGAATGTGCTGCACAAACAGCTTCTTGCCGGCTTCTGCCTTGAACTGCTGACCGTTAATCTCTACGATTGCGTACATTTTTAATAATTATGTATTTAACGGGTTTTACCGGGAGGCGTCCTACCATCGTGGAGGCACTTCACTGAGCCCCTTCGGTCTCAAATCGGGCGCAAAGGTAGTGATTACCCGTGACATGGCCAAATAATTTGGACTTTTTTTCCGAAATAATTATTACGGGCTTCAGAAGGGCAAACCTACGGCGAAGTGGAACTGGAAGTCTCGACTGAAGCTGGGATGGATGACGGGATAGCGCAGTCGGCCGCTGTCGTAGGCTGGGTTGATGGCTTTCATGCCGCCGTCCAGTCGCAGGATAAAGTATCCGAAGTTGAGGCGGAACCCCGCACCGTATGCCACCGCTATCTGCTTCCAGAACTCATCGATGAGGAACTGGCCGCCAGGCTGCTCCTCATATTCGCGGAACGTCCACACGTTGCCGCCATCCACAAACAATGCGCCATCGATCTTCCAGAACAGATGCGAGCGCCATTCCACACTCAGGTCCAGCTTCAAGTCGCCCGTCTGGTGAATGAAATCCACGCGCCCGTCGGAACCCTGGAACTTGCCGGGTCCCAGCCCGCGCACACTCCAGCCGCGCACACTGTTGGCCCCGCCCGCGAAATAGCGTTTCTCGTAGGGAAGGACGCTGGAATTGCCGTATGGCATGGCGGCTCCCACGGCCACCCTCATGGCCAGCGAGTTGCGCTGGTCGAAGCGGAAGCTCTTGGAGAAGTCGAAGTCGAACTTGGCATACTGGGCGTAGGCAATATTGAAGAGCGTATAGGCATCCAGATTGTCTGAATGCTGAGTATTGAACAGATGGGAGAGGCCATAGAGGAGATTGCCCGCCAGCTCCACACCGATGCGGAGGCTGTAGGCATTCTGTCCGTAGGAAACGGACTGCGTCACGGGTGGTAGGCTGGTGTACTGATAATTGATACCGGTCTTCATAATGAACAGGTTCTCATAGTTGTAGCGCAGCACAGCGTTGCGGCTGCCATTGTCTGTGAGATATTCCTGCCTGAAGGTTTCCGAGATCCAAGGCATGAAGACATAGTTCAAGTCCAGCAGGTCCAGACGATACTGGTGTTGCTGACGTGTGCGGTTCCAGCGATAGCGCCAGGCGGCGGTGAGCACGCGGCGGTGGAACTCCGGGCGGTCTTGGGAATCATACATCACCGAGGCGATGCTCTGCGCGTTCACAGAGCGTCGGAACTGACGCGAGAGCAGCGGCAGCATAAATTCCGGGAAGTTGAGGGAGGCTTCCGCGCTATACTCCAGGTAATTCTGGTCTGTATAGCCCTCCAGGCCCTTGATGGCTTCGAAGGCGCCGCGCAGGGTGAGTCCCAACTGCGCCGAACGACGGAAGAGGTTGCGGTTCTGATAGCCCAGACTGAGGGCGGCTCCCAGGTCACCCGCCGAGTTGGTGCCCTCGACCTCGGCAGAAACGCCGTGCCGTTTGGCCGACAGCAGACTCACGTAGGCATCCAGCGTGTCGGGCGACGTGGCAGAGGGCTCCATCGTCACATTGGCCCCCACCACAGCAGAGAGCGACGAGAGGTTGCTGTAGGTGGACTGAACATCGGTCTCGCTGTAGAGCCGCATGGGATGCAGGTCGGACTTGTTCAGCAGGAACATGGGGCGGAAGTGCATGCCCTCTCTGGCATAAAAGCGCTGTTCGCCGAGCGTGGACACGTGATACTCGGCGGTGTGACCTCGCAGTGCCTGGGGATCCAAGTCCACCAGGTAGTTGATCTGTCCGAGATGGAAACAGGGATGCAGCGTCAGGGCTTCCTGCGGCGAAGGGCGGAAGAGCGGAACACGCAGTGTCACAGCCACTTGATGCTGCTTCTGTGTGGTATCTGCATCGAATCGCACCATGCTCTTGTTGAAGCGATAGTAGCCCATGTTCTGCAAGATGCCGGTCAGGCGTGAGCGTTCACGGTCCAACAGATTGATGTCAAAAGGCATCCCCTCATGCAGCAGTGAACCGTCCCAGTTGCTGACGTAAACGGAATCAACATGCGGGTCGTCTATGGCACGCTGCAGACGGCTGACGGTGTAGAGGGGACCGGGGTTGATGCGGTAGGTGAGGCCGATGCGCCGCTTGTGCCTATGGGCCTGCAGGGTCACCTGTGCCCGCAGATAACCCAGGTTGCGGACAGCCGATTCAATGTCCCTCTGGCTCTTGGCAGCCGATGTGCTGTCATAGACCACCGGCGGCTCGCCGATGCGTTGAATGAGGCGGTTGACACGTCGTGTGGAGTCTGTGCCGCTGAGACAGTAGAAGCCCAGAGGCACCTTGAACAGGCTGAACCACTTGGAGTTGGGGTGCTGACGGATATAGCCCGACAGCTGCTCTACATTGGCCATGGGCTCGTCGCTGCGCAGACGGACACGGTCCAGCAACAACTCGTCCTCCTCCAGAAAGCGCGACGGTGCACAGCCTGTCACTAAAACCAGTATCCACAGCAGCAAGAATGGATGGCGGCCATGTCTTCTTGTTCGCTTTTCACACGAATGACCATGAATTACGCATGAATTACCCATGAATGTCATTGGTGAATAATTCGTGGATAATTCGTGGTAATTCGTGTGATAAGACACAGACATACTGTTTTATAGTATTTTCTTACCCGACTCTCCGGCGGAACTCAGAGAGGATGATGGCGGTGGCCATGGCCACATTCAGGCTCTCTGTGCAATCACGCCCGGCAGGATAGTTGGGAATCAGCAGGTGCTGACGGCACAAGGCTGCAACAGCAGGCGACACTCCCCTACCCTCGTTGCCCATGACAATGACGCCACACTGCTGCACGTCGGCCGTCCAGACCGATGAACCTTGCAGGGAAGTGGCATAGACAGGCACTGTAGCGGGAAGCAGTTGCAGCCACGCGGGTATATTTAAATAATGTACGCGCACGCGCGAAAGGCCACCCATCGTAGCCTGAACCGCCTTGGGGTTCCAGATGTCGCAGGTGTCTGGTGAGCAGACGATGTCCATGACCCCGAACCAGTCTGCCAGACGAACGATGGTGCCGAGGTTTCCGGGATCCTGCACGCCGTCCAGCGCGATGCACAACTGCCTGGCAGGCAATGCGACAGGTTCCCACTCGCAGGAAGGAATGTGGAACAGTGCCAGCACGCCCTGCGGCGACTGCTGCAAGCTACAGCGCTCCATGTCTTTCTCGGAAAGCAGGGTGACCGTCGCGCACGTGTTCACCGCATCGGCCTTTGACAGCCATGCCACGTGTGCCGCACTGTCAGTATAGAAGATGGCCTCGCACTGGAAATGTCCCATCAACTCGCCCACCAGCCGCGGCCCCTCTGCCACAAACAAGCCGTGTTGCCGACGGCCCTTGCGGGTGTCCAGCGAGCGGATGAGTTGGAGAGTGGCCTTGCTCAGCATGTGGGCTAATCAGAAGAAGACGTGCTGTGGGCTGCACGCACACGACTCAGCGTCTCGGGCGTCATCTGCAGGAAGGAGGCCACATGCACCATGGGTGCCCGCAGGATAATCTCGGGTTTGGTGCGCAGCAGTCGCATATAACGCTCGGTGGCATTCTCAAAGCGCTGGCTGTCTGCGTGTTCCTGGGAAGAGATGAGGGCGTGTTCCAGTATCTTGCGATACAGCCGCTCCATCTCCTTGTTCTCCTCCACCAGTTGCAGGAACTCGTCATGCGGGATGGCATAGAGCCACGAATTTTCGAGGCCTTCCACACCTAGCAGCGAGGGAATCTGCTTCAGAAAGCTCTCGATGCAAATGACGATGCGGCCCTCATAGCTGAAATGCTCGGTCACGTCGCGGCCGTTCTTGAAGTAGAACTGCCGCACCATGCCCCGTTCCACGAAATACATATACTTGCAGACCTCTCCTTCCGTCATCAGTTTCTCGCCCTTGGACACTTTCATGGGGATGAGGATGCCGGCAAGCGTCTCGATGCCCTTGGGTGACATGGTGCAGTAGAGGCGTGCAATCTCCCTGGCCACGTCCCTCCGCTTGTCATAAATTGGTTTCTCTTGCATATCTGTTGGTCTTTCTGAAAGTTAAGGTATCACATTATCTCTTTAGTCAAGCTTCAGCACAGCGAGGAATGCCTTTTGCGGCACCTGCACATTACCGATTTGCTTCATGCGTTTCTTGCCGCGCTTCTGTTTCTCCAGGAGCTTGCGCTTGCGGCTGACGTCACCGCCGTAGCACTTGGCTGTCACGTCCTTGCGCACCTGCTTCACCGTCTCGCGGGCAATGATCTTGGCACCGATGGCGGCCTGGATGGCGATGTCGAACTGCTGGCGCGGCAGCAGCTCCTTCAGCTTCTCGCACATGCGCCGCCCGAAATCCACCGAGTTATCGACATGTGTCAGCGTGGAGAGCGCATCCACCGGCTCGCCGTTGAGCAGGATGTCCAGCTTCACCAACTTGGACGGCCGGAAGCCGGACTGGTGATAGTCAAAGGAGGCATAGCCTTTGGAGATGCTCTTGAGCTTGTCATAGAAATCGATAACGATTTCGCCCAGCGGCATGGCGAACTGGATTTCCACGCGGTTGCCGCTGATGAAGTCCTGACGGATGAGTTCGCCGCGCTTGCCCAGACAGAGCGTCATGATGGGGCCGATGTAGTTGGCCGTGGTGATGACAGAGGCATGGATATAGGGTTCCTCTATGCGCTCGATGACCGTGGGGTCGGGCATCCCGGCCGGGTTGTGCACCTCCTTCACCCCGCCCTGCTTGTCATAGACCATGTAGGACACGTTGGGCACGGTGGTGATGACGTCCATGTTGAACTCGCGGTCCAGGCGTTCCTGCACAATCTCCATGTGGAGCAGCCCCAGGAAGCCGCAGCGGAAGCCGAAGCCCAGTGCCACCGACGATTCGGGCTGGAAGGTCAGCGAGGCATCGTTCAGCTGCAATTTCTCGAGCGAGGCGCGCAGGTTCTCATAGTCCTCGGTCTCAATGGGATAGACGCCGGCAAAGACCATGGGCTTCACTTCCTCAAAGCCTTCGATGGCGCGGGTCTGTGCGACCGTGGCCACGTGGGTGATGGTGTCGCCCACCTTGACCTCGGTGGCAGTCTTGATGCCGCTGACGATGTAGCCCACGTCGCCGCAGTGCAGCTCCTGGCGCGGTACCATGTCCATCTTGAGGACGCCGATCTCGTCGGCATTATATTCCTTGCCGGTATTGATGAAGACGACATCATCGCCCTTGCGGATGCTGCCGTTCACGATCTTGAAGTAGGCAATGATGCCGCGGAAGCTGTTGAAGACGGAATCGAAGATGAGTGCCTGCAGCGGTGCCGCCTCATCGCCCACGGGCGCGGGGATGCGATCCAGGACGGCATCCAGGATCTCATCCACGCCCATGCCCGTCTTGCCGCTGGCTCGGATAATCTCCTCGCGCTTGCAGCCCAGCAGCTCCACGATCTCGTCCTCTACCTCCTCAGGCATGGCATTGGGCATGTCACACTTGTTCACCACCGGGATGATTTCCAGGTCGTGGTCGATGGCCATATACAGGTTGGAGATGGTCTGCGCCTGCACGCCCTGAGTGGCATCCACCACCAGCAGCGCGCCCTCGCAGGCCGCAATGGAGCGCGAGACCTCGTAGGAGAAATCCACATGTCCCGGCGTGTCGATGAGATTGAGGATATACTTCTGCCCGTCGCGCTCATATTCCATCTGGATGGCGTGACTCTTGATGGTGATGCCGCGCTCGCGCTCCAGATCCATATCATCCAGCATCTGTCCTTCGGTGACGTGAATGGTGTTTGTCCGTTCGAGCAGACGGTCGGCGAGTGTGCTCTTGCCGTGGTCGATATGAGCGATGATGCAGAAGTTGCGAATATGTTTCATGGGCGCAAAGATAGGAAAAACAGACGGAATTACAAAGCACATCTACTATTTTTCGGTGAAAAGACCTCAAAAAAAGTGGATTTAGCCCCCAAGAGCCACCGAATCACGGTCCACAGACGCGAGACAGAAACAAAAAAACAACCTGCGCGGTTCAAGACGCTGAAACCGTCTCCTTTCAATAACCGCAGTGTCCGACGGACCTGCGGACGGCAAGATGCGAGAGACAGCACGCTGAAAGTGTGCCCCGACAGCATACTCGGCGACCCCTTCAGGGTCGATATACTCTTTCTCATGGCTTTTTCCGGAGGTACTATGCACCCCCTGTTATTGTGAGGAGACCGCCTTGCGGTCTTTGTCTGGTTCAACCGAACAAGACGAAAATCCCACGTTAGCCTCTGCGGAGGCCGACGTGGGATGTTAAAGTGTGTGTTGTGTTCTTTAGAAGTAGAAGAGGATCAAGCAACAGAATTACTTGAGGCTGAAGACGGGCTCCTTCTCATCGTCGGAGACGTTCAGCTTGTCCTCACGAAGCAGCCAACCGAGACCCAGATACAAATCCTTTTCGCTCTTGGCCTTGGCAGCTTTCTTCAGATCTTTGGCGTTCAGTGCACCGTTCTCATTCAGGGCATTCCAAATGGCACCTGCGAGTTCACCTGCTTTTTCAAACATAATCTTTTTACCTTAATTATTAAATTGAACAATGTTTAAAGTCTAAGGAACTTGAAGTTCGCACCCCTTTCTCTTAGACGCTGCAAAGGTACGACATTTCTTCAAAATATACAAATAAATAGACAAAAACATTACTTTTTGTGCATAAAAAAAGCCTTTTACAACAATTCTGAAGTGGGTATGAAGAAGAAGAGTCCCGGACGGATAGAAAAACATGTGCGGACGTGAAGTATTCACGTGCGGACGTAAAAGCAGTCACGTGCGCACGTAAAGGCAATCATGTGCGGACGTAAAGGCTGTCACGTGCGGACGTGATTTCCGTTCGCAAAAGTCTCAGTGTGGCCAGCCATCCGCAGGTCCTTCGGATCCTGCGGTCATTGAGCGGAGACGGGTTCACCGTCTTGATGGTACGATTGCGGATCATCATTAAAACAGTGAAAGGCCTCATCTCTCGACGAAGCCTTATCACTGTACGCCCTCAGGGGCTCGAACCCTGGACCCATTGATTAAGAGTCAATTGCTCTACCAACTGAGCTAAGGACGCGGACAAACAAATTATTCACATCTGTACGCCCTCAGGGGCTCGAACCCTGGACCCATTGATTAAGAGTCAATTGCTCTACCAACTGAGCTAAGGACGCAACTTTGTTTTGTTGTCTCGGCAGACGACACGGAGGCCGCCTCCTTGGTTTTGCGGGTGCAAAGGTAGTGCTTTCTCGTGATATGGCCAAACTTTTGAAAGACTTTTTTCGTCCCCGTCTTCATTTTTTTGCTTTTTGAGGAATCGTTCTCTATCACCCCTACCCTCCCTGGAAACAAGAAAGGAGCCTTGCGGCTCCTCACTTATTTGATAATGTCCAACTGGCGGAACACTCCTGTCAACGCCTCCACGGAGCGGTCCACCTGCTCCTTGGTGTGTGTGGCCATGGGGGCGTAGCGCACCAGCGTGTCCTGCGGGGCACAGGCGGGCGGGATGACGGGGTTGATGAACACGCCGGCATCGAAGGCCAGCTTGGTCACGGCGAAGGTCTTATCGACATCGCGCACATAGAGCGGGATGATGGGGCTCTCCGTGTCGCCTATCTCGAAGCCGGCCTCGCGGAACCGCTTCAGGGCGTAGTTGGTCACGTCCCACAGCCGCTCAATGCGCTCGGGTTCCTGCTGGATGATGTGCAGGGCCTCGCGGGCGGCAGCCGTGGCGGCGGGTGTGCAGGAAGCCGAGAAGATGTAGGTGCGGGTGTGGTGACGCAGGTAGTTGATGATGCTACTGTCTGCGGCGATGAAGCCGCCGATGCTGGCCAGGCTCTTGGAGAAAGTGCCCATGATGAGGTCCACGTCGTCTGTCACACCGAAGTGGTCGCACACGCCGCGTCCCTGGCGACCGAAGACGCCGAGGCCGTGGGCCTCGTCGACCATGATGGCGGTGTTGGGGTACTTCTTCTTCAGTTCCACAATCTTGGGCAGGGGAGCCAGGTCGCCTTCCATGGAGAACACGCCATCGACCACAATCAGCTTCACGACATCCTCGGGGCAGCGTTGCAGCTGTGCCTCCAGGTCGGCCATGTCGTTGTGCTTGTACTTCAGGCGGTGAGAGAAGCTGTTGCGCACGCCATCCACAATGCTGGCATGGTCGCGGTCGTCGCAGATGATGTAGTCATGACGGTCTGTGAGCACACCCAGCACGCCGCTGTTCACGGTGAAACCGGTGGCGAAGCACAGCGCCTCCTCCTTGCCCACAAACTCGGCAAGTTCTTTCTCCAACTGAACGTGAATATCCAATGTGCCATTGAGAAAACGGGAACCGGCACAACCGCTGCCATACTGTTCCATGGCCTTGATGCCTGCCTGTATCACACGTTCATCACCCGTGAGACCGGTGTAGGCATTGGAGCCGAACATCAGCACCGGGTGGCCTTCCATGATGACTTCCGTACCCTGTTTGCCCTCTATCTCGCGGAAATAGGGATAAATACCCAACGCCTTGTATTTCTGAGGACGGTCATACTGAGCCAATCTGTCTTGTAATAATCCCATATATATAAATAGGTATGTGTTTTCGTCTTTTCATGCAAATGCGCGGCAAAGGTACGTCTTTTTTTTGAACATTCAGCGATTATTCGCATAAATTTTGACTTTTTGGCATTTTTAGGTCAAAAAAAGGGGACTCACACGCTATTTCATGTTCTTTGCACTACCTTTGCCCCCACTTTATGGACAAGACAAGACTACTTTTCATCGCCAACCCCATCTCCGGAACGCGTGACAAGCAACCCATCATTGATTCCTTGCCGCAGTTCCTGCCAGAGGAACGCTTCACGTGGGAGGTCCAGTGGACGACGCATCGCGGCCACGCCGCAGAGCTGGCCAGCCAGGCTTCGCTCCAGGGGGTCGATGTGTGCGTGGCCATCGGCGGCGACGGCACCGTCAACGAGGTGGCACGCTCCCTGTGCCACAGCCAGACCGCCCTGGCTATCGTTCCCATGGGCAGCGGCAACGGGCTGGCACGTCACATACAGATTCCCATGGATCCCGACGGGGCACTGCGCGTGCTCTCGCAGTGCCAGATCAAGGCGCTGGACTACGGTACCATCAACGACACGCCCTTCTTCTGCACCTGCGGCGTGGGCTTCGATGCCTTCATCAGCGAGAAATTCGCCGGCAGCGGCAAGCGCGGCCTCATGACCTATATAGAGAACACTCTCAAGGGCGGTCTCACCTACCAGCCAGACACTTACGAGCTGGAGATTGACGGACAGACCGAACTTCACAAGGCATTCCTCATCGCCTGCGGCAATGCCTCGCAATACGGTAACAACTTCTACATCACCCCGCAGGCCTCCATGTCCGACGGCCTCCTGGACGTCACCATCATGGAGCCGTTCAATGTGCTGGAAGCTCCGCAGATTGTCATGCAGATGCTCAACAAGACGCTGGACACCAACCCGCGCATCAAGACCTTCCGCTGCCAGGCTCTGAAGATTCACCGGCCCGCACCGGGTGTCATCCACTATGACGGCGAACCCGCCGAGGCGGGAACGGACATCGCCGTGCAGCTGGTGCCCAAGGGCTTGCGCGTCGTGGTCAACGAGGAGGCCAACCGCAACGCCACACCCATGATGCACATCTTCCAGGATCTCTATGACCAGATCACCGGCGACATCAAGTCGCAGCAGCGCAAGATCCTGGCCATCAACAAGTCCTTCCTGGACCACATCCGCCAGCAGGCCCTCAACTTCAAGTTGTAACCCTTGACAAATCATCTGCTTTTTTTGGTATAATGTTTAGAGCCCCTTGATAAGAGCGGCTATCGCTCGACGCTTGCGGCGCTTATTTGAGCGTAACGTCTTCAGAATGCAGGGATTATAAACGATAAATAATGGAGGGAAATGGAACAATTTACGCAAAGATTTCGTACCTTTGCAACAAATTTCAATACGGACGCGATGCAGAAAGTGTGTGAGACGATAGGATTATTTAACGCGGAATAAGGAGTATTTATCATGCCACAGAGAACCTCAAGAATCATTATTGTATTGACCTGCGGTCGAGCCTGCTCACGCTTGGCAGAGCAGATGCGAGCATCACTCTGCTCTCGCTCAATCGCAGCTATGCTCTTTGCCCTGCTGGCCCTGACAATGGGCTGCACAGGCCGGGGCGGTCGTGCGGTCGGCGGTTTTCCCGCCGACAGTATCTATACGTGGGAGAACATCCGACAGCACATTATTGAGCAGCCGAAGCGCGCGTTCGGGCTCGTCGACACCGCCGAGATGCGGGGGCTGGCCGACGTGAACTACGCCAACTGGATGCGGGCGCAGATATATTACGGTTCGCCGAAAGCCGAGGACCTGGACAAGGCCCGCGAACTCTGCATGGGGATACTCGATAATCAGAATCCC
>JAFSZU010000073.1 GCA_017455585.1 Bacteroidaceae bacterium | reverse complement strand
GCAGTCTTTGCCTCGCTGCTTGCTGTCATTGCCTCGCTGCTTGCAGTCTTTGCCTCGCTGCCTGCAGTCTTTGCCTCGCTGTTTGCAGTCATTGCCTCGCTGCTTGCTGTCATTGCCTCGCTGCTTGCAGTCTTTGCCTCGCTGCTTGCAGTCTTTGCCTCGCTGCTTGCTGTCATTGCCTCGCTGCTTGCAGTCTTTGCCTCGCTGCTTGCTGTCATTGCCTCGCTGGTTGCTGCCGCAGGTGTATCAAGACGCAGAAGGCGTCTTCGCTCAGTAACCGGGGGTGCGAGCGTGGCGAGTACCCCTGGATTGCCCGCGGTGTCAGGGACACGCCCCTGGAGGGGTCGCCCAGCATTTGGAAGGGGTAAATCGGCCGGCTGCCCCATCACACTGGCGGCGACCCGCTGTCCTCCCCCACTGGCGGTGGCTGTCTGTCCTCCCCCACTGGCGGTGGTCGTCTGCCCCACCCCACTGGCCGCAATCTCCGGCTCCATCCTGTCTGCGTCCGGCCACAGGAACACAACTGCAACCATGGCCGCCGCCACGGCAGCGACTGCTGCACACCACGGCCACAATCGGCGGCTTTGCGACGTGGGCACACCATTTGCTACAGTCCTTGACTGTCGATGCTTTCGCGGTGTGGCATCCACGCCTTGCGCTTTTCCTGCCGTCGTTGTTGCAGTTCCAACTATTGTTGTTGAGTCCGTCGTTGCTGCCTTTCCCGCTGTTGTCGATGCGGCAGTCACCTGTTCTGCCTCCATTCGTGCCTTCATCCTTTCGGCGAACCCAGCGGGGAGACCGGGCAGGGCCTCGTTGCGCTGCTGCAAGGCACGGCGGAGAGCGGCGTCGGTCTGGCGCCAGCTTTCGGGAGTGTTGTGTGCAGTGGGTTTCATTGTTGTTGCAGTTTAAGGATGAGGTAATAGAGTTTTCTGCGGATGCGGTGGAGGCGTGTAGCGATAGTGCCGGGTGGTGCGTCAATGATGTAACCAATCTCTTTCAGCGGCAGGTCATCGTAGTAGAAGAGATTGATGAGCGTCTGCTCGTCGGGTGCCAGTTGGTCCAATGCCTGTTGCAGCAGTTCGGTGCGCGAGTCATCGGCCTCGGCAAAGGCTTGTGACATGGCTGCTTCTTCGGTGGCGGTGAGGGCCGTGATGTTCTCGTCTATGGACTGAAACGTGATGCCACGGTTTCGCAGGTGGTTGAGTGTGAGGCGGTAGGCGATGCGGCTGATCCATGTCTGGAGGGTGGATTGCACTGGGTCAAAACGTTGAATCTGCTGCATGGCCCGGAGCAGTGTGTCCTGTGTCAGTTCCTCGGCGTCCTGTTCGTGGCTCGCCATGCGGACGATGAACTGAAAGATGCGAGGTGCAAACTGCCGCAGGAATCGTTCCTGCGCAGTGCTGTCTCCGTTGCGGAGACCCTCTATGATGCGCGCTGTCTCCTCTATGATGCTCACAAACTACGTCAAGTCTTTCTACTCCTATATACACAGGTCACGGCAGAAACATTACATTCACCGCCTTCTTTTATCAACTTTTAACAGTTGAACGACGGCAGACAGGCGGTTGTAATGATTGCTGAATCATGATCGAGCAATTGCTGAATCACGATTGTGCAATTGCTGAATCATGATAAAGCAATTGATACATCGTGACCAATCAATTGAAACGTCACGATGCATCAATCAAAAGAAGCACTTATTTCACCAGAATCTTCTTGCCGCCCTGGATGTAGATGCCCTTTGTGAGCGCGGCGTTCTGCGGGATTCTGCGGCCGGAGAGGTCATAGAACATGCTGTCGGGTTGCTGCGGGCTGCGGGCTGCAGGCACGTCCTCGATGGCATCTGTGATGTCCGCGGTGAGCATGATGTCCCGGAACTCGTCGATGTCGGCCTGGCTGACACCCAGCTTCTCCACGAAGAAGGTATTGAATTTCTGTTGCAGGGTTGCACCCTTCAGGCTGTTGAAATAGTTGAAGAAGGCATCCTGTGTATTGCGGGTGCGCACTCCGGAGGGAGACAATGTCGTGAGTTCGTAGTTCTTGTTCGACTGGTCGCGCGGCACGCCCAGCAGACCCTCGAGCATCAGAGAGAGCAGACCTGTGCGGTCGGCACCTATACGGCAGTGGAAATAGATGCTGCCTCCCCTGCGCAGGTTCTTCATAATCAGATTGAACTCTGCCTTCCAGCGTGCATAGCTTTCTGCCGAAGTGAGGTTCTCGGGTTCGCAGTCCATGCAGTTGGCATAGTAGAACGTGCCGGCCGAGGTGGTGAAGCCGAAGGCCGACACGCCCGAACTCTGTTCATAGTCGATACGCAGGTCTATCTCGGCCGTCACGCCCAGGGAGCGCAGCCGTTTGGTGGCCGCGGTGGTGGCCGTGTGTGAGCCGTTCAGCTCTCCGCCGCGATAGATGCGTCCGTAGCGGATGTAGAGGCCATCGCTCGTCTTCCATCCACCCAGGTCACGGATATTGTCGATACTGGGCGCATAGATCATGCGCAGATAGCCGTCGGTGTGGAACTGTCCCTTGCCCACGATGTCCTCTCCAGCGTGCACCTCATAGTAGTAGGTTCGCTGGGGGATCAGGTTGGGCACGTAGAGCAGTTTGCCGTCTGTCAGATAGCTGCTGAGTGTCTTGGCACTGCTCAGATCCTTGGTGGTGGAATAGAGGAGCTTGTACTTCGAGGTGCTGCTGCCTGCCACCGGGATGCCCACGCTGTTGGGGTAGTCACGGCGTCCCGGAGGTGTTATGTTGTAACGGGTGATGTGACTGCTGGTGGTGGCGTTGTAGTCTTCCAGCTCGAGGAAGCGGCGGGCCTGCAGGTTCTCCAGGTTGACGGTGAAGTCCATGTCCATGGGGTCGCAGACGGCGAAGGCCAGGTCTTCTGCCTTGGCGATTTTCGTGCCATCGACAGAGGTGGTTGTCCACGTGAAGTGGGCGGGGTCGGTGTTGATGATGCCGCCGTCCCAGGGCAGCGGCACGATGTCGGCATCCTTGTTTCGCAGTTTTGCGGCAGGGATGGTGAAGGAGGGTATGTCCTCCTGTGCCTGGATGACGCAGGGTTCGCCGGCGTGGATGGCAGCCACGGGATAGACCGTAGCGATGCCGTCCAGGATGCTGCCGACGGCATAGAGCTGGCACGTGCTGTCACTCTGGAGTTCAAAGGGCATACACAGTGGGGTCAGTGCTCCGGCGGGCACGCTCTTATTGATGATGACATCAGGCCTGTTGCCGTAGAGCAGCTGCAGACGGCTGGCCAGGAACCAGTTGTCGGTCTTCTTGACAGCGTTGATGCGGAAGCCCACTTCCAGCTGTCCGTCGGCCTCCAGGTCGCTCTCCACAACAGCGGCATAGTCGCCCTGCATGAAAGCGCTCATGGCGGTTGATTCGGTCATGGGGGCGCTGCGGCCGTCGATGGTGGCGTAGATGTCCGACGCGCTGGTGGCGGCGTGGCGTGCATCGTCAAAGATGTTCGTGACGGGCGAGAGGGTCTTACCTATATATATATATGCAGGATGTTCCTCTGTGCCGGCTTCGTAGAGTTCCAATGCGGCACTCATCGTCGTCGGGCGGTAGAGGGCGTTGGCACAGAAGGTGTAGTGTCCGGCGGGCATACCCTCGAGCGTCTGTGCCAGCGTGGTGAGTTTCTTGGTGTTGTTGGCGCGCTGCGTGCCGCTGTTCGGCAGCAGGGCGGTGAGGTCAAACAGTCCTGTAGAAGTCGTCCCGGTCTTGACGAGTTCCAGGAGGGCGACACGCAGACGTTCGTTCTGACGGGCAATCTCCTCGTCGGTGATCTCGTCGGCCATCAGTGCTGCATGCACATCGTTGAGCACGGCATCATAGCTGCTGCGGTCAGTGGCCTGGCTGGCGATTTCCTCGTAGAGGTTGGCAATAGACAGACGGCGTTTCTTCTCATAGTCCTCTGTCTTGCCGAAGTAGATGAGGCGGAAGTTGTCGGCCCGGAACCAGCCGGTGGAGCGCATGCCGATGGTGAGGTCGGGCTCGGACGGCATCAGATAGATGGTCACCTCGTATGTCTCTCGGAACTCAGTCTTTGATGGCGGCACAAAACTGGTCACGTAGTTGTTGCCGTAGAGTTCCACGGGTGCCTTGACGCTGGAATAGGTGTTGCTGGAGGCCAGCGCGCGCAGCCGGTATTCACCGGGTTTCATGTCGTAGAGCGTCTGCTGCACAAATTGTTCCGGGGTGCCGTAGGCATAGCTGTCACTGATGGACCATGTGTTGAAGATGTAGTCACCATCGCCGCCGCTGGTGGCATACTGTCCCTCGTTCTTCTTGGCACCCACGTCGCCGCCGCCGCTGGGTTTGCCCACGATCCAGCCGTCGGTGGTGCCCGTCTCGAAGGAGGGATTGGTGATGAGGTAGGTCACATCGCTCACGTCGCCCGCCTCGCCTTGATAGTAGATTTCAAAGTTGTCGAAGCAGGTCCACGTGCCCCACGAACTGACGCTACAGCGCAAGCCGATGGTCAGGTCGCCGCGTGTGAGATGGTTGACGGTGAGGTTGTTCCAGTATTTGCCGTTGTTGAAGTATTTGTTGGCATCGCTCATGCTGTTGGGCATCCAGTAGTCCTTGCCGCTGACCGTATATTGTGTGCCGCCGATGGCGTTGGTCGTCTGCGCGTCGCGGGTGATGAGTGACAGCGTCATCTGCTGGTCATTGGCATAGAAGTAGCCCTCGGACTGCGTGAGTGTTCCGTTCAAGAAGTTGGTCATGGCCTTGTCGTTGGAGTCCTGCGAACGCTGGAAACCTTGCATACGCAGCAGATAGGTGCCGGCCGGCATGTCGGGCATGGTCTGGTGGCAGTTATAGCTCTTGGAGTAGAACTCGGCGTTGCCATGTGTCTGGAATCCCGGCTCTGTGCCGTCCCATCCTGCCGCGTTGTTGCAGGGGAAGGAGGCGTTGATGAGCAGCGGCGTGGCGTTGAGCTGGTAGCCCTTGGCCAGGGTGACGCCGTTTAGGAATGTGCAGCCTGCTGCGCGCAAAGCTTTTACGGCCGTCAGGATCTCATCCTCAGTGGTGGCGGCATCCACAGCTGTCTTGGCGGTTGCCAGGGCTGTCGTCAGCGTGGCGCGCCCGGCATCATCGCAGGTGATGTTGGTCTTGTCCGCCGCCAGGGTCTGCAGCATCTTGCGCATCTCGTTGTGAGCCAAGTAGGGAGACGACACCTTCAGGGCTTCAATGGCATTATAGAGCGACCCCTCGGCAAAGCACTGCCAGTAATATTTGTTGGCCGACGTGCTGTTGCTCATCGTGTAGCTGATGTAGTTGCTGTTGCCCACACACTGGAACTGGAAGCCCTTGCCCGCCGTGTAGGTGATGCGCCACACGCCCAGGCCGTCGGCATCCTGACCATAGACATGGCTCTTCCCCGAAGGCTCGCTCTGGCCGGCAAAGAAGCACCAGCCCGCACTGTTCATGTAGGCTGCGCCGCCAATGCCGTTGGGGAACAACTCGTGCAGACCGTTGGAGATGCTGACGCGATAGACCTTCTCGCCCTTGTAGGTCACGGCCTCAGCCTTCAGCAGGTAGTAATAATCCTTGCCGTTGCAGATGATGGCCGACTCGCGCGGCGACAGCACATTCTGGTTGTTGCCCTTGGTCCAGTAGGGACTCTTGTACGTGCCGTTGTCGCTGTAGGCCATGATGAAATACTGAGTCGTAAGGTCCTCCACTTTCGTGAGTTCCACATCAGCAGCATTTGCCGTCATCACTGACAGAACAGCAAAAAGAATCAGAGAGAAAAACTGTTTCATAACTGAGATATTGATTAGTTAATTAGTCTTGTATATATATGCAACTATTATTGCAAGTCAACGACGGTGATGCCGGCTCCGCCAAACTGGACGTGCTCGTCGCGGGCATCCACAACGGAGGGGACGGTGCGCAGGTACTGGCGGATGACCTGCCGCAGGGCACCCGTGCCAGTGCCGTGGAGGATGCGGACGCGAGAGACACCCACCTGCGTGGCATCGTCGATGAAGTACTGCACGGCTTGCAGGGCCTCGTCGGCGCGCATCCCCCGCACATCTATATCTTGTTGGAAGTTCAGGCTCTTCTCGCGCATCAAGTTCTGTGTCTCGCGGCTGAGGAACGTGGAACCCGTGGGTGACTCCTCCCGCTTGGGCTCGCGTGCGGGCACCAGACGGTCTGCCTTCACCGTCGTGCGCATCTGCCCGAAGAGCACCATGGCATTCTTGCCGTCAACAGAGAGCAGGCGGCCCACAGAGGTCTGACCTTTGATGCGGACCCAGGAAGACCCACCCCCGACCCCTCCCATTAGGGAGGGGGAAAGCTGCGCACTGTTGGAACTTGAGAAGCCGGAGGTCTCCCCTCCCTTGCGAGAGGGGTCGGAGGTGGGTCTTTTCTTCCTCTCCTGCCTCCTCCTGATCTTCTCCATCTTGCGTTCTATCTCCTCATCCTGCATCCCCTCCTGGCTCTCCACGCTCTTGATGCGGAAGTCCTCCAGTTGCTGGCGGGCGCGGCGGGTCTCATCCTTCTCGGCCTGTGCCTCGCGGATTTCGCGGATGGTGCGCTCGATGCGGGCATTGCTGTCACTCAACAGCTGTTCGGCTTCTTCCTTGGCACGGCGGATGATGTCCTTGCGCTGGCGCTGGAGCTCGGCCATCTCCTCCTCATACTTGGCGATGGTCTGCTCCATCTGCTTCTCGCGCTGGTGGATGGTGTCGCGTTTCTGCTGCCAGTAGCGGCGGTCACGCACAATGTCCTGCAACCACTTGTCGGCGTTGATATAGTCGCGCCCCACGATGTCCGAGGCATCGCTGATGACCTCCTCCGGGATGCCTATCTTGCGGGCAATCTCCACGGCGAAACTGCTGCCCGGCTGACCGATTTGCAGTTGGAAGAGCGGCTGCATGAGGTGGCGGTCATAGAGCATGGCACCGTTGACCACCCCGTCTGTATCCTCGGCAAAATGCTTGAGGTTCTGGTAGTGGGTGGTGATGATGCCAAAGGTGCCGCGCTCCACGAAACGCTTCAGCACCGCCTCGGCCATCGCACCGCCAATCTGCGGTTCCGTGCCGCCGCCGAACTCATCAATCAGCAAGAGTGTGGCGGGGTTGGCGGCACGCATCATCTGCTTCATATTCAGCAGGTGAGAGCTGTATGTCGAAAGTTCATCTTCAATGCTCTGCTCGTCCCCGATGTCTATCATGATGCCCTCAAAGATACCCAGTCGCGAGTTCTCGCCCACGGTGATGGGCAGCCCGCACTGGAGCATGTATTGCAGCAGCCCCACGGTCTTCAGGCAGACGCTCTTGCCGCCCGCATTGGGACCGGAGATGAGCAGGATGCGCTGGCGGCGCGTCAGCTCAATCTCCAAGGGCACCACCTTCTTGTTGTGCTTGGCCAGCGTGCGTTGCAGCAGGGGGTGCACGGCCAGTGTCCAGTCAATGAGGGGCGCGTCGGCAATCTGGGGTTGCGTGGTGGTGAAGGCGCTCAATTGTTGAGCCAGCTTCACCTTGGCGCGGACGAACTCCACGTCTGCCAGCATCTCGTAACACTGTAGCAACGCGGGAACTTGCGGGCGCAGCTCGTCGGTGAACTGGCGCAGGATGCGAACGACCTCGCGCCGCTCGTCGGCCTCCAGTTCGCGGATGCGGTTGTTGGCCTCCACCACTTCCTGCGGCTCAATGAAAACAGTCTTGCCCGTGGCACTCTCGTCATGGACGATACCCTTGATCTTGCGCTTCAGGGCTGGTGCCACGGGAATGACCAGGCGGCCGTCGCGCATGGTGGGTGCCACGTCCTGGGCCACCGTACCTTCCGCCTGCGCGTTCCTTAATATATTATTCAGGACGCGGCTGATGCTGCCCTCCATGCTGGCCAGTTCCCGACGGATACGCGCCAGTTCCGTGCTGGCATTGTCCTTCACGTGGCCGAACTTGTCCAGAATCTGGTCAATACACTTGATCAAGTTGAAAGTTGAAAGTT
>JAFSZU010000072.1 GCA_017455585.1 Bacteroidaceae bacterium | reverse complement strand
GCCAGATTGCCATCAACGGTGGCGCTGAGGGTGCCGTTGTCGTGCAGAAGGTGCGCGAGGGCAAGGGTGACTACGGTTACAACGCCCGCACCGACGAGTACGAGGATCTGCGCAAGGCCGGTATCATCGACCCCGCCAAGGTGGCCCGCGTGGCCTTGGAGAACGCCGCCAGCATCGCCGGCATGTTCCTCACCACCGAGTGCCTCGTCGTTGACAAGCCTGAGAAGGAGCCCGCCATGCCGATGGGCAACCCCGGAATGGGCGGCATGATGTAGTAGGTCACGCTTCCCAGCGTGACGGCAAACAGTAGGCCACGCTTCCCAGCGTGACAGCAAGGCATCAGAAACCATTCGCCTTTATTCATCAACAAATCCTCCCCGCGGTCGGCAGACCACGGGGAGGATTTGTCATTGGGACTGGTTGTCGTGCTGGTTACGCATAGCCGCCGCACGCCACCGCAAGGTATAAATTTTATTATAGTTTGTTTGTTGTTTCAGAAATAATGATTACCTTTGCAGTCGAATGGTAAAATAGACAGTTATGACAGCAGTAGCAAGAAAATTACAGAATACCCCTATGGCACCATATTCGAGTTTGCTACAGGGGATGAGTCGTGAAGAAAAGAAAGTCGTCATTATGTTTTTGACCGAGTCTTTAGCAGACGGTAAAGAGGAAACCCAACAATTCAAATTGTCAGAAGAGGAGCGAAAGCGTGATCTCCTCTCACTGGCAGGAAGCTGGGCTGATGATCCTGAGGACGCTGCTCGTATGGAAGCTGCTATTAAAGATGGCCGCAAGAATGTGTTTATACGTGAGATTGATTTGGATGACTGATGGAGAAGTATATTCTTGACACATGCACTTGGATTGAGTATTTTCACCATCGCCATGGAGTAAGGGAACATGTGGAACAACTGTCCATTGTTCAGATTTCCGCTTCCGAAGTTACTCTTGCAGAACTGACATACGGGGCTATTAATAGCAGCGATTATGAACGTCATATCAAAGAACCTCAACGTCTGCGTAACGATGTTACGATATATGACATTAGCGACGTTTTTGAAGAATACGGCCAGATACGTTGTGCCTTGAAGAGAATTAGGAAAGACTTTGACAAAGAAGTCGGGCAGTTCGACATGCTGATAGGAGCCACGGCCCTTCACTATGGTCTGACTGTTGTTACAGACAACATCAAGCACTTCAGCTTGATGCCAGGTGTGAAGTGCGAGAACTGGGTGGAAAGAAGTTGATTTCCATCTGCTTCGACACCACCGCCTACAATGGCTGGTAGAGCGCGAAATAGAGACCGACGGGATGCCGATTATGAAGACAGGAGGCAAACACCATTTGCACAGGTGTTTGCCTCCTACTTGGTTTTTGGGGAAAGGCGCGAAGCTTATTTCTTGTTCAGGGCCAGGTCTATCTCCACGGCGATGCTGACGGTAGCGCCCACCATCGGGTTGTTGCCGATGCCGAGGAATCCCATCATCTCCACGTGGGCGGGCACCGAGCTGGAGCCGGCGAACTGGGCGTCTGAGTGCATGCGGCCCAGCGTGTCGGTCATGCCGTAGGAAGCGGGGCCGGCGGCCATGTTGTCGGGGTGCAGGGTGCGGCCTGTGCCACCGCCGCTGGCCACTGAGAAGTAGGGCTTTCCGGCGAGCACGCGCTCCTTCTTGTACGTTCCGGCCACGGGGTGCTGGAAGCGTGTGGGGTTGGTCGAGTTGCCGGTGATGGAGACATCGACGTTCTCCTTCCACAGGATGGCCACGCCCTCACGCACGTCGTCGGCACCGTAGCACTTCACCTTGGCGCGCGGGCCGTCTGAGTAGGGCACCTCCTTGACCACCTTCACCTCGCCGGTGTAGTAGTCGAACTGTGTCTGCACGTAGGTGAAGCCGTTGATGCGGCTGATGATCATGGCGGCGTCCTTGCCCAATCCGTTCAGGATGACGCGCAGCGGCTTCTGGCGCACCTTGTTGGCCTTCTCGGCAATCTTGATGGCACCCTCGGCGGCTGCGAAGCTCTCGTGACCGGCCAGGAAGGCGAAGCACTCGGTCTCCTCGCGCAGCAGACGGGCGGCCAGGTTGCCGTGGCCGATGCCCACCTTGCGGTCGTCGGCGACGCTGCCGGGGATGCAGAAGCTCTGCAGGCCGATACCGATGGCCTCGGCGGCCTCGGCAGCACTCTTCACGCCCTTCTTGATGGCGATGGCGGCACCGCAGACGTAGGCCCACTTGGCGTTCTCGAAGCAGATGCCCTGGGTGTCCTCACACATCTGGTAGGGGTCAACGCCAGCCTTGTCGCAAATCTCGTTGGCCTCCTCGATGCTGGCAATTCCGTTTTCGTTCAATGCAGCGAGAACCTGCTTGATACGACGCTCGTAACTCTCAAAACTTACTTTTCTAATCATAGCTTGGTCCTCCTATTCTTTACGTGGGTCAATAGCTTTCACGACACCCTGCTCGGCCTTTGTGCGGCCATAGCTGCCGGTGAACTTCTTCACAGCCTCATTGGCGTCCATGCCGCCTTTGATGGCTTCCATCATCTTGCCGAGGTGTACATACTCGTAGCCGCACACCTGGTCGTCCTTGTCGAGGAACTGCTTGGTGATGTAGCCCTCGGTGAGTTCCAGATAGCGTGTGCCCTTGGCCACAGTGCCATAGAGCGTACCCGTCTGCGAGCGCAGACCCTTGCCGAGGTCTTCCAGACCGGCACCGATGACGAGACCGCCCTCTGAGAAGGCACTCTGCGTGCGACCGTAGACAATCTGCAGGAACAGCTCGCGCATGGCGGTGTTGATGGCATCGCACACGAGGTCGGTGTTCAGGGCCTCGAGGATGGTCTTGCCCGGCAGAATCTCGCTGGCCATGGCGGCGCTGTGGGTCATGCCCGTGCAACCGATGGTCTCTACGAGGGCCTCCTGGATGACACCGTCCTTCACGTTCAGCGACAGCTTGCAGGCTCCCTGCTGCGGGGCGCACCAGCCGATACCGTGGGTGTAGCCCGAAATGTCCTTAATCTCCTTGGCCTGAATCCACTTTCCCTCTTCGGGGATGGGAGCCGGCCCGTGGTTGGGGCCTTTGGCCACAACGCACATGTTTTCAACTTCCTTTGAATAAATCATAGCTTAATTTTACAATTAGACAATTTTTACTATTTGACTATTTGATTTTACTATCTTTTTCCGCAATTAGGGTGCAAAGTTAGTAATTTTTCCAGAAACCACCTAACAATTAAACTATATTAATACAATCGCACCCAAATTGTACCCGGCCTATAGCCTTATCCTGTTCCCAGTACACACATATTTCCGTTATCCACCTGTTGCATAGGCAACGTCAACTCGCGTTAATTACTAATAACGTTGGGAGGATTACTAAAAATGAACGTTAAAGATTCGGTCTTTAGCGTTCTTTTTCCTTTTACTAATCTTTTAGTTTTCTAAATTCTTAGTAATTTTGCCCTTGCAATAAATACAATGAAGGTATGAAAGGACAGACACTGACCAAGGGCGAGATGCAGGTGATGAACATCCTGTGGGACATGCAGCAGGGAGCATGTGTTGCCGATATACAGAAGCAATATCCTGAGCCGAAGCCCGCCTACACCACCATCGCCACGTTCCTGAAGATTCTGGAGCAGAAGGGATTTGTAGAGCGGCGGAAGGGCAATGCGGGGAAACTGCATTTCTACTCACCTCTTATGACTCGCGAACGTTATCGCCGACTGGTGATGGACGATGTGAAGCAGACGTTTTTCGGCGGGTCGGTGAAGTCGCTCGTCTCGTTCTTTGCCGAGGAGGACGAGCTGACACAGGATGACATCAATGAGATACTGACCATCCTGCAAAACAGGAAGTCGGGATAAAGCTATCAACAATGTTTTCAAACAACGAATTTAACGAATTACACGAATAATACGAATTACACGAATTTTACAAATGATGCTTACCGACTTGATATACTATGACTTGAAGGTGGCGGCGCTGATAGCCGTGTTCTACCTCTTTTATATGCTGCTGCTGGCCCGCGAGACCACGCACACGCTGAACCGCGCCGTGCTGTTGTCGGGCATAGTCCTGTCGGCAGTGTTGCCCTTGTGCATTATCACCATACACGAAAAGCCCCACCCCCAGCCCCTCCCGCGGTGGGGAGGGGAGTATATAGACATGCTGACGGAGGTGCCGCAGGCATTGTCTGCGGAAGAGGTGGTCACTCCCCTCTCTTTGGGAGAGGGGCTGGGGGTGAGGCTGCTGTTTGCGGCTCTTCTCGCCGGCATCCTTATCCGCCTGTTGTATATAGCCCATGGCTACTGGAAACTGCACCAGATGATAGCCAGTGGCGAGCGGCACACGCTGCCCACTGGCACTCGTGTCTGCGTGGTCGAGGCCCCATTCGCTCCGTTCTCATGGATGCGCACCATCGTGCTCTCACGTGCCGACTGGAGCGCGGGCGACCCCGCCCGCATGACTGGGAGCGCGGGCGACCCCGCCCGCAAAGACCCACACATACAGACGGGGACACCCGCGCTCCCACCCATCCTTGCCCACGAAGAGGCGCACGTGCGCCATCGTCATAGCTACGACATCATGGTCGTAGAAGTGCTCACGGCTCTGCAATGGTTCAACCCCGTGGTGTGGTTACTGCGCCAGGAACTGCGCACCCTCCACGAGTATCAGGCCGACGCATCCGTC
>JAFSZU010000071.1 GCA_017455585.1 Bacteroidaceae bacterium | reverse complement strand
TTTAGTCATTTAGTCATATAAGCACCGATGAGGCCCTGCAATAGGTTGTGCTATGAGAGGTGCCAGTTGTGGGTATAGTATCTGTGCAATAATCCCATGAGCCTACCAAAGTCACCCAAGCCAAACGCTTCGGCAAAGGCAGAGGTCAACCGCGCAACACCTTCATTGTGTTCATCGATTGATTGGCATCTCCATTCGATGTGCAAGTCATCAGGTTCTGCAATCTGTGAGTATAACATACGGTTCATTTCGTTGGTTTATGGGCACAAAGATAGCGATTGCTTGTTGCAAATTATGTAACAGTCTCAACATTTTTATCACCCATTGTCATTTTTCGTAGCTTTTTGCTGTTTTTAGGTGTTCTTTTTGTATGCGTTGTGGCTGTTCAACATCACCGATAAAGAGACATGAAGTATTGGCACAGCGGAAGACAGGGCGAGCTATATTAAAAATGACTAATTCCGTTCATTTCTTTTGGTCATTCTGGAAAAACCAACTACCTTTGCCGTCCGTAGGTCACATGAAGAATGATGAGTGATGAATAATAAGTGACGAATATGAAGACTGCAATTGTCATCCTAAGTTGGAACGGCGCGCAGATGTTGCGGCGTTTCCTTCCTTCTGTCCTTGACAACACGCCGCAGGAGCTGGCCACTGTTATCGTGGCCGATAATGGTTCCACGGATGGGTCTGTGGCCATGCTATCGAGTGAGTTTCCAGATGTTACTGTTATAGAGCTGGATCAGAACTATGGTTTTGCGGAAGGGTATAACCGGGCGTTGAAGCAGGTGGGCGAGGAGTTTGATTATTATCTGCTGCTGAACTCTGATATCGAGACACCCGAGGGATGGCTGCAACCTCTGGTGGACTATATGGATGCGCACCCTGACGTGGCGGTCTGCCAGCCCAAGTTGCGTGCTGAGCACACGCGCACCCATTTTGAATATGCCGGTGCGGCTGGCGGATACCTGGATGCGCTGGGCTATCCGTTCTGCCGCGGCCGGATCTTCGACAGCGTGGAGGAAGACCGTGGGCAGTATGATAGCGTGGCCGATATCTTCTGGGCCACGGGGGCTGCGTTGCTGATTCGCTCCCGCCTGTACTGGGAGGTCGGCGGTCTGGACGGTCGCTTCTTCGCCCATCAGGAGGAGATAGACCTGTGCTGGCGTTTGCGGGCTCGGGGACATCGCATTGTTTGTGTGCCGCAATCTGTTGTCTATCATGTGGGCGGTGGCACCCTGCCCAAGGAGAATCCGCGCAAGACGTTCCTCAACTTCCGCAATAACCTGCTGTTGCTCTACAAGAACCTGCCCGAAAGCCGTCTGCGCCGTGTGATGTTTATCCGCTTCTGGCTGGATGCCCTTGCCTCGCTGGTTTTCCTGCTGAAGGGCGAAGGTCTCAGTTTCCGTGCCGTCTGGCAGGCACGACGCGAGTATCGCCGCATCCGCAAGGGTTTTGCAGCAGACCGCGCAGCCAATTTAGCCGCCACCACACTCGACCCCATCCCTGAACAGTTCACAGATAGTCTGCTCATATCCTATTATGTGCGCCGACAGCGCACGTTTAAGGCGTTGTCTCATTTCTGTGCATGTCTCTAAAACACTTGATATGGTTGCACTCTTTGTTTTCTTCGGGAAAAGGTGGGACTGTTTGGATTATAATGTCTAAATTTGCGCAGGAATACATCATCAGATACCAACATTATGAAGAAAGACATGGTAAAGTGCATGGTCATCGCCTGTATGACCATCCTGTCGGGCTGTCTGCCCGCCCTGTCCCAGACCCTGACGGAATGGGACAATGTCAGTGTGACCAATCTCAACCGGCTGCGGGCCCACACGCTGGACATCCCTGTGGCATCGGTCAGCGAGGCGGCTGCGGCCTACACGCCCACGAATGCGCTGGAGGCCTCGCCGTGGTTCCTCTCGCTGAACGGAACATGGAAATTCAAGTGGGTGGGCACGCCGGAACAGGCCCACAAGACCTTCTTCCAGGACAGCTTCAATGCCTCCGGCTGGGATGACATTGAAGTGCCGTCGTCCTGGCAGGTCTATGGTCTGCGCCACAACAAACAGTGGGACAAGCCGCTGTACTGCAACACGGGCTACCCCTTCAGCTATGACAGCAACACGTGGAGCGTCATGGCCGACCGTCCGGGATGGTTCACCTACAAGGACAGCAAGAAAAATCCCGTGGGCAGCTACCGCCGCGAGTTCACCTTGCCCGCCGACTGGGACGGGCGCGACGTGTTTCTGCGCTTCAACGGCTGTGGCCACGGCTACTACGTCTGGGTCAACGGCCAGTTCGTGGGCTATGCTGAGGACAGCTACCTGCCCAGTGAGTGGGACGTGACAGACAAGGTGCGGGCGGGTGTCAACAACGTGTCTGTGCGCGTCTATCGCTTCACCAGTGGCTCGTTCCTCGAGTGTCAGGACTACTGGCGTCTGACGGGCATCACCCGTGATGTATATCTCTGGAGTGCGCCCAAGACCCGCATCCGTGACTTCTTCTTCCGGACAACGGACCTGCGCGGAAACACTACGGAAAGTAACGGAAATGTCACGGCTGATGCGGCTTTGACGGTGAGCATCAGCGGGGAGAAGCCCCAGGGCTGCACACTGGAGGCACAGCTTTTGGACGGCTCCAAGGTTCTGGTCTCACAAACAACGGACATCACCAAGACGGGCGATGTGCAGCTGCAAATGAAGGACATCGCGGGCATCACCGCCTGGAGTGCCGAGCGGCCGCAACTCTATGACCTGGTGCTGACGCTCAAGAAGAACGGTTTGTCAACTGACATCCGCTGCCTGAAAGTGGGATTGCGCACGGTGAGCGTGCGCAAGGACGGTGCCCTGCTGGTCAACGGCAATCCCGTCATCTTCCATGGAGTGGATCGCCACAGTTTTAGCGAGAACGGTGGGCGCACACTGACCAAGGCCGAGATAGAGACAGACCTCCTTCAAATGAAAAGGCTGAATGTCAACGGCATCCGCACCAGTCATTATCCCAACAACCCCTATCTCTATGACCTCTGCGACCGTCTGGGCCTCTACGTGCTGGCCGAGGCCGACGTGGAGTGCCACGGCAACATGGGTCTCTCCAGCGTAGAGGCATTCCGCGTACCCATGGTGGAGCGCAACGTGCGCCATGTGCTGACCCTGCGCAACCACGCGAGCATCGTCATCTGGAGTGCGGGCAACGAGAGCGGCGGCGGCAACAACTTCCAGACCGTCATGGACAGCATCGCCCGTCTGGACAACACACGCCTCACACATTACGAGGGTAACAGCACCTGGAGCAGTGTCACCAGCACGATGTATGGTAACGTCGGTTTCATCGAAAGCACGGGTCGCGACCGTCTGCGCGACTACCAGAACGGCAAGACTGGCATTCGTCCCCATGTGCAGTGCGAGAACACCCACGCCATGGGCAACTCAATGGGCAACCAGCGCGAGTACTATGACCTCTATGAGAAATACCCCGCGCTCTGCGGCGAGTTCGTCTGGGATTGGAAAGACCAGGGACTGAAGGTTAGCAGCAAGAACCAGGCCCTCACCTTTGAGGCACTGGGTCTGCAGAGCAAGCAGGACGTCAAGTCCATCCTCGATATTTCCAAAGGAGAATACTGGGCCTACGGCGGCGACTTCGGCGACAACCCCAACGACGGCAACTTCTGTTGCAATGGCGTTGTACTGGCCGATAACACACCGACCGCCAAAAGCTATAACATGAAGAAGGTGTATCAGCCACTGGACTTTGCCGTGAAGGATGCCAAGGAGGGCACGTTCACCCTCAAGAGCAAGTTGCAGCAGCGCACACTGGACGACCTGACCGTCAGCTGGGCGCTGTTGGAGGACGGCATGGAGATGGCTCATGGCACACTAAGCGATATCAGCATTGCGGTGGATAAGACCATGGACGTGGCCATTCCTGCGGTCAAGCAGATTGTGGCAGACCCGACGAATCCCGATGCCGAGTACTTCATCCGCTTCACCGCCCACCAGAAGAAGGCCACCGAGTGGGCCGAGGTCGGCTTTGAGGTGGCCAGGGAGGAGTTCGTCATCCGCGAGGCCACGGGACGCAAGCCATATACGTCGGAAATACACGGAAATGGAACGGAAACAAACGGAAAGCTAACAGTCACCGAGACCGGCAGCTCTGTGACCGTGAAGGGGGCTACCTTCGAAGCCCGCTTCACCAGCGGACAGCTGGCATCCTACAAGGTGAACGGCAAGGCCTTGCTGTCAGCACCGCTCACTCTCCAGGCATTCCGTCTGCCCACCGACAACGAGCGTGGCCGCACGGGCACTTACGACAATCTGGGACTGCGCAAGCTGACACTGAAAGGAGGCAAATGGCAGGTCACCCAGAGCGAGGACGGCCAGAGCGTGGAACTGACCAACGCCAATACCTACACCACGGCCTCTGGCAACTACTTCGAGGTGCAGCAGACCTTCAAGGTGCTGGCCGACGGCGTGCTGGTGGTCAATGCCTCCATCAACCCCGTGCCCAAGGGCGGCGAGCTGCCGCGTCTGGGACTGCGCACGGAATTACCCGCAGGCTTCGAGACCATGCGCTGGCTGGGTCGCGGGCCGCAGGACAGCTACGTGGATCGCAAGGAGGCTGCCCTCATCGGCCTGTGGCACAGCAATGTGAGTGACCAGTGGACCAATTATGTCCTGCCGCAGGAACACGGCAATAAGGAAGAGGTGCGCTGGATGGCCATCACCAACGACGACGGTCAAGGACTGCTCGTGGTGGCACCCGAACCCCTCGCCATGAGTGCCGCCCACTGGCGTCCCGAAGACAACTACAACAACGGCGGCGACCGCAAGAAGCACCCCTACGAGGTGAGTTTCTGCCAGCAGACGGTGCTCAATATCGATGCCTACAACCGTGCCCTGGGCAATGCCAGCTGCGGCCCCGACGTGCTTGACAAGTACCGCGTCCGTGCGGCCAAGACACACCTCTCCTTCCTGCTCATGCCGCTGGCCGAGGCGCAGACCGACGAGCAGCTGGCCGTCCGTGCCCGCGTGACATCGCCCGTCTGTGCACCTGTCAGCATACAGACACAGAAAGGTGTGGTCACCCTGACTTGTCCCAACGCAGACGCAACCATCTATTACACCATTGACGGTGGTGCCGAGCAGACCTACAGCAAGGCTTTCAACCTGGCTGATGGCGGACTCGTCTGTGCCTACGCCAAGGCTCCCGGCCTCAGCACCAGCCCCATGAACACAGAACAGGTGGGCATGTATGTCGACAAAAGCAAGTGGAAGGTGGTCAGCTACAGCAGCCAGCAGGGCGGCAGCGAGGTGGCCTCCAACGTCATCGACGAGAATCCCTCCACCATCTGGCACACTCAGTACTCGCCCTCCAAACCCTCGTGCCCCCACGAAATCGTCGTGGACATGAACTCATATTATAAGGTGGCCAAGTTCGTCTATCAGGGCCGCGAGGATATGACCAACGGCCGCGTCAAGGACTATGAGTTCTATGTCAGTTCCAGCGCCACGGTCTGGGGTGCTCCCGTGCTCACGGGCACGCTCCAGAACACATCGGAGGTGCAGGAGATAGAACTTCCCACCCGTCCCGTGGGCCGCTACTTCCGCGTGGTCATCACATCCACCCATGACAATCAGGGCTATGTCTCGGCTGCCGAGCTGGGCATCATTCCCGATGCCACCGCAGACCGCCCCGAGACGCAGTCGTCGGCGTTTAACACCACAAGCAGTTCCTATTATTACCTGCGCCACAAGAAATCCGGCCTCTTCCTGCACTTTGTCGATGGGAAGAGTGAGGGCGCCTTTGTGCTGGATAAGGTCACTGATAACAACCTTGATGATCTCAGCTACTGCTTTCACTTCGGCAAGCTCAGTGGCTACACGGCTTATTTCACGCTTAATACGCAGACACCCAAACAATACATGACGGTGAGCGGATGGCATGTCAACGCCACCGACAAGCAGGATGTCTCTGCACACGATCAGTGGCTGCTCGTGGAGCAACCCGAGGAGGCCACTATCTGTCTTCGCGGGGCAGAGATGGGGCTGCAATACTTCAACTTCGACCGCCAGACGGCTGGTTCCTACATCTACTCCAACAAGTCAACGGCTGCATTGTTCGAGGTCATCAAGAAGAGTGATATCGGCAAGGTCGTGGCCATCAACGATGTGCGTTCCGACGCGACAACTTCCGACGGCACCGTCTATGACCTCAGCGGGCGGCGTGTGTCCCGTTCCGTAACCACCCATGGTCCTGTCATCATGAATGGCAATGTGAAAATTAGATAAATGCCAACTATATTATGAAACATTCGTTCACTTATCGCACAATTCTATTTCTTTCCCAGTTCTTCTGTGTCCTTTCCGTGTCGGCACAGAATCCTTATCTGCCGCTTTGGGAGCACCTGCCGGACGGCGAGCCGCGCGTCTTCGATGATCCCGACAACTCAGGCAAGCAGCGTGCCTACATCATCGGCTCCCACGACGTGACCTATACTGGCTACTGCGGTCCCGACATCCGCATGTGGTCGGCACCCGTGGAGGACCTGAGCCAATGGCGCGACGAGGGCCCCATCTTCACATGGTTCGTCAACGGGCAGTGGGACACCATGTTTGCTCCTGACCTCGTAGAAACCGTGGATAAAGCCACGGGCAAGAAGACCTACTGGCTCTACCCCCACAGCCGCGGCTGGGGACGCATCCCCATGGTCTGCAAGGGCGACCGCCCCAACGGCCCCTTCACCCCTGTGAACCTCACCGCCGACGGCACGCAGTGTCTGCCTGGCTCCCTCATCGACTTCGACCCCTCAGTGTTTATTGAAACAGTCACCAACAAGAAAGACAGGGACTTCGACAAGGGCTTTCGTGCCTACGTGTTCTACGGCTTCCAGCACAGCACGGCTTGTGAACTCGACCAGAACACCATGTACAGCCAACGACCCGGCACAGAGCTGATAGACCCCTTCATCCCCGCCAGCAGTCATGACGGCCGTCTCTTGGACAAGGAAGGTAGTGAATACAAAGCTCTCTACCAGGGGCAGAACCCACTGGACTTCAACTTCTTCGAGGCATCAAGCATCCGTCAGGTGGGCAACAAGTATGTGATGGTCTTTTCGGGTTACAGCGGTAAGGAGTATGGTCTGGGCAACACCAACTCAGCCCTGCGCTATGCCTTCGGCGACTCGCCCCTCGGCCCGTGGCGGTCAGGTGGCGTACTGGTGGATTCCCGCGGCGTGGTGCTGAACGAGGACGGCTCCAAGCTCATCACCACTAATGCCGGCCACAACACCCACGGCTCATTGCAGGAAATCAACGGCCAGTGGTACGTCTTCTACCACCGTCCTCCCCGTGGCTTCGGCAATGCCCGTCAGGCGATGGTGGCTCCTGTCAAGATTACGTGGGACAAGAAGCCCGTGGCCAAGGGCGGACAGGTGCGCATCACGGGTTACGACCCCTTCATCGCCAACAACGAGTGGACGGCAACTGCCTCTGATGGCAATACTTATACCGGTGCCGAGGTCACCAGCGAGGGCTTCCAGATCTTTGGTCTGCCTCCTTATCAATATTACTCTGCAGGCATCGCTTGCTTCATGTATGGGCCCGGCTCGAATGAATGGATGCAGGACAACCACGACGTGTGGTCCAACCACATGGACCTCGCAGGTATCAGGAACGGCGGCATCGTGGGCTTCAAATACTTCGGCTTCGGCGGCCTTGACACCAGTGCCAAAGGCATCATGCCGTTTAGGGGAACCCAGAAGGGCGATAATACCGAAATCTGCATCAACCTGACACACGGCAAGCACGGTGCCTTCAAGATTCACGTCAAGCTCGATGATCCATGGAAGGGAGAGGAGATTGCCACCATCTCCGTGCCGGAGAACGACCAGCGGAGTGCTGCCATCTTCAAGGCCAAGGTTCCTGCCGTTGAGGGACTCACAGGCAAGCACGCCATCTACCTCGTGGCCGAAGGGCCTGAGATCCAGCAGCCCGAGCAGCCGCAGGGTCGCCCGCAGTGGGGGCGTCGCCAGGAGCCGCAGCGCCCGCAGGGCCTCTTCGACCTCCACGGCATCGGCTTCAGCAGGTCTGGCGGAAGCATCAGCGTGCCGGAGGTGCCACAGGTCACCATCACCCTTGATGGGCAGAAACTGAACATCCCCGAGCGGCCTCTCATGTCCACCAATCAGAACGGCTACACCGAGTGCAACCACTACCAGCTCTACGCTCCGAGGAAGGATGGTGCGAAGATAGAGGCCAAGTCCAGTGACCCGAACGTAAAGATCGAGATTGTCTCCGGCGGTGATTATCGCGCCACCGTGCGCGCCACCTACCAAGGCAAGCAGAAAGTCTTCCTCATCAACTAAGCATCAACAAACCACCTATGAAACCATACGTCCTGTTTTCAACATTGCTGCTGGCGGCCTGTACCTCACAAGCCCCAGTTGCTCCAGATACTCCAGACTATACCGTCTTTGTCAACCCTTTCATCGGCACGCAGACCGACGAGACGGGAGCACTCAGCGGCAGCACCTTCCCCGGTGCTACGATGCCGCAGGGCATGGTGCAGCTGAGTCCCGAGACGGAACAGATGGTCACCTGGGATCCCTGCTGCGGCTATGACTACAACAAGGACAAGATTTACGGTTTCACCCACACCCACCTCAGCGGCACGGGGTGCACAGACCTCATTGACGTGAGCCTCATGCCCGTCGGTGCCGAGGTGACACCCGACCAGCTGCGAGCTGCCGACTTCAGCCAGCACTTCAGCCATGAGGCTGAGGCCGCACGACCTGGCTACTACATGGTGGATTTGCAGGAGAGCGGCGTCAAGGTGGAACTCACGGCTACCACCCGCGCTGGCATCCACCGCTATACTTTCCCCGAGGGTCAGCCGCAGACCGTGGTACTCGACCTCGACCGTGGCACCTATCGCGGCGAGGCATATTATTCTGGTCGCCGCACCTACGACATCATCCAGAGTCAGTTGCGCCTCGTGGATGACCACACCGTGGAGGGCTACCGCGTCATCACGGGCTGGGCCAAGCTGCGCAAGGTCTATTTCCGTGCCGAGTTCTCTCGTCCTTTCAACCAGCACCTGCTGATGGACGGCGGGCGCAATGCTGGCAAGAACGATGTCATCAACGGCCGCTGTCTGCGCACT
The DNA here is from genome assembly GCA_017455585.1 of Bacteroidaceae bacterium. Classification (GTDB taxonomy): domain Bacteria; phylum Bacteroidota; class Bacteroidia; order Bacteroidales; family Bacteroidaceae; genus Physcousia. The sequence continues at coordinate 4,482 of JAFSZU010000071.1, read as the reverse complement.
GCCCTCAGCTTCGACCCCGCCGACGGCCAGGAGCTGACCGTCAAGGTGGCCATCTCTCCCGTGGATAACGACGGAGCACGCAAGAACATGCTTGCCGAGGCCACGAGCTGGTGCTTCGATGAATATGCCAAGGCCGCCCACGACACCTGGCAACAGGCTCTCAGCTGCATCGACATCGAGGGCACCGACGAGCAGAAGACCATCTTCTACACCGGCCTCTACCACGTCCTCATCCAGCCCAACACCATGAGCGACGTCGATGGCCGCTACATGGACACCAACTTCGAAATCAAGAACCTCTCCCAGCGTTCGTGTTCGACGGTTTCCCCGTTGAGCTATCACAGCACCTTCAGCCTCTGGGACACCTTCCGCGCCGCCCACCCCCTCTACACCCTCATTGCCCCCGACCTCGCCGCGCAGTTCGTCCGCGACATGATCCTGCATCACCAGACCTACGGCTACCTGCCCATCTGGGACCTCTGGGGACAGGACAACTACTGCATGATTGGCAACCACGCCATCCCCGTCCTCGCTGATGCCATCCTGGCCGAACTGCCCGGCATCGACGTGGAAGCCGCCTACCAGGCCATGGTCGAGAGCAGCACGCGCAGTCATCCCAATTCGCCCTTCGAGGTCTGGGAGCAATACGGCTACATGCCGCAGACCCTGCAAGGCACCAGCGTCAGCATCACCCTCGAACAGTGCTTCGACGATGCCTGTATGGCCGCCGTGGCCAAGAAGCTCGGGCGCACAGAGGACTATGAACGCTTCCACCGCCGCAGCCTCTTCTACAAGAACCTCTTCGACCCTGAGACCGGCTTCTTCCGTCCCAAGGACGAGAACGGCAACTGGCTCGATGGTTTCGACCCACTCAGCTACGAGCAACCCTGCTTCGTCGAGGGCAACGCCTGGCAGTATATGTGGTTTGTGCCGCACGACCCACAAGGCCTCATCGACCTCTTCGGCAGCAAGGAAGCCTTCCTGAAGAAACTGGATGAGAACTTCACCCTCACCGCCACCAGCGGCGAGGTCAACGGCAACGCCAGCGGCTTCATCGGGCAGTATGCCCACGGCAACGAGCCCAGCCACCACACCGTCTATCTCTATAACTTCGCAGGTCGCCCCGAGCGCACGCAAGAGCTGGTAGAACAGGTGCGTAGTGAGTTCTACCGCGCCACGCCCTGCGGCTATGCCGGCAACGACGACTGCGGCCAGATGTCAGCTTGGTACATCTTCTCCGCCCTCGGCTTCTATCCCTTCCATGCTGGCAGCGCCGAATACGTGCTGGGTACGCCCCTCTTCACCAAGGCCACCCTGCACCTGGCTAACGGCAAGGACTTCACAATCCTCGCCCCCGACAAGACACCCGACCGCATCCATGTCAGTAGCGTGAAACTCAACGGCCAGCCCCTCGACGGATTCATCCTCACCCACCAACAGCTCACCGCTGGCGGCACTCTGGAATTTGAGATGGCAAAATAAGGTCTCGTCTTTATTGGATAGTCGCTCAACTTCCTGTAAATAATGTTGTCGCAGATTTTGAAACCGCCGTACTTGTCGCAGACGGGCAGTGCCGATTGGGAATATTATTTAGCTGGAAAATCGGCGGGAGAGCAACCTGTCTCCTGCTTGAAGTTTTTCTGGAAGTGGGTGCGGGTGAAGCCGCAGTGGTCGGCCACGGCCTCGTTGGTCCATTCGGGATGGGCGCGGAGGACGCGCTTGGCCTCTTCGATGCGGAGGGTGGTAATCCAGCGGGTGAAGGACTGGTGCCCCGAAGCCTTCACCCACGCTGTCAACTGATAGCGGGGTATCTTCATCGCGTCGGCGGCGACGGGGCTGGTGATGCCGGCCTGCAGGTGGGCGCCGGTGGTGAGCCAGCGTTCCACGGCGCGGCCGACGTGCTGCATCGCATCGGGCGAAAGTCGGTTGTCCTCTGACAACTGACCTCTTACTTCTGACTTCTGTTCTCTTTCCTCGCGGGCACTCTCCTCGGCGCTCTCCTCGGCCTCGCGCACCCGCTTCGCATCGTTGCTGGTAAAGTAGCGCACGAAGCAGAACCACATCATGAAGATGCCCCAGAAGAAGGCCAGACCATAGACGATGAGCAGGATGTTGGGGCCGAAGATGAAGACAGGCACAAAGACCGCCATGAGTCCGGTGACACCGATGGCGTGCTTGATCCACTGCGTCAGTCCGCGGCGCTCGCGGTCGTAGTAGTTCTCGACGGCAGCCTCCATGCGCTGCAACTCGCGGAACTCCATCAGACTGTAGTAAATCTGCATGGCGGCATAGACCACGCCCAAGCCAATCTCCGTCCAGCGCACACGCTCCGACAGTTGCTCCAGTGGATGCCCGTCGGTCCATACCGTCACGGCGAGCACGACGATGACCAGCAGCGACACCGTCGGCCACAGCCACCACTCGAAGGTAGTCAGGCGTCCCTGCCGTTGCAGGTTGAGTATCGCTAGGCTCATCAGTCCCGAGGCAGGCAGCAGCAGCGCCAGATTCACCAGCACCGCCTGCGTCACGCCCATCGCCCGCAGCCCGGTGACGTACTGGATGAGGAACTGCATGCCGATGAGCGCCAACGCCCCCGTCATCAGCCAGCGCGAGCGGTTCGACACCTTGTCGCGTCTCACGCGACCGGGCATCAGCAGGATGAGCGCCGAGCACATCAGCACCATCAGTACGACGACAGAAAACTGCAGTTCTTTCATTTTGGTTGCGAAGGTACGAAAAAAGGAGCAGACAGCCAAGGAAAACACCAGAAACTGTATCTATTCGACGAATCGATACACCCTTTTCGGCGAATCGATACACCTTTGCGCGAATGGATACACCTTGTTTTATATGTTATCCCTAACTTTGCAGCCATGAATATCACTGATTTCTACACCGACGCCCCCGTGCTTGCCACCGTCTTCACCCTGGCCTACGCCGCCGTGGTGGGGGCGTTCGTCTATATGATGATTAGAATGTACAAGAAATGATGATGAACAGGACGACCATACGGATACAGAAATCCCCCGCAATGCTGGTGCGAGGGAAGATGTCATTGTCTAAGAAGTCTGGGAGGGAAGGAGGATTACTTCATCCAATTCTCAATCCGCAGACCGGGGATGCGCTCAAAATGATCAGTGTTGCCAGTCACAAGGATAAGGTCCTCCTCCAGTGCAGTGGCAGCAATGAACATATCCATGTCGCCTATCTTTTGGCCACTCTTCTCCAGCATCCAGCGCAACTCACCGTATTTACGGAGGTGTTCAATAGGGTACGATTCGAAAGTTTCCTCTATTTCTCGTACATCCTCGAAGTGTTTCTCTCTGCCCGACTTAAACGCACCGAAATACATCTCGGCCAGCGTGATGTCCGAAATTTTACACTCATCAGCACCAACCTTGCGAATATGTTCCACCACGCTCGGCATCTCCTTAATCAGTGCGATGCAGACATCCGTATCAATCAAATATTTTCCGTGTGTCAGCATAATCACCAAGTTTCTACGTCACGTACCATTTCCGCGCCCTGCCGCAGTTCGCGGGCAATCTCCATAGCATCTTTATTGCCGCCGAAGTCACCGCTGAACTTGGCCAGCGCAGCTTCAAACCTCTCCCTTGCTCTCTTCTTCAAATCAACCTCTGGGCGATTCATCGAACTACTGAGCAAGGAAATAAGTTCTAACTTTACGTTATCGCTTAAGTCCTTCAACTCTGCCCAATACGGGGCACTCGTGGCGGACGGTTTCCTTAATACTGCTCCTGTCATAATCCTAACATGTTTAATCTTCGCGTGCAAAGATACAAAGAATAATTGAAACAACAAAATAAATAATAAAAACAATTGTAATTATGAGACAGACAACTAATCGATTCAATCGCTTTGTACCTTCAGGTCAAAGAACCAGAATTATGAACAAAGTCCTTGCCGCCGCCCTGACCATCGCGGCACTGGTGGCGGGGCAGAGTAGTGCCCGCGCCGCCGGCACGTTCACCGTGACCAACAGCGGCAGCACCTTCACCGTCACCCGCAGCGGGAACACCGCGGTGGCCGAGACCGTCAACTACCGCACCGTCTCCCTCAGCGCCATCGCGGGGCAGCACTTCACGGCGGTCAGTGGCGAACTGACGTTTGACGCGGAGCACAACACGCGCACCGTCACCGTCGAGGAGAAGACGCCCACGGCGGACGCCTACAAGTACCAGACCGGCAGCGCCAGCCGCACGTACCGCTTCGAGGTGACCGACCTTGGCGGCTACCTCATCGCCTACAAAGACCGCAGCATCAGCAGCGGTCTGACGCAGTTCAGCGGCGACAAGGTGAGCAGCAGTGTCAGCAACCTCGTCACCATGAGCAGCGGCAACTTCTCAAGCGGCATGGCGAGCGGCAAGTACCTCGACGTGAATTACACGCCGCCCACCAGCCAGGTGGAGACCAGCGGCACGCTCAGCGGCTACGTCCTCATCGACGACAGCTACGACTACG
>JAFSZU010000009.1 GCA_017455585.1 Bacteroidaceae bacterium | reverse complement strand
GTCGGGGGTGGAGACGCTACCTTCATAGCCGCCCGCCCACTTGCCGAACTGTGCTGTGGTGTAGCCGTTGTCCTTCATGATCTCGGGCAGCACGACATGGTTCGGATCCAGGGGATGCTGCCCCGTCACGGCGTAGTCGGTACTCTTGCCATAGGTGACAGAACCCGAACGATATTCCTTGTTGCCACGGATCTCGCAATGCCCGGTGTGCTGCCCTGTCATCAACGATGCCCGCGAAGGAGCCGAGACGGGACTGCCCGCATAGGCCTGCATGAACTGCATCCCTTGCGAGGCCAGGCGGTCGATGTTGGGTGTGGAAATGTACTGCTGTCCATAGCACGCCAGATCGCCCCATCCCATATCATCGCAGAGTACAAAAATGATATTCGGTTTCTCATTCTGCGCACCAGCCAATGCAGGTGCCATGGCCAGACTATAAAGAATCTTCTTGGTAATCATAATGCTTGTTGCTTATAATTTGTGCGCTAAAATAAGCATTATCATCCATGCAACCAAGAATATGCAACAAAATTTTCGTCCCTTCGCGTCTTTTTCAAGTGAACTCAAGAATCAATTTCAACCGAAATGACGTCCTCACCCGGTGTCGTGTCGGCTTCGCGGGGGAAATAGACGGGCATGTCCTGCTGGAGGGGGAGGATGCGAAGTTCCAGTTCCTTCACGCCGGTCGGCACGCGCCACAGGCCCATGAGGAAGGGACGGCCGTTGTAGAAGTTGTCGCCGATGAGGCGTCCGTTGGCATAGAGACGCGCCACGTCGCCACGGTAGCGAATCTGCATGAGCCCTTTACGGGCCGTGGAATCTGCCGGCAGTGTGATGTGATAGACGGCGGCCGCGTCGAAGTCGGCATCCACGGGTTCCTCGGCCACCTTTTGCACACCGATGGTGATGGTGCGGGGAGTACCTGCCTCACGGACTTTGGTGAAAGGAACAGCGCCACTCCCCTCGCTGCGCGAGAGGGGCTGGGGGGAAGGTCCGCCCAGGAACAGGTGTTCTGCTTCTTCGGTGCTGACGAGGTAAAGGCTGATGCCGTCCAGGGTGGCAAAGGGTTTGTCCATGCTTGTCTTCTTCACGGTGCGCACTTTGCCGTCGATGCAGAACTCGGCAGTGAGGTCCGCTTTCTGTTCAAACCATATCTTGCCGTCGCGGCAGGCCACCGGTTGTGCCGTAGCCCAACTGATAACGCTGCTGCCAACGGGCAGGTTGACGGGGAAGAGGGTCATCATGCCGGCAGGAATGGTGATGGGCTTTTTCGGGAACTTCACGCCGCACGCCTCGAACTGAACGCCCTTCTTGGCCGTGAGGCTGGCAAACCGCTCGTAGTTGTTGACAAAGACAAAACCGCTCTTTCCATCCGCGGTCCTGTAGCTCCAGCGCAGATAAGAGTCATCATATTGCCTGGGTGCTTGCGCGGCACACGGGAACCCAGCCTCCATCGGAGCCAGTTGCTCGCCGTAATCCTGCATGAACAGGTGCAGGGGGCGTAGGCTGTAGTAATGCGGATTCCTCTGTCCGAACTCTCCCAGCGGTGCCTGGAAGTCATAAGTCTTCACCGGCAGGTCGTTGTGGTTGGTGACCGGCGTCTTCTGGCACTCGTTGAGATAGGTGAGGTGGCCGTCGGGATTGGTGCCGCCGTGATACATATAGTAGCCCAGCAGGTTCGAGCCGCTGCCCAGCTTGACCAGTGCCATCGCGTAGGCATCCTCGGGGTAGAGATAGACCCGGCGATGATAGCTGGTCATCATGCCGCCGCCCAGCTCACAGGTGAAATAAGGATAGTGGGATTTACCATTTCTTCGCTGTTGTGGGAGTAGTCGAGCTGTTCAGAGCCGATAGCCCCCGACGTGGGCGATGAGGTGAAGTGGAAAGCCTTCCAGTAGCTGCCCGTTCCCTCCTTGATGTGGCGGTCCCAGAAGCCGTCGGCGTAGTCGCCATAGAGGGGTATCATCTCGCCGAAGGGCGTGGGTGTGCGCAGTGCCGGCCACCCCGTGCGCGTGTAGAATGGCAGGTCAAAGCCGATGCGCTGCGCCAAGGCTTTTAACGCCATCAGGTAGGAACCGTGACCGCCGAACTCGTTGTCGAACTGGCAGGCCAGCACGGGGCCACCGTCCTTCCATTGCAAGCCCTGCACCTGAGTGAAGATCTGCCGGTAGAGCGTCTCCACATAACCCATGAAGCGGGGTTCCTCGCTGCGCAGTTTGCAGCCGCTCTGCACCACCCAGTCGGGGATGCCGCCACAACGGGCCTCGCCATGACAGAACGGACCGATGCGCAGACAGACAGGCATCCCCTCGGCCTTGCAGATTTCGAGGAAGCGGCGCAGATTGCGCTGGCCGCTCCAGTCAAAGATGCCCTGTTGCTCTTCCACATGGTTCCAGAAGACATAGTTGGCAATGATGGTCACACCGCCCGCCTTCATCTTGCGCACTTCATCGGCCCACTCGTTCTCCGGCAGGCGCGAATAGTGGATCTCGCCCATCACTGGCACCACGCGGTGGCCGTCGATGATGAGACTGTGACGGTCCCACTGCACGGGGACTCC
>JAFSZU010000070.1 GCA_017455585.1 Bacteroidaceae bacterium | reverse complement strand
TCGGTGGTGAGCAGGAGGTCGTCTGCGGTGTCGCCGATGCGCATCCCGTTCTCTGCCAGCGCGCCGGGGTACATCCACCACTCGACGGTGAAGCGATAGGTGCTGCTGCTGCCGAAGGGCGATGCCGCGGTCAGCTCGTCATCCACGGCGTCGAACTTGAGGCCGGTCTGTCCGTCTTCTGTGCAGACGGTGATGGCCCGGGCACGGGTGAGGCTGTTGGCTCCTTCCTCGTTGGCGGCACGCAGGGTGACAGCGTAGATGCCGGGGTGCTCAATGTTGAGGCTGGAGTTCTGTCCGTTGACTACGTAATTGTAGTTGTCTGAGCTGACAGTCCATGTCCACTGCGAGGGGTCATAGCGTGTCTGGTCGATGAGGTAGAGGTCTTCGCCGAGGACGGCCACATTGTTCTGTATGTCAAAGGCTGGTTGCGGAGCCACCTTGCTGATGGTGATCTCTTTCTCTATAGACTTGTTGCCTGCTGGGTTTGTGGCCGTGAGACGGACGGTGTAGGTGCCGTAGGCGGTATAGGTGGCGGCTGCATGGGTCGTGCGCACGTCCTCGTTCTCTGCCCCTTGGAGTGTCCACAGGTAGGTGGATGTGTTGAGGTCGGGCGTCGTGTTGATGAAGGTGATGTGGTCGCCGGCTTTCAGAGTTCCCGCCGGAATGGTGAAGTCTGGTTCGGGCAAGGTGGCTGCTGTCACTGTGATGGTCTTGGTCGTGGTGGCTGTAGCCCCCTTGAGGTTGGTGATATTGAGCGTGATGGTTTGTTCACCTGATTCTGTGAATAGAACCACGGGACGGTTGACGGCACTCGTTGTGGGATCTGCCCCTGTGATTGCCCACGACCACTGTGCCGTGCTGGGACTGCTGGCATCCAGCAGTGTGACGGGCTGCCCCACGACGGGTGTGGTGCTGCTCAGGGAGAAGCTGGCTGTGGGCGAGGGCATGCCCAGGAGCGGGTGCGTGGTTGTCTCGCTGAACGGAATGGTCTCAATGGTGCTGCTTCCGGCAGTGAGAGAGGCATCATGCTTCTGCTTGCCGTCTTTAAGTGCGTTGCCGTTTATCTGGTTCCTGTAGCCCAGATAGTGATGGGTGAGGCCGCTCTGGTATTCGGGCTGCATGAACGTCTCGCTCATGAACTTCTTGATGTTGGTCTGTGTGCGGGCACTGTTCCAGATGCGCAGTTCGGCGATGGCCGCATTCCAGGGTGCACTGATGATGGTCTTGTAGTTGGCATTGCTGCTGCCGGTTCCCTCGCTCTTGCCGAACCATAGGTCGTTGCTGCCCTTGATGCCGCTGTTGCTCCATCCGCTGCTCCAGCTGATTATACTGGTGCCATTCTTATAGACCTTCATGGAAGTTGCACTGACGACGATGGCGATATGCTGCCATGTTCCTTTCGTCAGGGCAGTGGTGGAGGTGGTGAAGTCGCCGCCGTCATAGCCGATGACCACTTTACCGCTGTTGTTGACGTAGAAAAGTAACTTGCCGGATGATGCCTTGATGCCCATGCCATAGTCCGAGAAGCTTACGGGTTTCACCCAAAACTCAATGGTGTAGGCCGTCTGGTCGCTTTCTGTGAAGGCGGGAACCGTGAACTGTGCGTCTGTCAGGGCGAGGGTGGAATAGCTGTCACCACCAGCCAGGATGAAGGCCGAGTGCTCACTCTCGACATCGTAGCCGTTGATGCGGTAGAGGGCGCTGACGCTGTAGGCACCGCTGCCGGTAACAGTGGCGGTGAGTGTCTGGCCGTTGACGCTGGTGAGTAGCTCGTTATCCTTATATATACGATAGGCGTGGACATCGTAGGTGGTGCCTGCGGGTGCCTGCCATGTGAGGACACCTTCCGCATCGAGGGTCAGGTTGCGCGGGGCGGGCATGTTCTCGCCTTGTACGACGGCGGTGACGGTGGTCTTCTGCCCTGCATTGGCGATGGCCTGACCGCCGTCGGCGATCTCAAAGGGTGTCTCCACACCCTCGCGGTCGATGGTGTAGTCAATGATGCTGGCATTGTAGATGGTGCCACTGCCAGCGGCGAAGGATTCGGTCTCCACACGGAAGAAGTACTTCAGCGGCTGCGACGTGTCAAAGCCGTCGGTGAGGTCTGTGAGGTCATAGCCGAACTCCATGGGTTCGCTGTGCAGCTCGCCGTCGGCCCAGCGGCCCAGCATGGGGATGGCGGGCGCAGGATTGCGCGTGGCACCCTTGCCGAGGCCGGAATAGTAGAAATGGCGCAGCCATGTCTCCTTCTCGGGCTTGCTGGCATTGATGTTGCTGGAGACGCCCACCCACAGTGCTATCTCGGAACGGTGGTCATAGTCCATCTTCACCTTGAGGGTGCGCAGGGGGCGGTAGTCGCGGCGTGGGGTGTAATACTCCGGTGTCCAGTAGCCGGTGGTGGTGGCGGTGGGGCGCGCCTCGGCATAGGGGCAATAGATGAAGCCGCCGTTGCACCATCCGCTGCCCCATGAGTTGACGATGATCCATGCGCCGACCTCGTCCTTGTCCGTCTCGCCAGCGACACCATTGCCGTCGAGGTCAAACTCGATGCGGTCGTCATAGCCCACGATGGTGAGGGCGTGGTCCACGCTCTCGCCCCATTTCTGGACGTAATACATGTTGGTGACACCGAGGGCATCATTAGACGTGGTCTGGGGGATTCTCTGCCAGTTGCCGCCGGATGCCACACCCACGCCCACAATGCCGCCGGTGGAATAGCTGTCATCTCCACAGTGGTTCCAGAGGTAGTTCTTGACCAGCTCGCGTCCTTCCTCCGTATTGAGGGGCATCGAGAAGTTGGCACTGGCACTGATGCGGTTGCCCATGGCGTGCAGCCACTTGTCATAGCCCTGCATCCAGCCGTAGTTGCTCTGCCCGTCATCACAGTCCTGATAGCCGAAGAGCTCGCTGTAGGTGGAGCCGCCATAGACGGTGCTGTTGGGGATGCCGTTGTGTTGAGCTATCACCTCCTTTCCCTGGTTATCCACCCAGGTGAGCAGCCATGTGAAATGGGTGGGGTAGATGTTCTCGGGCTTGGAACCATCTGCCCAGCGGGCGGCGTTCGTCTCGTGCGCGAACATATAATATATACGTGATGCCGAGCCGCAGGAACCCGCGCTCTGGTTCATGACCGGCGGGAAGGCGCTGGTGAGCGCGTTGTTCCAGTGGTCGGGGCGCGTAGGCTTGCCCTCTGCGCGGCGGATGGACATGCGCTGTTTCATGCGTGCCATGTCTTTCTGGTTGACATGTGGGGTGGGGTCATAGTCGGGATATTTTTCTTTATCCCATGAGACTTGAGCCCGAAGACCGCAACTGAGTGCGATGAGACAGGAGAGAAGTGTCAGTCGTGCTGTCTTCATAATGGTGAAATGATTGATTTGTTAATCGCGCAAATATGCGCGACACCCAACCGGGTGCAGGACTTTATTGTTGTTACTGTGCGAATATGTTACTGTGTTACTGTGTTACTGTGTTAACGTTTTACTATGTTAACGTGTTATGACTTTCTGGTTGTTGACGATGTAGATGCCGCGGTGGGCGGGGATGCGGGCATCATAGTCGAGCCAGTCGGCGAAGATGGTCTTGCCGGAGAGGTCGGTGATGACGACACGCTGTGGCTTGCCCACACGGATGTTGATGCATCCGAATCCGCCGTCGGCCTGCAGTGACTGCTCCGCCATGAACAGGGGTTCGCAGACGGCATCGGGGGCATTGCCGTCGCCGTAGATGAGTTGCTTGTACTGGAGGATGAACTTGCCCACGGCCACACACTTCTTGTCGTGCATGTTGGCTATGAGTCCGAGGCTCACGGTGGTAGTGTCCTCGAGGAAGAAAGCGACGGACTGGCTCTCGCTGAGTGGCGACCAGTCGAGGGCTTCTGCTTCAAGGTCGGCGGTGAGCGGCAATTGCTCGCCGGTGGCGGCGGCCACGTAGGTGCCGTCGGTCAGCCAGTTGTAATAGTAGTCATCGCCGTCGCGGTCGGCCGTGAAGGTGTATTGTCCCGGTGGCAGGGTCACCGTCTGGAAGATCATCAGGTCGCGGATCTCGCTCTCGAAGCCGGAGTAGGTGTCCTCGAGGGTGAGGTAGTTGTTCTTCTCGGCATCCACATGCCACTCGGTGAGGATGCTGCCGTTCTTGACGGTGTTCAGCTGTTTCCATGGCGACGTGCTCTTGTTCATGAGCAATTTGAGGTATCGGCTGCTGTTGGCCGGGTTGACGGTGCCGCCTGTAGATTTGAAGGGATGCTTGTAGTTCTTGAGGTAGGTGGCAGTGACATCAATCATGGTGCCGCGGGTGTTGAGGCAGAAGATGCCGAGGCTGTTGTCCCAGGCATCGCCGTCGGGACCGAAGTTCACGCGCTTGCCGTTGAGGCTGCTGGCGGAACGGTCGATGACATCGCCGCCGCTCTGGTTGAAGTCATAGTAGAGCAGCAGTGTCTCGTCGGTGGCGGGGGCGGCCACGGGCTCGTTGGCGAGCGCGGTGATGTTCTTTTCTGCGAGGGTCTTGTTCCAGATGCGCAACTCGTCGATGATGCCGTTGAAGGGACGCTCTGTGCCGCCAATGGTGAACTGCTCGAGCACGGGAACAGATGTCCCGGCACGGGCGGTTCCCAGCTTGACGCCGTCGCGGTAGAAGGTGAGAGTGCCTGTCTTGTAGGTGACGCAGTAGTGGTGCCACTCGTCGCAGATGACAGTGGCGGCGGGGCTGAGGCCGTTCTTGCCCTTGACGTCAACGGAGATTTCTCCTGTGGGTTTCACACAGAGCTGCATGGTCTCTGCCTTGTCGCCGATATGGAAACTGTTCTCTGTGACACGGCCCGGATACATCCACCATTCGATGGAGAACGCCTTCACCTCTTCTGTGCCAAAGGGCGAAGCGGCCTGTACAAGGTCGTCGGTGCCGTCGAAGTGGAGGCCCGTCTGGCCGTCGGCGTTGCAGACAGTGACCGCTTTCCGGCGGGTGATCTGGTCGGAACCTTTCTCGTTCGAGACTGTCAGAGAGACATCATAGATGCCCGGCTCGTCGATGGTCACGCTCTTGTCCTGGCCGATATAGCGGAAGATGTCCAGATTGCTGCTGAGGTCCCACTGCCACCGGGTGGGCGTGAACTTGGAGGCATCGAAGAGATGGATGGGCTGTCCCTTGATCACCACGTTGTTGGCGATGTTGAAGGCCGCCTGGGGCTTCACGGGTTTCACTTCCACGGTCTTGGTCTTCGATGCGGTGCCCTGGCTGTTCTGAGCGTCGAGTCTCACCTCGTAGGTACCGTAGGTGGGGAAGGTGGCGGCCGCGTTCACGGTGTTCACCACGGGAGCGTCGGCTCCCTGTATGTACCAGGTGAATGTGGTTCCCTCAACGGGTGTGGAGGTGTTGACAAAGGTGATATGTTGTCCGGCGCTGATGTCGCCCTCGGGTACGGTGAAGTCCACGGTCGGCATCTGTGGGGCGGTGACGAGCACGGTGGCTGTCTTCTCGGCCTGTTCACCCCAGAGGCTGGTTGTTTGCAGACGGATGGTCTGTGTGCCGGTCTCGGTGAAGAGGACAACGGGGTTGACGGTTCCGCTGAGGCTCGTCTGGCCGGTGCCTGTGAAGGTCCACTGGCGGCTGGCTGTGTTGATGGCACTCTGGTCGAAGATATGGAAGGGCTGTCCCACGACGGCCACGCTGTCACAGGCGAAGTCTGTCCCCGTGTCCAGTTTCAGCGGGTTGGTGCGGACGCCATACTCGCTGTCTTCGGTTTCGAAGGCTTGGTCATTCGTTGTGGTGATGCGCGCGTCTGAGGTGCCCTTGGCATCCACGAGCCATCGCTGTCCGTCCTCGTCGGTGCGCATGTCCATGCAGTAGTAATGGGTCAGTTCGGGGATGAGCAGCGGCTGGCCGATCTGGTAGGCGGCATCGGCCTTGATTTGCCGGCCGGTGCGGGCACAGGTCCAGAAGCGGATCTCGTCGAGGTAGCCGTTCCATGGCGCGTCATAGACTTTCTTGTAGTTGGTCGTGGTGCCCTCGGTCTGCCCGATGATCATGCGTGCCGGGCCTTTGATGCCGTAGTGGCTGTAGCTGTTCTTCCATTGATTGAGGACGCATTTTCCGTCGATGTAGAGGCTGGTGGCGAGTCCCTCGCCCACGATGGCGATATGGTGGAACGATCCGGCCGCGAGGGTGGAGGAGATGCGTGTGTAGGAACCGCCGTCCTGTCCCAACTCCATCTGGTTGCCGCTGATGACCTTGAAGAAGAAGGTGGTGGTATCGGCCTTGATGCGGAAACCATAGCTGTCTGATGTGGCAGAGGAACGCGGCAAGACCCAGAACTCAATGGTGAAGTTCTGTGTGGAGGCATCGATGAGTTCTGGAATCTCGATGCGGCTTCCCCGCTTGAGCGTGGCGATGCGGTTGAGGGGTTGGTCTGTGGGTTGTGTGGTCTTGAGCACCACGGGTGCCGACTGCTTGCTCTCCACCTCATAGCCACGCACCTGATAGAGTGCACTGACGGTGTAGCAGCCTTCCCGCTCAATGGCGGCTTGTTGCAGTTCCTGCGCAGAGGCCGCAACGGTGGAATACGGTGTCCCGTTGAGGTAGATGCGGTATTGTTCGGGCTGATAGCGGCTGCCGGCGGGTTGAGTCCAGGAGAGTTCCTGTCCGCTGATGGTCAGGTTGCGCGGTTCGGGCACGGCATCGCCGCAGACGATGGCCGTCAGCTCGGTCTTCTTGCCGGCGCTGGGGACGGCCACGGGTTCTGTAATGCTGAATGGCACTTCCACACCGTCGTGGTCGAGGGTGTAGTCTATGATGCTGACCTCGTGGATCTTGCCCTCTCCCTTGCCCCAGCTGCGTGTCTCCACCCAGAAGAAATATTTGAGGGGCCGCATGAGGTCGAAGTCCTGTGTGAGGTCTGTCAGGTCATAGCCAAATTCCATGGGTTCTGTGTGCAGCTCGCCGTCTGCCCAGCGGCCCAGCATGGGTATTTCCGGGGCGGGACGTGTCTTGCCGCGGTTGCCGTCGCCGGCGTATTCAAAGTGTGTGAGGGCGATGGACTTCTCTGGTGTGGTGGCGCTCAGGTCCTGCGCCACGCCCACGTGCAGGGCCATCTCGGAGCGGTGGCTGTACTGCATCTTCACCTTCAATGTGCGCAGGGGGCGGTAGTCACGCATCACGTCATAGTAGCCTGGCGTGAAGCTGTTGGTCTTGGGCCATCCCTTGACGCTGTTGCTTTTCTCGTAGGGGCAGTAGATGAAGCCGTTGTTGGCGTAGCCGTCGCCCCATGAGTTGCAGATGATCCACGCGCCGCGCTCGTCGTCGCCGTCGGCGTTGCGGGCTTCACCGATGATGCCGTTTCCGTCGAGGTCGAACTCGATGCGGTCATCATAGCCCACGATGGTCATGGCATGGTTGTAGGTCTCGTTCCAGTCGGTGACATATTTCATGCCGGTGACACCTGCGGCGTCGTTGGCCGTGGTCTTGGGGATATTGCCCTCGAAGGGTCCCGCTGCCACGCCGATGCCGCAGATGCCGCCGCTGGCATAGCTCTCGTCGCCGAAGCGGTTCCAGAGGTAGTTCTTCACCAGCTCGCGTCCTTCCTCGGTGCCGCAGTTCATGGGGAAACTGTTGCCCGAGAGGATGCGGTTGTGCATGGTGGCGAACCAGCTGTCATAGCCCTGCATCCATCCGCAGTCGTCGTCCTGGTCGTCCTGTCCGGAGCTTCCGTAGATGCGGCTGTAGGTGGTGCCGCCATAGACGGCGCAGCTGGCGATGCCCACGTTGCGCCCCAGCTTGTCATAGCCCGTGCCGTCGGGACCGTTGGTGTTGAAGAGCCAGGGGAAGTGTGTGGCATAGCGCCGCTCGTCGGTGTCTGCTGCCACGAAGCGGGCGGTGTTGATCTGGTTGGTGAACTGGTAGTAGATGCTGCTGGCTGCTCCGCAGGAGCCGCCGCTCTGGTTGATGATGGGCGGGAAGGAGGGTTGCAGGGCGTTGTTCAGGTGGTCGGGGCGCTGTTTGCCCTCGGCGGCCTGTTGCTTCACGCGCTGTACCATCTTCCGATAGGCCCGCATGTTGACGTCCTTGGGCGTGGGGTCGGGCAGGTCGGGGAATTTCTCGCGGTCCCATGTGCCGGGCTGGGCCACGGCTTGTAGTGTGGTGGCAAGCGTTAGGATCGTTAAGTAAGATTTAAGGGTTTGCATGGTCGGTTGTGAGATTAGGTCTTATAAGTTATATCGGTCTTATTCCTTGAATCGTTTCAGTCCGCTCTCCAGCCAGCTGACGAAAGCGGGGATATCCTCCTTGTAGCTGTAGCTGCCAGCCAGCGGCTGGGCCTCGTGGTTGAGCAGAACATAGAAGGGCTGGGTCTGGGCACCGAACTTGGTGCGCTGGAGATAGCTCCACTGGTCGCCGATGGTGCGCAACTTGCGCACGGTGCCGTCGGTCTCGGTGACTTCCACGGGGGAGGGTAGGGGCGTCTTGTCATCCACGTAGAGGCTGATGAGTACATAGTCCTCGGTCATGAGCTGGCGCACACGGGCATCGGGCCACACGGCGGCCTCCATCTTGCGGCAGTTGACGCAGCCGAAGCCGGTAAAGTCCAGCATCACGGGCTTGCCCAGGCGGCGGGCGGCGGCCATGCCCTCCTCATAGTTGGTGTAGGTGGCCTCCACAGTGTTCTCGTTGAGGTTGAAGTCCTGCGTCCACATGGGCGGTGCAAAGGCACTGACGGCCTTGCACGGGGCACCCCACAGCCCGGGCACCATGTAGAGCGCGAAGGCCAGCACGCAGAGGGCAGAGAGGAAACGTGTCACGCCAATCTTGGGGCGGGCGATGACATTGCCGTCGTCGTCATACTCGTCCTCGTCATGCGGCAGACGGATCCAGCCCAGCAGGTAGAAGCCCATGAGGGCGAAGATGAGGATCCACAGGCACAGGAACGTCTCGCGGTCCAGCAGTCGCCAGCCGTAGGCCAGGTCGGCCACACTCAGGAACTTCAGCGCGAAGGCCAGCTCCACCAGACCCAGCACCACCTTGATGACATTCATCCAGTTGCCGCTCTTGGGGGCAGACTTCAGCCACGTGGGGAACATGGCAAAGAGGGTGAAGGGGGCTGCCAGGGCGAGGGCGAAGCCCAACATGCCGATTGTGGGCGCAATGACGCTCCCGCTGGTGACCATATCCACCAGCAGCAGCCCGATGATGGGACCTGTGCAGGAGAAACTCACCAGCACCAGCGTCAGGGCCATGAAGAAGATGGAGAGCAGACCCGTGGTGCTGCTGGCTTTCTCGTCCATCTTATTGCTCCATGAAGCAGGCAGTGTGATCTCGAAGCCACCGAGGAACGAGGCGGCAAACACCACCAGCAGGGCAAACAGGAACAGGTTGAACACGGCGTTGGTGCTCAAGGCGTTGAGCGAGGACGGCCCCCAGATAATGGTCACTAATAGTCCCAGGGCCACATAGATGACCACGATGCTCAAGCCATAGAGGATGGCATCCTTGATGCCTTTTTTCTTGTCATCCTTGGAGCGTTTGAGGAAGAAACTGACGGTCATGGGGATGATGGGCCACACGCAGGGGGTCAGCAGGGCGATGAGTCCGCCGAGGATGCCGAGGAAGAAGATGCCGAGCAGGGAGCGGGACTGTGTGTCGGACGAGGCATCGAGGGCGTGCAACTCGTCGATGACGGGTGTCCAGAGGGCAGAACCACCCCCAACCCCTCCTGTGAGGGAGGGAAACCCTTCGGTCTGAGAGAGGCTGTCAACAGAGGTGGTGGCATTGTCTCTAAGCGGTTCATTGGCAGAGGATTTGTCTTTTGCATTGTCCGTGGAAGAGATGTCACCCTCCGAAGGTGACTGCTCTCCTCCCTCACGGGAGGGGTTGGGTCTCTCTCCTTTAAAGTTAAACTCAATATTGGTGGGTGGCATACACGTCTCGTCATTGCAGGCACCGTATTGCAGATAGCCTTCGGCCTTCCACGGGCCGCCCGTCAGGCGCAGACGCTGGGTGACCGTGGCGGCCTTCTCCCAGAACGTCACCTCGCACTCGAAGATGGGGTCCTGCACCTTCTTGGGGGTGGGAGAGAGGCGCAACCCGCCCTCCTTCTTGGCGCCTTCCAGCTGCTCAAAGGTCAGTGTCAGCGCCGTGGGCCCGCCGTCGTTCTCGGGGCCATAGACGTGCCAGCCCGGCTGGATGTCGAAGGAGAAGACCAGATCCACCATGTCATCATGACCATCGACAGCCTTTTGTGTTGCAGTGGTAGTCACAAAGTTCTGGGCATCCATGCACGCGCACGCGAACATTATTAGTAAATAAAGATATAACCGTTTCATCTGATAAATGTTTTTGATTGTGGCGCAAAGGTATGCCTTTCCCCTGACATCTCCAAATTTATGCGCATTTTTTCTTCCCTCGGATAGATGATAAGGTCTGCAGCATAAGCATTAGAAACGGAGTGTGTGGGGGGTGAGCCGCTCAACAAGCGGACGTAAACGGCAAAACGTGCGGACGTAAACGGCAACACATGCGGACGTAAACGGCAACACATGCGGTCGTAAACGGCTACACATGCGGTCGTAAACGACAGCACATGCGGACATGATGTAGTAAAACAATTGGTTTTACTTCACCAGATCGCCGTGTGGGCATCATCTTCTGTGAGGTCTGAGAATGGGGCGAGTATATCTGTTGCGGCAAAGTCTGTATTGCTGATTCCTATAGCCGCCTGTCCAGAACCCGAAGGAGCATTGTTCGTGCGCATGAGGCCGTCGGGAGCGTATGCGATATCCCAGTCTGTGCGATTGGCCATGTCTTTCTGTGCAAGGCTGTCTGCAAAAGCTATTTCCGCTACAATGATGCCAGTTTCCAGAGAAACATAAGTCCATGTGTCGGTTCGCAAGGGGAGAGTGAGGTCGGCATCATGGATTACGGGTCCTTGACCCTTCTCTTCGCTGCAAGACAGGAGCGCGAGGCAAAGCAGGAGTGCAAGGAATGGCGTCTTTCGCCTTTCAATTCTCATCTTTGTTCGTGATGGCATAATGGATATGAAGGTGCTGCCCGTCTTCACTGGGGGTGGCGGTGAACTTGGCTTGTCGGCCGTGGGCCGTGCGCAGACGGAAAGTGGCGGGATCGCCATTGGCTGTGCTTGTGGCGTTCCATGCGTGGGGTGATGCGCTGAACAGGTGGCGCGGCCGCAGGGGGATGGGGAAGATGTTGGATCCTGGATTGATGGGTGCCGGGAGGGTGCCGTGATAGGTCCAGCGGCGTGTGGCAGCGGGTGTCTGAAGATCAATAAACTCCACGGCCGTTACCTCGCCCTCGCCTTTCTTTTTGTTGCCCTGTGCCTGACGGGTCACATGCAGGAAATACTGTTCCACGCTTGTCACGTCCTGTGGCACCCGCGGCGAGGCATCAAAGGCGATGTCAATATCCCGCAGTTTATATTGCCCTTGCATGGGATAGGGGCCACCCATGTGGTACATGATGTAGAAGTTGTATGGCGCGACGCTGGGGCGTGAGGCCGCGCGGTCCTGGGTGGAGGAAATGCCGAACCGGAGCTCGTTGCGCTGGTTATAGGTGAGGCCCACTCGCAGCACGGCTCTTGGCTCGTAGGTGGTGACACGCACGGCGTTCATCGTGTTGGAAAGCTCGTCGTTAGTTACGTGCTCATCTCGAAAGAAATCGTATGGCAAGTAGTAGCGTCCGCGGTCGTGGTAGTAATAATCGCCCCAAGTGTTGCAGATGATGAAGGCACCCGTGTGGCGTGTCCCCTGATTGTCGGTATAGGTGACAAGGTCGTCATATCCCACGATGGTGAGGGCATGACTGCCATCGGTGCCCAACTGGGTGAGGAGTGCATGATAACCTGTCTCGGAAGGGCCTTGATAGTCTGTGTCGATGTTCCACCCCTCGGCGAGGGTGGAGAAGGTGACGATTCCGCCAGGGTGTTGTCCGCAACCGGCATCGTAGAGATAACGCTTGATAAAGGAGATGCTGTCGTTGAAGGTGAGAATGTCCAGGGCACGGTTGTGCATGGCGCGCACATACTTCTCATAGCCTGTGGGCCAGAAGAAATTGTAGAGCGAGGGATTGCCGTAGTCGGCCTCGCTCATGATACCGTAGTTCTTTGCCAACTGCAGTCCCTGTTCCACGAAACCGCCTTGGTTGTCGCCCTCGTTGATCATGTTCCAGGCAAAAAGATAGCTCATGCGGTTTTCGGGCTGGGAGGCATCGCGGTCGAGAAAGCGGTTCATCTCGTAGGTGAACATATATCCGATACCGGAAGCCTGTGCACACGAGCCTCCCGTCTGATTGATGAGTGGCGGGAAATAGCGGCTTGTGGAGTTGTCCACGCTGGTGGGCAGTGCCATCTCATGTTCTGGCAAGAACAGTCTGCGGCTATCACGTATGCGTTGCACTTCAGGCGTCAACTTGGGCGACGCAGGCACATGCCGATGGGGATGCAGCAATTGTGCTGCAGCCAAGACGGGTACAAGCAGACAACAGGATATGATGTAGCCCCTTGACATTGTCAACGCTCAACTTTACTTCGCCTTGATGCGGTTGCAGGTCTTGAGGGCTTCGTTGCGTACCTGGGGGTCATAGCGTAAGTCTTTCGAGATGGCCATGCAGCGTTCGGCGATGAGCGGTGCCTGATAGCTGCGTGGGTGCCAGCCCAGGGCTTCAAGAATCATGACCTGTTGCTCCACGGTGGTAGTGGGACGGTCGAGATAATCGAAGAAGAAGGGCACGTAGGCGTGGACGAGGTTGTTGCGTTGAGCACGGATGGTAAAACGGATCTCCTTGGCATTCTGCGCGGTGTCCAGTGCTTCTATCTCCTTCGCCCCGCGTCCGGCATAGACTTCAATCGTGCGTGCAATGAGTGAGCGGATGGTGTCTTTCTTCAACGTCTGCACCTCGGGGCGGTCAAATTGCCGCGCAAATTCGGCCAGGAGCTTGTCCTTGGGATAGACACCAATGGCAGTGCGTGCGTCAAAGTTCACGCGGTCGCTGGTGTTGTTCTCGATACTCACGGCGATGAGGGCCGGGATGAGACGCTCGTCGCCACTGTCATGAATGTAGCGGAGCGAGAACCGCTGCACCATCTCAAAGGCATCCTGCGTGGCGGCTTTCAACACTTCGAGCGCGTTGTCATCGTGGAAATCCACAATCTTCACCAGTGCCATGAGGCGCACCAGATCCAGACGCGATGTCTCATAGATGCTGCGCAGTTCGCGGCTGGACATTTGTCCGAGTTGGCAAAGCTGCCAGATGGCCAGACCTTGCAGATCTGCTTTGGGACTCTTGAGGAGTTTTCGCCATGTGGCGGGCTTGTTCTCGTTGATGAGATGGTCGATATCCAGACCTTTGCCGTCGGATGGCGTATAGCGATAGGTGGGGTCACCGATGACATGGCTCTCTAAATAGGTGGAGAATCTGGGCAAATCGCCCACGCAACCGCCTTCTGCCAGAAGGCCAATAAGGCAGTCGCTCCACTTGTCCTGCAGGGAGTTGACGGTGTTGGCAACCACAGCCACTGTACTGCCCGGCTGGAAGATATACTCGTCTGCGATGCAATCCTCTTTGTGGAAAGAACCACAGAAGCAAGCGTCAATGATCACCACGGGGACATTGGGCTGGTAGCCATAGACGGCAAAGTCCTCAAGGTGGAGGTCCGCCTCTGCGTCTTCCAGGGAGTCCTGTTTGCACAACTCCTCGTTGAACACATCTGTGAGCCACGAATCAGGCAGGTCAAAGCGTTCCTTCAGCGTGGCTTGTGTCTTCTCCCAGTCGCGACCGCGTTGCTTGGCAGCCACGATGTGCTGGCGCACGTTTTTGATGATGAACTCCTTGGCCTGTCTCACGGTCGGGATTTCCTTCAAGCCATTGAAATACTCGGTGTCCCAGTAGCCGTGATGATGCAGATGAGCGAAGTCCAAGTCTGTGCGCATCAGTTCACACATGAAATGCTCCTTCACGGGGTTGTGGTCGCTGTGATCCATGTAGCTGATGCGGGCTCGCTTGTCGTTGAGCTGCGGGAAGTGCTCCATCCATGCCACCTTCTCGTCCATGCGTGCCACCTTGGACTCGCTGATGTATCCGTGGCCGCTGAAGAAGAACATTTTCTGCACTTCGCGCGGCTGTTGTTTCGCCTTGACGGCCTTGCGCAGGAAGGCGCGCAGTTTCTCATAGCGGTTGATGCCGCCCACATCGGTGGGGCGGATGCGCCCGCTGTAGATGGTGGGATATGTGCGCTGTGCACTCTCAGGTGTGATGCTGTAATAGAAATAGTTGGCATCGGAGTCACGCTCCAGGAAACGGAACTTCAGGCTGAAGTCGTCGTAGAACCGATCGCTGGGCACACTGCTCTCCTTGCGCGGCTGTTTCTGGTCCATCTTGAAAGCAGAGGTCATGTGTTGGCCGTCTCGCACCATGACAACGGGTATATCGCCCACGAAGACAGCGCCAATCACGGGTTCTTGCTTCTGGCTATGCAGCCGGATGAGTTCCGCCCGGATGCTGTCTGGCACGCCCCAGCGATCCACAATGGTATATACTTTCAGACCATGAGCCTGTTCGATGGCAGCGGCGTATGCCTCCACCTCAGCTTTGGCCTGACTCAGGCTGGCGGGGTCTATGACGATGGCAAAACCGTCGCGCTTGGCAACAGCGAAACAACTGAGGGCCAAGCACAACGTCAGAAGGGATAAAGAGATGTGCTTCATTATTGTTGTTATTATTGTTTCAGACGTTTGTAGGTTTTGAGTGCTTCATCGCGCACCTCTTGGGGAAGCGATGTATTCTGGCTCATGCGCTGGGCAGTCTCTGCGATGGCACTGCTGGAGTAGGCCAGACGATGCCAGCCGAGGGAGGAGAGCAGGAGGCATTGCACTTCGGGATCAGTACATTGCTCCGTGTAGGCAGCGACACGCTGGACGAGGTAGGGGGGGAGGTAGATTTTCATGCGGTCAGCCATCATGCGCTGGCGTGGCAGGGATAGCTTACCGTCGCATAGCGCGATGATGTCTTCGTCCCATCGTTCCAGATAGATGTCCACCTGTTTCTGACGTGACTGCCGGTATTCCTTTGCCCAAGTCACGTGTGGTGAAACACTGTCCAGCGCCTCGTTGATAGATTGCTTCATCTCTGTGGCAGGCATGAACTGAATGGCTTCCATGGCATTGAAGGCCACGCGTGCGGAGGCATTGTTCTGTGCCAGCAGGGCGGCAAGCGTCTTTGTCAGACGCGGATGCCCGCATTTGGGAATGGCATTGACGGCCATGCGTTGCAGCAACTCGTATGAATTATCCGTAGCTGCCACCTCGATGGCATCTACCAGAAGCGGACTGTTGCGCTGCTGCAACAGATAGAAAGCTTGCAAGCGGACGAGGCCGGACCTCGCGCTGCGCACCAACTTCAGCAGACGGGCATCTGTCATCGCGGGGCTGTCTTTGAGATTCTCCAGTGCCATGCAACAGACATCAGGGCTCTTACCTTTCTTCAACAGCCGCTCCCATTCCTTGGTGCTGCCACTGATAATAAGGTCATTGAGGTTGACCTTCGTGTCGCTGCTGAAGCAGAAGGTGGGATCGCCGATGATGTGCACCTCCAGTTCTGGTTCATGCTGGTTGATGAGGCCTATCATGACACCCTCAGCCAGCAAACCCATATAGCGGTCGGGCCATTTGTCCTGGATGACGTTGACGGTTCCGCCCTGTCCGGCAATGGTTCGCCCAGGCTGGAAGATGTATTCGCCGGCGATGTAGTCTGCATTGTGAAAGGCTCCGTTGTAGCAGGCGTCATAGACGGCAACGCGACAGTTGGGGCGGTAACCGTAGGTGGCAAAATCCTTGAGCGTCAGGTTCAGACTGTCTTCCAGCAGGGAGTCGAGACGGTTGTTCGCTGGCGACGGCTGGCCTGCCAGCCAGGACTCGGGAAGCCCGTCGCGCTCGGTGAGCATCCGGCGTATGCTGTCAACGTCCTGTCCGTAGCGGGCAGCGCGGCGCAGTCGGTCGCGATAGGCACGCAGCAGATAATCCAGTGCCTCTTCTGTGCCAGACGGTTTGGGCGCATGGGTGAGGTACTGGGTGTCGAAATCGCCATGGTGATGCATGAAACCGAGACTCAGGTCTGGGCGCATCATCTCATTCATGAGTTTGCGCTTGATAAAGGGGGCATCTGTGAAGTCCATGTAGCTGAAAGCACCTGCTTTGCCAGCCAGTTGGGGGAAGTGTTCACGCATGGACAACTGCTCATCAATGTGTGCCACTCGGGACTCATTGACAGAACCGCTACCGGTATAGACAAAAACGCTCTGGAAAGGTTCTGGGTTGCGCTTGGCCGCGGTAGCCTTGCGCAGATAGGCGCGCAGTTTCTCATAGCGGCTGGTGCCACCGGCATCGGTGGGACGGATGCGGCCAGTGAAAAGGTCGGGGTGGAGGGTTTGATTACCTTTGCACGTGAGCGTGTAATAAAAGAGATGTGAGAACTCCGCTGTGTCGCGGTCGATGAATTGGAAGTGCAGACCGAAATCGTCATAGAAGCGGTCGCTGGGTACGGAGGAGTCGCGGCGAGGCATCTTCTGGTTCATCTTGAAGGCAGATGTGAGGAACTGTGCATCGCGAATCATGGGAACAGGAATGTCACCCACGAAAACGGCACCCACAATGGGATTCTGCTTCAAGGCGTGCAGCCGCTGCAATTCGGCGCGGATGCTGTCGGGGATGCCCCAGCGGTCCACCACGGTATAGACGTGGAAGCCCTGCACGTCGGAAAGGGCGGCGGCGTATGCCTCCACTTCTGTCTTTGCCTGACTGAGGCTGGCGGGGTCAATGACAATGGCAAAACCTTTGCGTTGGGCTGTGGCTGTGAACGCCATGAGGCCCATGAGGATGCAAGAGAGAAAATGTTTCTTCATGACATGTCAGAATCTCAGGTAGGCACCGAACTGGGCGGTGGTCAGGGACTTGTTCTTGAAACCTGTCCAATACTCCTCTTTGTCCATATATAATCGGCAATCGGCGGTGGCGTAGATGCCCACTGCCAGCTTGGCACCCACTGGCATATTGGCATCAATGAGAATGCCGGCATGGCCTTGACGTGAGGACTCGTATTCGAAGAGAGGGCGTGTATATGTGCCGGTTATGTCTTTGGTGTCTGTATATACAGACCCTGTAGCAAATTTCTTGTTGAGGGGATGTGTGTAGCCGCCCTGCAGTTGCGTGAGCAGGTTCACATCATGGATGGCAAAGCACTTGCCAGCCTGCAGATCCATGCTCAGCAGACTGATTTCCTGTTTGGGGGTTGCATTGCCTAAGAGCTGTTTGCGTGTGATTTGCGAGAAATATCCGCTTGCGCGCAAGTATAGATTGCGCTGTCCGTTGCGCAAGAAGTCCAGCTGATAGACCAGTGAGCCTGTCAACTGCTGAATCTTGTGGTTGGTATTGGTGGCCAGCACGCGATAATAGGCGAGGTTGCCGTGTTCTGTGTCCACTTCGCGTTTCTGCTCAGACCATTTGCCTTTTCCGTCCGTGGTGCAGACAGAGAGGGTAAGATTGTGCAGCACATCCGGTGTGGGGCGGAACTGGAATCGGTTCAGCACGGTTATGCGTGTCTCAGAGTAGTCACCGCCTCGGAATTCGTAGGCTGTTCCGCCATCGCGGGCATCTTGGTCGCCTGTGGTAAAAGCCACTTCCAGAAAATCAGCGAGGCGACCGTCAGGGCCCTTCCATGTGGCATTCAAGGCTGCCGTGTATGTTGTTCCGGTGTATTCACGCTTATAGCCAGACTCGTTGACCGTCAGGCGTTGAAGATAGTCGCCCATCCCCTTCATCACAAAATAGGTGTGGTTGTTCAGGGGTTGAACGTTGTAATAATCTACCAGTGAACTGAAATGACGCAGACCCGCGCTGACTCCGAAGCCCCAGGTTTCTGAAGGTTGGAAATCTGCTCCTATCGTGACAGGGATGGAGGAGGTTGTTGTCTGTGGACGCGGGTCTGTCTGGTCGGCGCGATTGCCTGTGCGCAGTCCCAACTCCCCTCCGATGCGCCACTGCGTATTAAAAGAATAGACAGCAGTGGTCTGCAAGTCAAAAGCCTCTGTGGTTGCGTCGCCCGGAACTGAGTCACAAACGATATACGGGTTTCGTGGATTGGTCCATAGGGTGTTATTCCAGATCTGATTCTTTTCTTTCTGATTGCTGTATCTGAGGTGTCCTGCCACATCAAAACGTCCGATATGCCGCAAACCGCCGATGTATGCATCCACATTGTGCGCATCTCCCGACTGATCTACGGCATGGAACTTGCCTTTGGCGAGGCAATACTGCACGTCTGCAACTGCAAAATCGCGCAGGAGATTATCAGCAAGGCGTGTCGGGTTCATGCTACTGTAACGCAGGTTCTGCGGCTCGTTCACAAACGACTCGTTCCATGTCTGTCCTTTCGCGGTGGCGAGTGCCAATGATAACAGCCATAAAACAGATAAACAGTGTTTCATTTCTGGAATGTTTTTGGGGAAAGTGCAGGGGCGTGCACAGTGACGCGCCCCTGCCTGTTGTTAAACAAAAGCTTAGTCAACGGTCGTCGGCGTTACACCTGGCGTGTTGTCC
Organism: Bacteroidaceae bacterium; assembly: GCA_017455585.1. Taxonomy (GTDB): domain Bacteria; phylum Bacteroidota; class Bacteroidia; order Bacteroidales; family Bacteroidaceae; genus Physcousia. Next base: position 17,836 of record JAFSZU010000070.1, on the reverse strand, counting down.
TGGTTGTTCTTGAAGTCATCAGCAGAACTGTTGGTGTCCTTGTAATAGACACGACCGTTCTCGATCTTGGCAACCTTGCGTCGGACAGACAGCCCTTGATACATAGCGTTGCCAAGGATGCCAGTGGCATCATCGACGGGAAGGAATGTGCAGTAGTGCTCTTCGCCGGTGTAGATGTCAACGGCATCAAGGACATACTTGCTCGGAGTCATCAGATACTGCATCGTTGCGGTGGTGCCGGGTGTGGTCTGCAGGTTGTTTTCGTCGGCAGCGAATTGCTCGGGTGTCATGCCTGCGGGCAGCTTGGCCAGGATGTAGGAACGGCCCATGACGCCGATGCCCCATGCCTTCATGTACTTGTTGTTGGAGAAGATGATCTGCATCTGCTTGGAATCCTCCAGATGCTGCACATCGCCTGTACCGAGAGTGATTTCCCAGTCGGCGTTGGAGAGGTCGGGTGACTTGGCATATTCGTCCTTCTTCTCCTCGTCATCACCGTAGGCCAGCTTGTGGTTCATGGCTTCGTTGGCAATCACCACGAACTCACCGGGCTGCAAGGGATAGTCCTTACCCGTGCCGGGGAAAGCAATCACGGAACCCTGGCCGCACTCATAGAGGTCGGTGATGCCATTGGCCTGCCAGGCATTCTCCTGCTTCTGGTTGCCGGAGGGGGCGGACAGGATCAACTGATCCAGATATTGCACCTCGTCGGAGTTGTTGACGATTTCGACGAAGCCGTCCAGCATGTAGTATTGTGCACCGCCGGAGGAGTAGATGGTCTTGAACATGAGCGTGCTCTGGTGGCCTTTGGCCAACGGCACATTAACGGTCAGGTTGTCATAGAGTTCTGCCTTGCCTGTTCCTGTCACAATAGCAGTGGCTTCTCCGTTGACCTTGGCATTGAAGGAGATGTTGTAGCTGCCCTGCACCTTGTTCACCTTGACAGGCTGGGACAAGTCTGTCACCGTCACGGTATCGGTGGCGGCGGTGCTGCTGATGAACAACTTGCCATCGATAATCTCGGCATCTGCCAGTTCGGCAGAACGCTGGAATGTGATGGTCAGGTCATAGTTCTTGACATCGTCATCATCGTCGGAGCAGGCGATGAAGAGCGGAGCGACCACGGCAGCTGCCATGACAGCCACTGCATACTTGAAATACTTTTTCATTTTGTGTTGATAAATAAATAAAAGGGTTAATAAATAAGTGGGTTAAAACTTCAGTTTGACTTCTGCACCGAAGTACATGGAGGGGAATACCTGATAGAATGCGTTGCTGTTTTCGTTCTTGCGATATTTGCGGGTGTTGGTGAGGTTGTTGGCCGTGAAGGATATCTCGCCTGTGCGTCCCAGTTCCTTCGTCAGGCGCAGGTTGAGCATGGCCCAGGGGGTGATGACATCTTGCAGCAGGGAGTAGGTTTGTGTGCGTGCCATGAAGATGTTGAGTTGGCTGTTGTCGGCATCGGCATCCTTCCATGCAGTGTAGTTGCCATTGAGGTCATAGTAGCCGACGGGATTGACCACCATGTAGTCCTTGTCGGAGAATGCCTTCTGGTAGTAGCGCGTGTGGCCGTCCTCGTCCTCGTAGATGTCCTGTGATGTCTCTCGCCATACCACCTGTAGGGTGGTGGTGAACACCATCTTCAGTGTCGGGATGTGTGTGACGAAGGCGAAGTTAGAGTTGAAGCGCGTGCGGATGCTGCCGCTGCCGGCGGGCAACACCACGGCATAGGGACTGGAAGTCTGCACGCGATTATCATAGGTGAGGTTGGCGTAGCCGTAGTCCATATCCTGGCGCTTGATGTGGAACCATGCACCTGTGACGTTGAGACTTGTGCGCAAAGGTTTGAATTCGGGGAAGGTGAGTGTGTATTCAATACCCTGTTTGAGCGAGCGGGCACTGTTCGAGGGGCGTCCCCAGCTCTGGCGCTCGATATAGATGTTCTTGGTGGCAGTGCCGGTCGTGCCATTCAGCTGATAGTTGACATCTCCAGTGGTGGGGTTGAACACCAGATCAGTGGCACCGTCGGGCAGCGAGAAATAGGGGTAGTTGATATAGAGCATCTGTGGTGTGCTGGTGAGCTCGTCGGTGTGACGTTCGTTGAAGTAGGTCACGGAGCCTTGGATATTCCATTTGCTGAATGCCACGCCGGCTTCCCATTTCCGGGTGTGAACAGGTTTCAGGTCGGGATTCTGTGTGTTGCGTACAACGGTGGTAGTAATCAGTGCCATTCGGTTGGCTTCTGTCTCGCTCCATCTGCCAATGGCCACGTTGTCATGGTAGGAGGCATCTGGGTACAGATAGAGTAGGGGGGGCATCTTGTTGGAGAGACCGAAGCCGCCCGTCAGCGTCAGGTCATCCAATATGCGGTTGTTGTCCTTGTTCAGCAGGGTCAGCGAGGCGTTCAGACGGGGTTCTGCCACTAAATAGCCTTTGTTGCCGCCACTCTTGTCGCCGTTCAAGAAGAGTTTGCTGACGCGAACCCCCGCCTCGAGCGTGCTCTTCATGCCACCGACGGTGATTGAAGAGCGATCGCCGATGAATCCAGAGAGGGTGGCCAGACCGGGGATGTCTGAGTAGGCGCGCGGGCGCAGACGGTGACTGGACATGGCTTGTGGCGGGTTCTCCTCGTCATAGGTGAAGCCTTTTCCCTGATTACCGTCATAAGTAAAGTCGGCACCTATCTTGAGCGTGCTGTAGTTCTTGTCGTTGAAACGGAAGTATTTGTTTGCCACGAGCTGGCTATATATATTAATAGGTATGCTCTCAATCTCATATTCCGAGTTGTAGCCATAGCGCTTGAAGACGGCTGGTTGCAGACCGTCCTCGCGTGTGTTGGTGATGACACCGTCGGGGTTATAGATCCAGTTGCTCATCCAGTCGTGCTGCCGCGAGAGCTGCGCACTGACCTTGTAGTCAATGCTGGAGAAGAGCATGTGGTCGCGCTTGAACTGTCCGTTGATGCTCAGGCGACCACCAGTGTTGTTGTTTTTCCATTCGGCGTAGCTTTCTGTCATTTGCGGGTCGCGCTTCGTGTTGTTGATACTGGTAAAGAAGGCTCCGCGCACGTTGAAACTCAGCGGGCCGAACTGGTTGGAATAGCCCACGGTGGCCGTCACGCGGTCATAGCCCTTGTAGTGCAGACGGGTGTCTGACCAGGATTGAGCCCAGTCCAACGATACATTCAGGGCACCACCTCCATGCAGACGGAACCCCTTGCCCACAAATGCCAGCTTAGAATTGGGGTCGGCCTGTAGCTTCGCTTCCCAGGGTGTATAGCCGCTTTTGGTGTTCACGATGACCACGCCGGAGGTGAGGTTGCCGTATTCTGCCGAGGGGATGCCGCGAATCACCTCCATTGTCTCCACCACACCGGCGGAGATGGTACGCAGGTCCACGCCGCGACCGGCCGTCGTGTTGGCACCCACATTGCCGCCGTTGCCGTCGGCCGAAGTTCCATACTTGGAGAACGACATCAACTCCAGGTTCGCGTCGTTGCTCAATGGCGTACCGTCAATGACGATGGAAGTTCCCATAGCGTTGGCGGCGTTGGTGCCAATCTCGCGGATTTGCGCCTGCGAAAGGGTGTTCAAATTGGGATTCTCGGTGAGGTTGCCAGGCACCAGTTGCATCAAGTCGCCCAGACTCTTTGGCTGTAGATGGCGGATGGCCTCCTGGTTGATGAGCGACGCAGACCCCAGTTGCTGTTGCCGGGCCGTCACCGTCACTTGTTCCAGACCTAAGCTCAGTTCCTTCAAGCGCACGTTCAGTCGTTCACGACCCGTCTCAATCTTGATGGTGCCTGTGGCGGGTTCATAGCCCACATAGGTCACACGCCACTGGTAGGTGCCGCGAGGCACGCGAGGAATGCTGAAACTGCCATCGCGGCGGGAACTGGCACCCAGGGAGCCATTCAGCGTGATGGCGGCCAGCTCGATGGGCGCGCCAGAGACATCCTTGACGGAACCCTGGACGGTGAAGTAATCGGTTTGTGCAAATAGGGCCTGGGCAGACAGCAAGAAAGCCATCATCCAGAAAAAACGGTGTATATAGAAAAAGTATTTCATGTTCGTTCTTGACCGGAATCACATCGGTATCATAAAACATCATCCTGTTTGACGGTGCAAAAGTATGGCGTTTTTTGCTTATATGCAATACCTAATAATAAGTATTTTGGTTGCATTAGGTCTTTTTTTTCTGAAAAAAACTTTTTTTTGCCTTGAACGGGGACGAAAGACAGACTGAAACTGATACTGAAACCCTTTAACCGCCATAAATGACACAGCCCCGCGACTTCAAAGGCGCGGGGCTGTATGTATGTGGATAAGGTATGTATGTGGATAAGGTATGTATGTGGATAAGGTATGTATGTGGATAATGATTGTCTATCGTATCATCACCTTCTGGCCGTTGACCAGATAGATGCCGCGGGGCAGACGCAGTGTGGCGTTGGAGCCTCGCTGCAGATAGAACTGGCGCAGCAACTGTCCATTCAGGCTGTGAACCTCGACATCGGTGCCGGCGCTGGGTGCTGTTATGCTCATGACACCACGTCCGCCCAGGACGCTGAGGTCGGCGGTGGAGTGGGAGAGGAGTTGTGTCTGCCGGATGCCTACGGTTTCTCCCATGGCAGCGGCAAAGCGTCCCACCTCATCGGCCGTCAGCAGCAGCCAGCGTTGTGCTGTGCTGGCATCGGCATGGTTGAAGGCTACGGCAGAAGTGGCACCGCCCGCCGCGGCATTGAGGCAATACTGGTTGGCGGGAGCGACAAGCCAGAACGCCGTGGTGTTGAAGGTGAACTTGTCAATTGTTGTCTGTGCGCGAGCCCCCAGGAGGTGGAAACGGCTGTTGTTGGTGGCCTTGGCAGACATGCGAATGCCGTTGCTGCCGGTCTTGGAGTAGGTCATGACAGCCCCGCTGCCCACGTTCTTAATCTGGTAGTAGCATGTCGCGGGATCGAAAGTGATGTTCCATGCACAACTGTCATTGGACAGTGCCTCGTCGGCCGACATCTCTTCCCAGTGCAACAGTCCGGAAGTGGTCACTGTGAGGTAGGCGCTCTTCAGGCCCGTTGCCTCATTGGCACTCTTGATGTAGTACTTCGCCTCGTCGTCCTGGCTGAAAGAGTAGGCGGGTTTGAGGAAATCCATGTTGGGCGTGCGGATGCCGTCCTCTGCCAGCGCTCCCACGAGCAGTGCGTTTCCGCGATAGAGGATGGGAGAACCCGTGTCCTCGCCGGCGCCATTGATGCCGTAGGGCCACATGTGCTGGTTGTCACCGTGAAGCTTGGCAGTGGCATTGTTCTCCAGGAACTGAATGATACGGTCCACGCGCGGTCCCAGCCAGTCACCACGGTCGCCGTTGGCACGGTATGTGCTGTTTGTCCAGTCTGTATAGGGAACCATGCCCTGGCCGTGTGCGCCTTCGTGCAGGATGGTGCCAGTCTTCTGGTATGCGCTGTTCTGGCTGACGCGCATATAGCCGCCGTAGGAGCAGTCGGCCGTGCCGTCGCCGGCTCCTGCGCCGGGGACGTAGTGGGCATCCAGATGGAAGTTCTGGATTCCTGTGATGTTGTTCCACATCCACACGCCTTCCTGGCAGGCAGCCAGGATGCGGGCATCCGTGGCATCGTCGCCCTCGTAGCCATAGCTGAAGGTGGCCGTGCCCATGGGACGGGTATAAATCTTGACCACGTTGCCATAGCTGACACGGTACGTATTTGATATGACATAGGCTCGCACGTAGTAGGCTTTGGCGGGTTTGGCATTGTGAATCACATAGATATTACCGTTGTTTGAGTAGTATTCCGTTGTGCGGTTGTCATAGATGGTGGGTTCTGCGGATTCTGTGCTGTAGCACAATCCCTTCTCCTTGCTGCTTCCCGATCCGAAGGTTGCCCGCCCAAAGATCTCTGTGGCACCTTGCACCACACTGCTTGTTTTGGCGGTGATGGCCGTGCCCGTGCCGTTGGCTACACGGAAGATCAGCACAGCCGTCTCCAGGGCTTCTGTTGCAGCATCCATCTCTTCGGGTGTAGCGGTGTCATTGTTGAGCACCAGCGTAGCAGCAGCGATGGCTGCTTCCAACTCAGCGGCACCTTCCTTCCCTTCGGTGGTTAGATTGCCGGCCGTGGTGAGGCTCTTGTTCAGCGCGGTGTAGGCGGTGTAGCTGGCCACTGCAGCATCGTATGCCGTCCGCAAGGCATTCCCTGTTTTCTCGGGGTCTGCGTCAGATTCCAGAGCCAGCACGGCTTGTGCAGCATCATAGGCTTCCACCAGAGCTTGTTTGTATGCAGCTGCCATCTTGCGGGTGTCGGTCGTGTAGGTCCGCGCTTTATTGGAGAGAGATTTCAAATTGCTCATTGCCACATAGTTGGCTTCGCCTTCGGTCTTGGCATCGTCCAATGCGATGGCCACCGTCCCGAAATCATCGGCACTCGCCGTAGCGTCCAGTGCCTTGGCCGCTTCGATGGCCTTCGTAAGTGCCTCTTGGAAAGAAACTTGCATGAGTGCGGGGGTCGATTTCGTAGCAGTGGTCAGTGTTTTCTCTGCCGCGGTGATTTGTGTCTGCAGGAGCGCAAGCATCTTCTCGCCGTCGGCACCGATATAGAAAAGCTGGAAGTTATCCACACAGAGCCAGTTGCCCGAGGCGTTCGTACCCTTGAAGCCCACGTTCACGCTCTCGCCAAGGGAGGTAAATTCCACGGTATATGTGTCTGTGACGGTGACGGTCGTCTTAGCGGTTCCGGCATAAATCACCGCGCCGGTCTGCTTGGTCGAAGCTTTTTCTTGCTGGATATTGTGTGCGGCAGCTTGCAGACGATACTGTCCGGCTGGAAGCTTGGACAGCGTCTGATACACTTCGGCATTGCCGACACGGCTGCCGCGGTCTGTCCATTTCTCGACGTATGTGTTACCGGCCTTCAGTTCAAACGAGCTGTTTGTCTGGGTCTGCATATTCGTCTGTGTCCAGCTGGTGAAGCCGTTCTCAAAGCTTGGATTCTTAATCAGTTTTGTCTGATTCACAGGTTCGTCTGCCGATATATCAGCAGCGACGTCTGCGTAGATTGATGTGGGCGCGATAGCCAGACAACTTGCTATCAATGCGAACGAGAGATGTTTCATGAGTAAAAATCTATTCATTGTTAAGAAATTATCGATTCATGTCTGATAAACCGGATGGTGCAAAGGTAAATGATTCGAATGAGATGGCCAAGGATTTTCGGAAATTTGCATCTTTATGAGCAAAAAACCATACCCTATTAAACATAACGTCCATTAGTATTTAATCGTCGCTCGAAAAACACTGCCGCGTGTAAGGGCAATTACACGTGGCTATAACACCTTATATAATAGTGAACTTGGCGAAGCGAAGTAGCAACTGCTTTGTGCCCACGTTTTCGAAACGGACGGTGGCCTTGGCATCGATGCCGGAGCCAGCCAGGGCTGTGACTTCGCCGCGGCCAAAGCGGCTGTGCTCAATGACAGAGCCGACACGAAGTGTGCCCGCGGCGGTTTGTGTCTGGCTGACCGGTGCCTGTGTCTGGCTGACGGCGTGCTGCGAGGAACTGACCGACGACGCTGACCGACTGACGGTTCTCGAATCATAGTCCGGACTGTTTGCAGGAACACGATTTACGCGCGCAGTTTCATCAACAGAGCTTGACAAGCCCAGCAACTTGGCTAATGTGTCATCAAAGGATGATTGAGCCAGGGAACTGGCACGAGCACCATATCTGTCACGTCTGAGGTAGCCTCCGCCGCCAGATGACTCTCGCTTGACATACTGGGCATCGATATCATCGAGGAAGCTGCTGGGATTGCTAAATTCTTGTTTCCCATAACGGTAGCGGTTCTGCGCGTAGGAAAGGAAACATTGTTCCTCGGCACGTGTCACAGCCACGTAGAACAGGCGGCGCTCTTCCTCTATCTCACGCGGAGACGTGGCCATCTGGCTGGGGAAAAGGTTTTCTTCCATGCCCACGATGAAGACGACGCGGAACTCCAATCCCTTGGCCGAGTGAATGGTCATGAGCGATACCTTCTCCTCATTGTCATCGTCGCTCTCGTCCAGGTCGCTGAGGAGTGATATCTCCTGTAAGTAATTGGGCATGAGCACACGGGCGGTGTCCCCGTCTTCCTCTGTCCGCTCGTCCACAAACTGTTGCATGCCGTCCAGCAGCTCCTGCAAGTTCTCCTGGCGCGAGAGGTCTTCGGGGTCACGGCCACGGAAGATGTCGGCCACTACCCCACTCTCCTTGGCGATGCGCGCTCCCAGCGTGGCGGCATCTGATGTCACCACATCTCCACGGAAACCATTGATTAGCTGGACAAAAGCATCCAGTTTGGCCATGGTGCCACGGTTGATATCAACGGCGTAGAACGCTGGACGGGCGAGCACATCCCAGACACTGACATTCTGCTCCGCGGCTACCGTGAGCAGTTTCTGGACTGTGGTCTGCCCGATGCCACGCGCCGGATAGTTGATGACGCGCTTGAGGGCTTCCTCGTCGTTGGGGTTCACAGCCAGACGGAAATAAGCAATCATGTCCTTGATCTCCTTGCGCTGGTAGAACGAGAGGCCGCCGTAGATGCGGTATGGGATGTCCTGCTTGCGGAACGCTTCCTCGAAGGTGCGGCTCTGGGCGTTGGTGCGGTAGAGGATGGCTATCTCGTCCCAGGGCACGTGGTCGTAGTTGTTGAGGTTCAGGACTTTCTTGGCCACACCGGCGGCTTCCTCCAGGTCGCTGACATACTGGTACAAGTGGATGGGCTGTCCCACGGCCTTCTCCGAGAACACGTCCTTGGGGATCTGTCCGAGGTTGTGGCGGATGATGCTGTTGGCTGCATTGACGATGGTCTGTGTGGAACGGTAGTTCTGTTCGAGCTTGAAGAGTCGCGCACCCTGGTATAAGCGTTGGAAGGTGAGAATGTTATCGATGTTGGCACCGCGGAAGCTGTAGATGCTCTGCGCATCGTCGCCCACCACGCTGAGGCGGCGGTTGTGCTGTGTCAACTGCCAGACGATGGCGTGCTGGGCATAGTTGGTGTCCTGATACTCATCCACGAGCACATAGCGGAACCGCTCTTCGTAGCGCGCCAGCACGTCGGGGTTGTTGGCAAATAATAAATAGGTATAGACGAGGATGTCGTCGAAGTCCAGCGCATCGGCCTGTCGACAGCGGTTCCAATAGCGGACGTAGATGTCGCCCGTGGCCGGTATGTGGCTGGCTTGGTCTGCTTTCTGCAACTGGGCATCCCGTTGATAAGCATCTGGCAGCACCAGATGGTTTTTGGCAGCAGAGATATGTCCGAGGACGGTCGAGGGTTTATACACCTTGTCATCCAACCCCATCTCGCGGATGATGCTCTTGACGAGGCTCTTGCTGTCCGCGGCGTCATAGATGGTGAAGTTGCTGGTGAAGCCCAGCAACTGGCTCTCGGCACGCAGGATGCGAGCAAAGATGCTGTGGAAGGTGCCCATCCAGAGGCGGCGGGCACTCTCCTCCCCCACCTGCCGCGCGATGCGGCTCTTCATCTCGTCGGCCGCCTTGTTGGTAAAGGTGAGTGCCAGGATGTTCCAGGGCTTCATGCCCTGCCGCAGCAGGTGAGCAATCTTATAGGTGAGCACACGGGTCTTGCCAGAACCGGCACCGGCAATGACCAGCGACGGGCCGTCGCAGTAGAGGACGGCTTCGCGCTGGGCTGGATTCAGTTCATCGAGGTAATTATCCGAAAGCATAGAGGATGATTTGAAAGAGCATGATGGTCATCAGGATAAGAATGACCAAAGGCGCAAAACGTTGAATACCAAAGAAGAGGAGAGTGACATACTGTGACCATGTGCGCAACTTGCCGCTCACACCGCCATAGACGGCAGCGGCCAGGATGACAGACAGAGCCAGCGCGCGAAAGATGCCGCCGAGGTAAGGCGTGAGGATGAGGTGGCCTGTGACACTGCGCAGGGGACCCGCTGGTATCAGGATGAGCAGTGCCAGCAGCGCGAGCAAGATAAGCCACGTGGCGAGTGCACTCCAGAGGGCCGTCCTATTTTTCTTGGAGCCGGACAGCAATCCGCTGTACAGCACGGCACCTGCGGTGACGGCAGCAAGCAACAGCCACTGGAGGGCAGGAGCGATGATACTGACAGAGCGCTCGCTGAAGAGCCAACAGATGGCCTCTTCGGAGAGCAGACTCTCCACGGGCAGCCCCAGTGAGGCCATGCCCCATGAGAGCACAGACACAAACGCCATACTAGTCAGCAACACCTTAGTCAAGTTGCTGACAAGGAACATCTCTAATTCGGAAATATTATTCATCATCGGGTGTGAGGCGGTCAAGGTCAATAATATGAAGTTGCAAAGCACGTACTACGAGGCGCGTGGCGTTGACACCGGCACGCTCTCCCTCGGGGAAGAGACGGTTGATGAGATCCACCTGGCGTTTCTCCAAGCTCTTGACGCCGAAAGGCATCCCGCGGAGCGCAGATATCATGTCCTTGGTGTAGCCGAGGGCCAAGTGACGCAGGAAACGCTCGTCATACTCATCGATGTCGAAATCGATGACAGCGTTGGTCCGGCGGGCCTCGCTGATGACGCTCTTCTTGAAGCGTGCCACAATCTTCTCCAGGATGGGCTGGTTGAAGACCAGACGGCGACCGTCCATCACCAGACGTACATCGTTGCGGGTGAGCAGTTCGCCGGTTTTGAGGATGATGCCGTCGGCTCCGGCCTGGAGGACATCCACCCAGAGGCGTTCGTTCAGGATTTCTCCGGTGAAGATAAGAATCTTCATGGCGGGATACTTGCTGCGCACCTGGCGGCAGATATCCACGCCGATGGTGGTGGAGCCGCCGAGTCCGAGGTCCAGCAGCAGCAGGTCGGGGGTCTGTTGGCGCATGAGGGGCCACAATTCGCTCTCGCTCATGGCAGTGCCGAGGACTTCGGCTTCGGGAATCTCGGTACGGAAGATTTCTTCCGTGCCCTTGAGTTCGAGCTTCACGTCTTCGACGATAATGACTTTAAAGGGTTGCATGTATGGAAATTGAAAGTTGAAAGTTGAGAGTTGAAAGTTAGGTCTCGCAGAAAGCGCAGAAAGCGCAGATGAGGGAATGGGGCATTGGGAATTAAGCATTATGAATTGTGAATTGTGCATTATGAATTGTCTATGAGGGGGAGGGTGAACCAGAGAAGGTGACCTTCTTGGGCGGCTTCTGCGGTGATGCGGCATCCGGGATGGCCGAGGAAGGTGTCGTGCTCGCGGATAATCTGCTTGGCAATGAGGGCCGGGATGCCGCCGGGACGGGGCATGAAGAAATCATGCAGTGCCTCTGGAGAGAGGGTGACGGTGGGGTTATGGATGGTGAAGCGGGCAAAGCGGGAGTCGGGAGTTGGGAGAGTTGAGAGTTGAAAGTTCTCCAAGTGTGGAGCGACCAAGGTCGAGCGGAAAGTTGAAAGTTGAGGGGTGGACGGGGAGGGGGTTCCTGCGGAAGGAATGGATGAGGACTGCTTTGCGGCAGAGAGGGGTGAAGACTGGTGTGTAGCGGGAAAGGGGGAGTTCTGTTCAACCGCAGGGAGGGATGAGAGGCAGCATTCTGCCTCAAAGAGGGAATCAAAGAGGAGGGATAGCTGGTCGGGGTCGCCGAGGACAGCGGCAGGTTGGTCAATCTCTGTTGACACCTCAAGGACAGCTGCTTTGCCTGTCTTGATGGCGTAGCGATGACGCGCGGTGTCCACGAGGTCGCCGATGGGGATGCGGCGACGGCGGAAAGCGACGGCGGCGGACTGGGAGTCGGCCTGAGCGGCGAGGAGGGTGAAAACCTCTTTGTAGTAGGCAGCGGTCTCGGCGAGAGTGGAAAGGAGGGAGGCGGCGGGGGAACCCGAGGGAGAATCCTCGGGAACGGTAACGGAGGGAGAAGGGGTAACGGGCGCGGCCATCATCTGCGAGACAAGCTGCTGGATGCGGCCAGGATAGTACATCGTCTCGTGCTTGATGGTGGACAGGCAGTTGTCGATGATCTGGTTCTGGACGTGGAGGCGGCCCTCTTCATAGAGTCGACGGCGCACCTCGTCCTCAGCCAGCTCCACGGTCTGCTCCTTCTCCTGACGGTGGTGCTCCTTCTCGCTCATCAACTGTTCATGGCGACGACGGCGCAGTTGGGTAACCGTCTGGCGATAACGCAATTGGGGACGGAAATAGAAAAGCCATGTGGCCGCGAGACCGAGAGCAAGCAGCAACACAAAGAGCACAAGCGCCACACGCAGGTTGGCCTGTGAGCGCTCAATCTGCTGGCAGTAGGTCTCGAGTGATGCGTCTTGGTTCGAGAGCTTGAAAAGACGTGTATAGACATGGTTGTTATAGCGGTAGAGCGGCCAGTCATGCAGGGCGAGGGCCGCCACGGCAATCTCGTTGCGGAGTCCCAGAATCAGGGAATAATCCAAATTCTTGTGCTGCTGCCACCAGATAATCTCGGTGGGTGTGGCCATGGAGGCACGCAGTGTGAGGCGCTGGCGAGGGTTGTCGGCATGAGAAGCGGTGTGGCTGTTGATGGCAGCCAGGGCACTGTCCGCGAAGACAATGGCATCGGTGTAGCGGCCCGCGAGGTTGCAGAAATACACGGAGTCGGCCAAGCGGTAGGCCGACGGGGACAGGTTGCCCGCAGGAACTGTCGCAGGAGATGCGGTAAAAAGAGAGGGCGCGGCAAAGGATGGAGACAGGCCGGAGAGTGCGACCAGGAACAGGGTCATAACCCGCGGGAGGCGGAAGAAGAAGCGGGCCCCCTCCCCCACCCGACTCTCGATGCCGAAGTGGCAGACGCGGAACAGTGCGGCCGTCTTGCGGTACTTCTCGATGATGCCCTTGCAGTTCATCAGGCCAAAACCGAAACCTTTCTGCCTGTCAGGCAAGTTACCATCGGTGGGAACAGCGTTTCCCACCGGTGGAAAAGACGTTTCCCACCGGTGGGAAACAGCTGTGCCTGTGCTTGATTTTCCGATGGTGGCCGCGTCATAGACCTTGTTGTTGAGGATGAGAGAAATGTCTTGTGCAGCAAGTCCCACGCCCGTGTCCTGCACTGCCAGCTCCACAAAGGCACCGTCATCTGTCTGACCGGCAGTGGCCGTGATGGTGACCCTCCCACCAGCGGGCGTGAACTTGCGGGCATTATCGGCCAAAGTGTTGAGCATGAAGAACGTGAGGGTGCGGTCTGCCTTGACGATGAGGTCGGTGGGTTGCACGTCAAGGGTCAACTGCTTCTGGTCAAAGGAATAATGATTCTTGGCGATGGTGTCGAAGAGCGGTTGCAGCGGGAACGAGGAAAGTTGCAGAGTGAGCTGCCCCTGCTCCATCTGAATCCAGTCTGTCAGCAGGTCATTATAGGCCGTGATGCGGTCGGTGAGTTCGTTGATGTAGGTGAGTGATTCCGGGTTGACTTGCTGCTGCCGCTGCATCTTCTGGGTCTCATGGATGATGCGGTCGAGGAAAGGTGTGATACCATGCACAAGTTGCAACTTGGCTCGTTTCTCGATATTGCGTTGCTTGTCCCGTTGGATGCGCAGCTGTGTGGCTTGTTGTTGCTCACGCAGTTGCTCCTGCTCCTCTTCCAGCTGTTCCTGTTTGCGTTCTGCCTGTGCCATCGATTGTTGCAGCTCCTGCCGCAACAGACGCATCCGCTGTTCACTGCGATGTCGCCACGCGCGCCGCAGAACAAGGACGAGCACAATGATAACAACCGCCATGCAGACAACAGCAAACAGCGCCCAGTGCAGACGGCGGCTGTCTTCCTGTAGTTCTATATAGCGGCTCTCCAGTTCTGCGTCCTCGCGCGTAGCCTCCAAGAGGTCGAGATAGATATTGCGATTATAGTCGCTCTCGGCTTTCAGATCCAATGCGCTGAAAGCCACAGACAGCTGCTGCCTGATGCCGGCAATCCACTCCGGCACGGTCTTGATGTGTGCCGACTGCATCCAACGCCGCTCCACAGAGATGGTGTCTGGCTGAGGTTCAAAGATGGAGAGGAGAGCATCTGTGCTGTCGGGCATGAGCACCTCGTCTGCCGCATAATAACAAAGGTGGTGGAAGTTCACACAGGAGAGTGCCGCGGCAAAGTGGTCAATGGCAGACTCGTATCGGCCCGCCTCCACGTCCAGCTCTCCCAGGGTGCGCAGTGCACATGCTTCCTGATAAAGGTCATCATACTGCGTGAATCGCTCAAGTGCCACCTCCCCCATGTGCTGCGCGGTACTGTCTGCCCCGAAGACGGAGAGCAGGTAGTCCTCGGCGTTGGGCTTATAGTCCCGGACGATGGCGCGGCGTGTGGAATCGGCAAAGAGCGTGGCCAGGGACTGTGCAGCATTGGCTTGGAAAAAGAGATAGCCGTGGTTCTTGGCGAGCGTGAAGCACTTGAAGAGATAGTCGAACTCATCCCGCGTTATGTCCTCTGGCGCTGTGAAGTCCGAGAGCCCGCCGGAGCCGCGCATATAGCAGTAGTACAACCATTGCGCCGTGTCGCCCGGAAGCATGGACAAGGGTTCTGCGGCGCGGATTTCTGCGAGTGCGCGTTCCTGCTGGTCCACATAATAGAAATAGGTGGAGGACACAATGTGCAGGTCACTGCGGGCAACGTTAAACCGTCGGGTCATGTGAGGCGTGAGCATGGCTTCTTCCTCGGCGATGCGACGGATACGGCGGAGTGCATGACTGCGATGGATGAAGAAGGCACGGTTGTCACTCGTGCGCTGGGCAATACGCATCTGCATGATGTCCGCCACCAATAACTCGATCTGGTTCTGTGTGAGTGAGGAAACGTGGTCTGCCAACATTGCGGCACTGTCGAAGTCCATCTGCTGGAAACGTTCTGCCATGAGATGGTTCAAGGCTTCGGCCTCGCCGTCGGCATAGTGCAGGTCGCGTGCTTTCTTCAGCGCCAGCGTGGCTGTGGCGTGGAGCGAATCAATGTTTCTGTACTGCCACGCATGGGCACGGTCATTGAGCGAATCCACGATTTGCCATTCTCGTTCCGTCTGATGACCTGTGCAAGCCATAAGCAGGAACAAAAGAGAAAGCAATATAATCGGGCGATTAGACAATTGACAGCGAATCCGTTTAGTTACCGTTGAGGATATTGTCCATCTCATCAAACTCCTTGCCCATATTCAGGTTGAGATAGATGCGATACAGCGGAGCCGCCCAACGCTCGGTGTTCTCGGGGTCATCCCTGCGCACACGCTCCATGGGTTCCTTGGCCAGACGATAATAGTCTTTGATGGTCTCCAGGTCTTTGGCTGTCTGTGGGTCGTCCAGATCGGTGCTGGCATTCTCCGTGGCAGTAACAGCCAGATTCAAGGCGGCAATACCTTTATTATAATAAGCATCGGTGAAGGTGGAATCACGATGGATGCAGGCATCACAAGCCTCCACCACTTCGGCATCACGGTGCAGTTTCAGGAGAATCAGGCTCTTGGCATACCAAAAGAGCGGTTCCTCGTCCTTGACCTTGATCATATTATTCACCACTTCCAGACCCTGTTCCAGCTTACCGGTCACGACCATGTGGTCCAGCAGATGGGTGAAGAAATAGGGATGTGAGGGATAGGCCGACAGCCCGTCCCAGAGTGCACTCTCCCACTGTGCCGTGTCCTTCTTGGCTTCCCATGCCTTGACAATATATTCTTGCACGAGGTGGCTCTTCTGTCCTGCCTGCTTGGCCAGGGAGGCATATTTGAGGATGCCGTCGCTGTGGTTTGCCTTTTGGGCAGAGATGACGGCCAGATAGGCCGACATGGGAAGGATGGTATCCTTCTGCATGAACTGGTCTTTTTCGAACAGAGGATGGTTGGCGGCATCGATATAGACGTCAAAGAGTTCGTATGCCTTGGGATACTGGTCATGGCGGTAGAACCAGTTGGCACCGGCCAGGAGGTTCTTGCGGTAGTTCAACAGGAAATCATGGTTGCGCTTCTGGTTGCTGTTCTGCACCTTGCCTTTCTCGTCGGGCGTGCGCGCCACGCTGTCTGCCAGATAGATGCGGTTATACATATCCACGATGGCGTTGAAGAACTTGGTGGTGTCGTAGGCCTGCTTGAGATACAATTTCATGTTCTCGGCATCATACACGCCCTTGGCACACTCCGCGGCCAGCTGGTAGCACTCGATGCGGTCCTTGTACGGTGTTTCGGGCTTGACAGCCTCGGCCAGTAGCGTCTTGGCCGTCTGTTCGAGGTTGGATTTCTTCTTGATTGCTTCCTTGGCCGAGCGGATGACACTGGCCGGGAAGGCAGGTGCCGACACGGCCAAGAGTAATATGAAAAGCACTTTCTTCATTGCACGATAATTTTTTGTGCAAAGGTACTTCATATTTCCCGTGTGACAAAACAAAGAGCGTTAATTCTTGTTACACGGACGATAAAAAGGATATGATAAGGGACATAATACAAGTGCCCCGCTGCATCATCATCGACACAGCGGGGCACATACAGGTTGTTTCCTGATTGGGATTACTCGCTCCAGTCGTCCCAATCAACGCTGTTTCCCTTCACGCGGGCAGCGCCGGCATTGCCGCCGCCGTAGTTGATATCAACGTTCTGGGTGGTGCTGACGGTTTGGACGGGGCTGGCGTCGAGGAGGTGGGCGTGAGGCTCCACGGTGACGATGCAGAGCGCGGGCTGCTGATATGCTTTCTTGTTCATGATTGTTAAAGACCCACCCCGCCCTGCGGGCACCCCTCCCGTGATGGAGGGGATGCTGGCGCATTGGGGGCTAAATAGGGTCATTGTTTTATTGTTAGTAATTCATTGCTTATTATTACTGTCCGAAGGCCCTCCCCTCCCTAACGTAGTGCCACGGGAGGGGGCGGGGGTGGGTCTTTTATTTTATCACGACCTTGCGACCGTTGTTCACGTAGATGCCGCTTTGGGCGGGCTTGCCACTGAGCTTTCTGCCGTCGAGGGTGTACCATGCATCAGAATTCGTTAAATTCGTTAAATTCGTGGTCGTTATTCCGCTGGCATCCTCCCCGAAGTTCAGCACAAACGCCTTCACATCGCCGCCGCTTGTCGGGCTGCCAGCCTCTATGCCGTCCAGCTCGAAGTAGGCGCGCTGGGCGCCGATGGTGGTCGTGGCGGTGCCGTCGGGATAGTAGAGGGTGTTGCTGCCGCCCAGGAAGAGGATGCTCTTGTTCTCGTCGCTGTAGGTGAGGGGCGAGTGGGTTCCCTTGAAGGTGACGGAGCCGACAGATGAGGTGAAGGGACATTCGGCATCGGCGGTCGCGGTGCTGATGGTCACGCCGGTGAACGTTGGAGCCACGATGTCATCGCACTCATCGGCGTTGGTGCCGTCGTAGGCTACGTAGCCGTCGGGGCGGGTCCAGCGGACGATGTAGGGCTTGCCGGCGGCGATGCTGGTCAGGTTGTCCTCATCCTCGGTGAAGTTCAGCGTCAGTGTGCCGTCGGCGAAGTCGGTGGAGACGAGGGTCTTCACGATGGCGCCTTCCAGGGGCGTGCCGGTGAAGTCGTCCACGCTGAAGGGCAGGCAGAGGGTGTTCCAGGAGCCGTCCTTGTAGAGGGTGCGGCCGCTGAGGGCTACGGCGAGGGTCTGGCCTGCGTGGTCGGTGATGGCGGCGTTGTTGTCGGCGGCGTCGGCCAGGGCGAGGCAGGGCTGGAGGGTGGTCTCAGCGGCTAAACCGCTGAGCTCACTGGCGGTGAGGGTGCCGGTGTAGATGTGGCCGCTGCCGTCGGTGAGGGCCTGGCCGTCGGCTACTGCTACGGTGCCGCCTTCGCCGGTGCTGATGCTGCTGGCGGTGATGCGGTCGGCGGGGCGGGTCCAGCCGAGGGTGATGGTGC
>JAFSZU010000069.1 GCA_017455585.1 Bacteroidaceae bacterium | reverse complement strand
TCAAAAACACCCATATCTCAATAGTACTTTTTTACGGTTCTATAAATACTGGAGTTCCTTTTGCATTATTTACATTCAGTTCTACCAGTCTTTCAATTAGATGATGCTCGACCAAGAAAGTCAAATCCTTTCCAAGAGCTTTAATGTCAAATGCTATATAATTCTTTCTGGGCTTCTTGTTGGGGTAGCCTAATTTTATCAGTTCGTCTTTGCTTATCTCATGATGGCCAGTTATCTTATATGCACTCAATTTGTCTGGTTTTCCCAATTCATAGAGGACTAATAAAGATGCACTCTCAAAGAGTTCTCGGTTTGCCTCCATTGAACCTTTAGTCTTACCTAACCTTATATTATATATTTTGTGAGATCGAATCCATTCTTGATATTCTTTTCCCTTGTAACAACCTATCAGGATAGTCTTATTAGCACCAAAGAAATCACTGATACTTTGGTCGAACCCTTTCCACTTGTAACGATTGAAAGGCTCAGCAGCCATAAGAAGTTCTGCGTCCTCTTCTTCAGAATAATTGGAATTAGATACCATAATTTTAGTTTCTGCTATCTCTGTTGACTGCTTGTCTAAAACCTTACGATACATCTCTAACTCGTACTTACGTTCGGCTACAAGTTCAATTATGCGATTCTCTTCAAGTTCACGCATTTGCTTCTCAATAAAAACAAAATCTATTTTACCTTCCAAAGTAACAGGTAAGAGGATTTTATCTTTTTTCATTTTATCTTTAGTCCACTTATAACTGTAACCATAACCTTTGCCTTTCTTAATAAATGGAGCTAAGAAATAGAGTGCGACAAGTTCGTTCATTGGGAATTTCGGATATAGGACATTCACGTCATCAGAGGCCCAGAAAGGCTCTCTTTGATAGAAAGCTTCACCTACAGAACCATTGTAAGTTACAGTTATTGTACCTGCTGGATGAACATGTCCGACATTACCAATCCTTGCAGTCAGGCCATTGTTGGCAGAGGTGGCACCGATGAAATTGATATCACCAGGAATCATGTTTGCCTTTGTCAAACGTTTCCCTTTCTGAATTCTAAAGAGGTCTCCTATCTTAAAACTTTTATATCCACCTTCGGGCTCTCTCATTGCCCAGGCAGGTCTCCCCATTTTTCCTTCATCCTGTTTGATGACTTCAGACACTCGCCAAGCAAGGTACTCTTTTACTATCTTGCGAAAATCCTCTTCCGTAGGTATTGTTTCTATTTGCTTGTGTTGCCCATAAGTCCAATCGTTACCTTTAAGTGTTATATAGTCTTCTATAAAAGAGCCTCTATAGTATTTAAGATTCTCATTATTGACTCCTTTGCCATATTGTACTAAACTTGCAACCTCAGCATAACGCTCGCGAGCATTATTGGTATCACGAAGATTCACACTTTGACTGGAATGACGACGGTTCGTACGTGAATAACCGTCATTTGAGAAGTCGATGAATCTTACCACTGCTTTTCTTGTGTGGGGTGTACCTACCTTAAACACATATATAGCTGTCTCTACTGTTGATTTCCCAATGAACAAGTCTATTGGCATCTTAATTGAAGCTACAAGCGTATTATTTTTAAGAATCTCTTTTGTATATGGTAAACCATTGCCACTACCAGCATTTTCTTGTATAAGAACAGCTGCCATTCCTTTATGTGTCATCATCTGTAGAGCTCGTTTTACAAATACAAAACCCTTGCCAGGAGCGGAATAAGGCGGATTCAACAGAAACACATCAGCAGGGAAAGGTTTACCTTTCATCTCACCTTGTTCATAATTGCCCTTGAATTCGGTCAGTGAATTACCATGTATGATATTGGCAGAACCGTCTTTCATCAAAATCATATTAAGCACTGCCAATAGATATATATCAGATAGTTTTTCAATGCCAAGCAACTGTTCTGTTTTGATATGCAGAATCTTTTCTGCCTTTTCTTTTGGGTCTGTAATTTTGTTGGCATCTGCAATCATCAAATGCATAGCAGAAATAAGGAATCCTGCAGAACCTGTTGCAAAGTCCCATACGTATGAGTTTTTATCAACTAGACAGAGTTTTGCCATCAGTTCAGTAACGGAACGTGGTGTAAGCACCACGTCGTTCTTGTCTCCATCGGGGACGGAGACCCAAGCGTTGAGTACATTGAACAATCTACCCGTGAAGTCTAAATTGTGTAGTTCGCCAGTGAGAAAAGGAATAATATCCGATTTAATGACGCGATACAATGTTTTAAGTTTACTTTCTCCATTGTCTGGTTTCTCTAAACCTGAACCAATAAAAACAACTTTAAGGATGTCGACTATCATTTCTATCTTTTCCGCTGGAAGACTCTTATCCTTCAAGTAAGACTTAACTTTACTGATGATGACAGCACCATCATTGTTCTCAGAGTCTCTATCACCGCGTAGCTCATCTTCTTGTAACGGATGTACTTTGTATGTGCCATTATCATTCTTTACGCCAAGCCCTGCCATAATCAAGCCTGTAACAAGTTGCACACGTTGATTAACCACAATACGTAGTTCATCCTGCATCTTTTGGTTTAATTCCTTAAGTTTGTGCTCAATATCATCCTCTAGGTTGGATTTCTGCTGTTCTATTTCTTCTTCGGTAAGGTCGATATTAGCAATCTGTTTCAACAATGTCTGCTGATATTTTTTCAACAAAAAAGAGAGGTTGTTGTAACGTCCAATTTCTTTTGGAACAAAAAGATTCTTGCGCGAGAGATACCAAGCACTGACTTCATAAACGATTTCGCCTGTTTCCTCCTCATATCCATTTACTCCGATGGCTATCACCTCCTTATATGTCGTATGTCGCACGACGGCATTGGCATAGTGTACTGCTCCATTGACGGCATATTTGGAGATATTTGCAAAGTTTGGCTCGCCTTTCTTTGTCTCATTGTCGGGCAACCCTGTTTCTTCATCATTCTTTATGAGCGCATCTTCCATTCCCTTAACTTCAATCATCACGGGAATGTCCCCTTCTGCTGTTGGAATCATGCATTTAATGTCGGGGTAATTAGGCCCTTTACCTCCTTTTTTGGAAGGAGCAGTTTTTAAAGCCTTTTCAATTTGCGAATTAATGAAATCGTTCTTGGCGTAGAGCTTTATTCCTTTCAGCTGCTCTTTAGCCCATTGCTCCGCTATTTCCTCAATGCTATGCTTCTGTTTGCTTGCCATATTAATGTGATAATATACGTATATTTTGACTTCCCCACTAACTTTTCCGAGTTACCCACTAAGTGTATTGTAGTTACCTACTAACTCCAACTGTTTTGACTTCCATTCGGAATCAATTGTGCAGGCAGTGACTGCACAATTCCGCTCTCTTCAATTTGTGCAATTGGCAATTGCACAAATTCATCCAAACGTAGTTGCATTCCCAAACTGTTGAATTCCTCGGTGCTGTAAGTATCATAAAACTTGACCATATTATACAGATGACGCTTACCAAAGCCTCGCCGTTTCGGATTCATACGCTTCAGATAGTCAGCCAAATCGCTGACCACCTTGGCTCCCCAACGGGCTGACTTCAACTGCTGAGAAACGTATTGTCCCACCTCCCAATTTGTCAGCAAGGCCTCCGTATTCACTTTAGCTATAGCCGATGAACGGTGTTGCTCAATGAGGATGTTTATATACTCAAACTGTTTCTCCAGTTCAGTATGATTTGGTAGGATGGTTGCCTCTTTTTTCATGTTCTCTCAATTAGCGTTCTGAATCGTGAATAAGATGTTACGAGAAAGATACTCTTGTTATATCCCATGAATATTGTTGAGCGATAGCCGAAGGATGGCATCAAGGTTGTAGAACTTGATTTTGTAGAGTTTCCCATCATTAGCAGTATATTCCAAAATGGAATGAACTGAATCTTCGTCCAACTCCTCACTTTTGAAAATGTTATTCAGATGTTTAGAAATGGCGGGTTATTACTTTATTTTGTTGTTTTTACTATTTCCCAATGGCCTGTCTTATTGCTGCCGACCCGGATGATGAAACCATCATTTTTCAGTTCTCCGAGACGACGCTTGACGGTGGCTTCTGAAACGCCTATTCGGACGCCGTATTCTGCATAATTGAGTGTACCATCCTGCTCGACAGCCTGATAGAGTTTTCCTTTTATCGGGTCATCAAACGATTTTATCGGGTCAGAAGCGGCTTTTATCGGGTCAACTGACGGGGCCGTGAGCGTCGTCAAGCTTGCTTGAACGGCCGAGTCGTGACGGAAGTCGACAAAGTCATCGTTCTGCGATTTCTTAAATGCTTCTATCTCTTTGGTGATGTTTCTGGTGTGCTCCTCCATCATAAATTCACGGAAAGGTTCAAGTGACTCTTGTTCACGAGAATCTATCAGAGCCTGGATATATTCGGCCTTGTCCTCCTTGACTATTTTCACGGGCACCAATCCGAACTCATATTGCAGATGGTTCATCACCAAACGTGACATGCGACCATTGCCATCTACCCACGGATGGATGGTCACAAGCTGATAGTGGGCACCGAAACTCAGCAGATACTGCTCAATAATATCGGTGCTTTGCAACAGCGTTTGCTGACGTTGATTGACCTTTAGTCGACCTCCGTCAAGACTCGTCATAGTCGAAGCAAGCTTCGCTCTGAGCTCGCTTCTCCGTCGGTTAATCAGCTGGCATAACTCCGCTAACTTGGCGGGCACCTTCTGGTAATTCATATAGGAACGTCCACCAATGCCAGCCGTAACGCCTACAAGTCGAAGGTCTCCTTTCGAGGCATTGAATGAACCTTGTGCTGTGTTGTATGAAGCACCTGTATTCTTCATTACGATGGCAGACAATTCTTTCAGCATATCAATGGAGAAGTCTGTATGCTGATGGGCCAATTGCATAGAGTGCTCGTATGCCGCTTTCAAGTCAAGGTTCATCATCTGCTCTTGTAAGCTGCGGCCTTTGGCTGTGATTCCCTCGTCGAACAGCAACTGGTTTTCGATTTCCGTCACCGTAGAACCCTCAATGGCAGTGGAATGGGTAATGATAGAGTACAGATAGAACTTCTGGTAGTCTATCTGTTCTGCAATTCCCAGCAAATGGTATTCTCGGAGGGCATCAATAAATCGTTTCTTCAGTTCCTCTTTCATTTGCTCATCTTTTTATTTTGTATTGCCAAAAGCGTACAGACATCCATATTATTATCGCCGGAAAGAAGAGAATTGATTTGCTCTTCCAACTTAGTTGCCCGTGTATGTCTGTGTACGCATATTCGTACCTCGGTATTTATAATTTGGGTACAAAGTTAACAATATATTTTGAGAAAACACAATTTTTCCCGATATTTAACTAACTGAACAGAATTACATGACTAAAGGATAAAACTAATTGTGTGCAACTACTTATCTGTTAACTCTGTAACGACAAGTATCTATTGTCAGTATTTCGGGCAGGTGGACCCATGACCAGGCGAAGGCGGAGAGGCGTATGCCGGGCAGGGTCTCCATGGCTTGTATGGCACTGAGCATTGTTGTGCCGGTGGTCATCACGTCATCCACCAGCATCACGTGTTTGTTTGCGGCCAGCTGCCCGGCGTTCTTCGTCAGTCCGAAGATGTTACTGGCATTGTCCACGCGCTGGTGCAGGGTGAAGTGGGTCTGCGACTCGCGGTTGCGCAGACGGCGCAGGGCGCCTGTTTCCACGGGGATGTCCAGCACCTGGCTCATCCCTGCTGCGATGCGTTCGGCCTGGTTGAAGCCCCGATGCAGACGACGACGCCATGTCAGAGGTATGGGCACCAGCCGCTCCACTCCGTCAAACAAGCCGCTGTCCCTCAACTCCGTGGCCGCCAGACGCCCCATCCACACACCCAGATTGTGCTGACCGTGGTATTTCAGTTCATGAACCATGTTGGCGGCGATGGACTTGCGACGGAAGAAAGCAAAGGCTCCCATCCGCTGCAATGCCTTGTGTTCGCGCCAAAGGAGAATGCGTCGATTGTTCTGCCAGTCCCACTCGGTGTCGCGATCCAACTGCATCAGGCACCGCGGACAGACGAACTGCTCTGTCCGTGCCAGCGGCCGGCCGCAACCGCTGCACATGCGTGGAAGCAGCAGGTCAAGCACACTCTCGCAACCTATCTTCAAGTTCTCGGGTAATTGCATTAACAGACTCTGTCAGAGGTCATTAGTCCTACCGGTGGTAGATGATTTACACGAGTGCTCGTGATTGCCTTCGCGTCCGCACGAAAAGTGCGTCACGTGCACACGTGAATGCGGTCACGTCTGCATGTTGTCAATCACAGTTCAGCACTGAATGTGGAAACGCAGCTGGGCAACATCAAAAGTGATGCTGGTTCCCGAGAAGAAACGGGCCAGGTCACCGCTGTCGGCCAGCTGGCGCGGGGTGCCTATAACCAATGAAGAATGAAGAATGACGGACGGAGAATGGTGTCGCCCAGAAGGAGACACTGCCAATTCTTCCTTCTTCCTTCTTATTTCTTCATTCTTATTTCTTATTTCTTCATTTTTATTTCTTATTTCTTCCTTCTTATTTCTTATTTCTTCCTTCGTCCCTCCCCTTAGGAGCCACAGCCGGTCTGCGGTCTGTAGGGCGAGTTCCAGGTCGTGGGTGGAGAGGAAGACGGTTTTCTGCATCTCGCGGGCCAGGCGGCGCAGCAGGAGCATCATCTCCACCTTGGAGGGGAAGTCCAGGAAGGCGGTGGGTTCGTCGAGGAAGATGATGGGCGTCTGCTGCGCCAGTGCCTTGGCAATCATCACTTTCTGCCGCTCGCCGTCGGAGAGCGTGTGCAGCATGCGCCGCTCCAGATCGTGGATGCCCACCTGCTGAATGGCCTCATCCACTGCCGTCTCGTCCTGTGCGGAGAGGCCGCCCCAGAAGCCCGTGTAGGGACTGCGGCCCATTGCCACCATCTCGCGCACGCGCATACCTTTAATATCTGGTCGCTCTGTGAGCACAACACCGATGCGTGTGGCCCTCTCCTGCGGCGTGAACGCATTGAGGGGACGGCCATCCAACAGCAACTCGCCGTCTAATGGGGGCTGGAAGGCAGCGAGTGTGCGCAGCAGCGTGCTCTTGCCGGCTCCATTAGGGCCAAGCAGGCAGGTGAGTTCACCTGCCTGCAGACGGGCTGTGATGTCGCGTGACACGACGCGGTCACCCTTCTTGGTGTGATAGCCCGTGGAGAGTCCTTTCAGTTCATATTCCATATCTACTCCACTTTGTGGCAGTAATTGATGCCCATGCGGTCGTAGAGCTTCAACATGCGGGGCAGCCGTGCCTTGAAGTCATCGAAGTTCTTCTGCTCGGACTGGCACCACTGCACCTCGCTGATGGCATCGAGACGCGGCAGGAGCATGTAGAAGACGTGCTGCGGCACAGCCACGTACTCTGTCCAGAGGTTCACCTGCGGACCCAGGATATACTGCTGCTCCTCCTCGGAGAGCTTCTCGGGGATGAGGGGCTCGAAGCTGTATACCTTGCTGACAGGCAGGTAGCCGCCGATACCCAGGGGCTGTCCCCACTGTTCCTTGAGCTGATAGTAGTCGATGTAGCAGTAGTCCGTGGGGGTCATGATGACGCGGTGGTTCTGCTTGGCAGCCTCGATGCCGCCGTTGATGCCTCGCCATGACATGACGATGCCGCCCTCTGTGAGGCCGCCTTCGAGCACCTCGTCCCAGCCGATCATGTCACGGCCGCGCTCCTTGAGGAACTGCTCCATCTCGTGGTTGATCCATGTCTGCAACTGGTTCTCGATGCTGTGCTTGCCGTCGTCCTTCAGGCCCAGCTCGCGGGCCTTGGCCTGGCACTTGGGACAGGTCTTCCAGCGATCCTTGGGGCACTCGTCACCGCCGATGTGTATATACTTGGAGGGGAAGACGTCGCAGAGTTCTCCGACGACGGTCTTCAGAAACTTCATCGTCTCGGGATTGCCGGCGCAGAGCACGTCGCGGGAGACGCCCCAGATCTGCCAGACGGGGTAGGGGCCGCCCGTGCAGCCCAGGTTGGGATAGACGTGCAGGGCACCCTGCATGTGTCCGGGCAGGTCGATCTCGGGGATGATGTTGATGTATCGCTCGGCGGCGTAGTTTACCAGTTCGCGGCACTCGGCCTGGGTGTAGTAGCCGCCATAGCGCTGGCCGTCATAGACACCGGAGTTGCGGCCGATGACGGTCTGCTCGCGCACACTGCCCTTCTTGGCCAGTTCCGGCAGGGCCTTGACCTCGAAGCGCCAGCCCTGGTCCTCGGTGAAGTGCCAGTGGAACTGGTTGCAACCGTGCAGGGCCAGCAGGTCTAGGTAACGCTTGATGACATCGAGGGAGAAGTAGTGGCGGGCACAGTCAAGGTGTGCGCCGCGGTACTCGAAGCGGGGTTGGTCCTGGATGGTGACGAAGGGGAAGGCGACGCTGGCTGCGGAAGCGGCGGGGCTGGTGCTGGCGGACGTACCGCCAGCCACAGAGCCTGTTAGGGGGAGGGCCTTGCGCAGGGTCTGCGCGGCGCGGAAGAGGCCGATGGGCTGGCGCGCTGCCACCTGTATGCCGCTGGCGTTGACGGTGATGGTATAGGCCTCCTGCTGCTGTTCGGTCAGCTGAGATGCGGGCTGCCCCTTCTTGGGCTTCTTGGCTTTCTTGTCGGCGGGGAATCCCAGGGTGAGGCGCACGGCGGCCTTCTTGTCATCGGGTGTGAGTTGCAGCTTGATGCCCGTCAGTTCCTCCACCCACTGGCGCAGGAACTGGGCGTTGCGAGCCACTTCAGGGTTGCTGGCATCGTAGGCGATGCCCATGCCGTCTTGCAGGGTAAAGACCTGGGTGCTATCCTCCTGCACGCTCTGCGGCAGGGGAATGATGCGGTAGTCGGCACGCTGGGCCATCACTGACAGGGTGGCCACGGCCATGAATACGGTTAACAGAATCTTCTTCATAAAGGTTAGCAAATAAATGGCTAAATGGTAAATAGCTAAATGGTAAATGTTTAAATGGTAAATAGTAAATGGCTAAATGGTAAATAGCTAAATGGTAAATAGCTAAATGGTAAATAGCTAAATGGTAAATAGCTAAATGGTAAATGGTTAAATGGTAAATGTTCAGATGCCCAGTTTCTGACGGATGTCAGCGGGGATGGCGTTCTTGTTGATGAGGAAGTCCATGGTGCGTGCAGCGATGAAAGCCTTGGACATGTACCATGTGCCGTGGTAGTCGCCCGTGTCGCCCCAGGAGTTCTTCACCAGATAATACTCACGTCCGTTCTGGTCTTTGGCCAGACCGTAGATGTGCATACCATGGTCGTCTGTGAGCTCCCAGCCGTCGAAGTCCTTCTGGCGCTGCTCCTGCGTGGGCTTGGCCTCGGGGGCATTGACACCCATCTTCTCGATAAAGTCCTTGCGTTCTGAGGGCTTGAGGTTGAGCCACTTGGCCTGGTCACTGCCGCTGAGGCCGTCGGCGGTCTTGGTGTTATAGAGCACAGCCAGCCCCTGACGGGTGAAGCCCTCGTCCGAGACGTCGCCGCCCCACGCCACGGTGTAGTCGTTCTCCAGGGCATTGTCGATGATGCGCATCATCTCGTCCATGGGCACGTTGTAGCTGTGGTCCCAGCGCCAGTTGTCCTGCACCTCCACGGCGAAGCTGGTATAGAAGGGGTGATGTGTGTAGGAGGTGATGGATACGTAGTCATTCCAGTCAAGTCCGAGGCTCTGAGCGAAGCTCTTCGGGGTATATTGTGCGCCCTGATAGGTGAAGCTTTCGGGTGCTTTGCCCAGATAAGCGTCGAGGATGCCTTGCAGACCGACCTTCCACTGTGGAGTGATGGTCTTGCTTTTGCTGGTGGCCACGGCCTTGACATAGGGTGTCATGACGCTGAAGAACTCGTTGAAGTTGGCCAGCGTGTCGCCAATCATGGTGCCGGGCTTGGCCATGGCCTCCTCGGGGATGATGCCGTGGTTCTTGATGATGAGGAGCACATCGCCGGCTGAGCCGCCCTGTGAGAAGTCACAGTCGCCGTGCATGCGCACGGTCACGTCGGCGCGCTCCATGTAGTCCTTGTTGCAGATGAACATCTCGGCCAGGTCGTAGGTCTTGCCCGTCTTCTTGAGGATTTCGCTCTCGAAGAAGCTCAGGGTGCTGTAGGCCCAGCAGGTGCCGCTGCGGTTCTGGTTCTTCACACTCGTGATCGGCAGCTGCTTGATGATGGTGAACTCGGGTTTGTTGGACTCCTCTTCCTTTTCCTTCTTCTTGGCTGCGTAGCCAGGCAGGGCGATGAGGGCGGCCAGGAAACAAATAAATAGCTTTTTCATGTTGGATAATGATATAGTTTGGATATTGACAATAGACGTTATAGAAGCTATAGATACTATAGAGGCTATAGATAGTTAGCGCTGTGAAAGATAGTCCTCCAGCTCCTCCACCTGATAGGGAATCATCTTCTCGCCCAGGTAGCGGCAGCCGTCGGCGGTGATGAGCAGGTCGTCTTCGAGGCGTATGCCGCCGAAGTCCTTGTACTGCTCGATGCGGTCGAAGTTGAGGAACGCGGCGCAGTGGCCCTTGGCGCGCCACTCGTCGATGAGTGCGGGGATGAAGTAGATGCCGGGCTCGTCTGTCATCACATAACCCTCCTTCAGGCGGCGCCCGAAGCGCAGGGCATTGGTGCCGAACTGGTCGAGACGCGGCTGCACCTCGGCATCGAAGCCCACGTGGATCTGTCCCAGACCTTCCATGTCATGCACATCCATGCCCATGGCGTGTCCCAGCCCGTGGGGGAAGAAGAGGGCGTGTGCGCCGGCTGCCAGTGCCTCGTCGGTGTCGCCCTGCATCAGTCCCAGGGCTTTCAACCCTTCGGTGATGACACGGGCGGCAGCGAAGTGCACGTCCCACCACTTTACGTCGGGGGCCGCCATCTCGTAGGCGCGGTCGTGGGCATCCACCACGATCTGGTAGATCTCGCGCTGCCGCTGGGTGAAGCGTCCGCTGATGGGTGTGGTGCGCGTGTTGTCGGAGCAGTAGTTCTCGTTGGTCTCGGCACCGCAGTCACAGAGCATCAGGCGTCCGGCCTCCAAGGGACGTGGCGACGGATAGCCGTGCATGATCTCGCCGTGCATGGAGAGGATGCTGGGGAAGCTGGTGATGCAGCCGCGCGAGGCTGCGATGCCGCTGATGCGCCCGGCTATCTCCTGTTCGGTGACTCCGGGGCGGCACATCTGCATGGCGGTGGTGTGCATCTCATAGCCGATGGCACAGGCACGCTCGATCTCGGCCACTTCCTCGGCACTCTTGACGATACGCTGCTCCACCACGGCCCGGATGAGGTCCAGGCTGGCGGCGGCACGCTGGTCGCGCGGGTGGATGCCGGTGAGGTCCATGAGCTGAATCATCAGGTCATGGCGGTAGGGCGGGAGGAAGTGGATGCGTCGGCCACGGTCACGCGCCTCGTGCACCAGGCTCTCCAGGCGGCTCATGGGGCCGCTCTTCTCTACGCCGCAGGCATAGGCCATGTCGGCCACGCTCTCCACGGAGCCGAACCAGACGATGTCCTCGATGTCAATGTCATCGCCGATGAGCCACTCGTCGCCGCTGTCGGCATCGATGACACCCACGAGGCCGTCGCGCTGCAGACCGAAGTAATAGAGGAAGGAGCTGTCCTGGCGGAACTTGTAGCCGTTGGAGGGGTAGTTCATGGGCGACTCATTGTTGCCCATGAATAGGATGAGGCCGCTGCCGATGCGCTGTCGCAGGATGGTGCGGCGTTGGATATAAGTCTGTTTGTCGAATAACATACGAGTTGAGAGTTGAGAGTTGAGAGTTGAAAGTTGAGAGTTGAAAGTTGAAAGATATTTCGTCATCACGACATCATTGTTCTATCCCCGAGTCCTTCAGAATCTTGCGGATCTGCAGCAGGACGGAGAACTGCCCGTTGTAGGTGCCTTTGTCGTTCATCTGGTTCCGCAGCACTGTCAACATTCGCCGGATGGTGTGGGGCAGGTCTGCCACATGGGCCGAACCAAAGTCCAATGTGGCAGGCAGTTTGTCCATCCGCTGCTGGAACCATTCCATGCACTCGGAGATTTCCTCTGCCGTGTAGTGCTTCTTGAAGAAAGTGTTGACGGGTGCCATCGTTCTGATTGTTCTTGATTACCAACCGGTCTCAGAGAGTCCGGAAGCATGATACCACTCCAGTTGATGATAGGTCGTGATCCATCCCATCCCATCGTAACGGGAAGAAGGGGCAAACAGGGACAGCGCGCTGCAGTGCTCCAGTATATCGTCTGGAATGGTCTCGAAATGAGTATAGATCTCTCCCATTGAGCCGAAAGCCGAGAGCCAGTGGGTGGACACATGGCGTGCGGGCATGATCTGGTCCAGGGCGGCGTGCCACGCGGGATAGTCTGCCGGCAGCAGCGTATAGATGAGATGCCCGAAGTCATAGAAGTCGGCATAGGAAGTGGAGCGTCGCCATGGGTTATATCGCTGGACGTCTGAGCAGTCCTGTTCGGCACGATTAGCAAAGAGCTGTGTGATGATTGGCCGCGAAGCCTCGGCAAAGGCTTCCAGTCCCGTCGTGGAGACCGCCGAGAGCTCCACGCCGCCGTAGGCCGCCGCCCCCTCCCCACTGACGTAGTAATCGCCGTAGGTCTGCACGATGTCCCGGACGCGCTGGTCGTTGGCGGGCAGCTGGCACAGCAGTGGCAGCAGGATATGGTAGGGAGCACCGTCGCCAGGGATTTCTGCGGGAGAGGCGATGATATAGTCTGCGACATGTCGCAACTCATAATCCACCTCTATGCACTGCATGAAGCAGGCATCGAAAAGAATGAAGTCGAAATGGGGCAGCTGCTCCAGCACGCGGGCCAGCGTGGGGATATTCATGCGCCGTCCCTGGTTGCTGGTGGTGCGCCGGCCGTTGTCGATGCCCCAGCTGTTGCGGCGCACAGACGCTGTCCCGGCGTTCTCAAAGACCCATCCCGAAGCGTGGCTGTTCATGGCCAGCGCATAGTGACGGGCGGGATAGGTCTTCACGATGTCCGAGAGCACCGCCAGCATGTCGGCACTGTCTGTGGCACAGAGATTGGTGGGGAAGGTGCGGACACACTGTAGCGGTGTCTCGCGGGTGCCCACGCTCAACCGTGTGGAGAGGGCGTCGTCGATAAACATCACCACGCGGGCATCGGCGGGAATCTGGTTCATGGCCTGAGCCATCTCCAGCGTGTCCTTGGCCATATAAGGCGACAAAGAGTTCTCGCCGGCAATGTAGAAGATGAAGGTGGTGGAGAGCGTGTCGCCCGGCAGACCCGGGCGCGGCGTGGCGGACCCGTCGTCGTCACGACATGCCGAAGGCACACACAGCATCGCGCACGCGCACATTATATATATAAGGTGTAGCGCCTTTTGTTTCATACGGCCACAAAGGTACATTTTTTTCTGCATACGACATACTAAACGGCCATACTTTTTCGTTTATTTAATAAAGATTAAGCGTCGAAAACCGCACACCCGCGTGTAATGGGCTTCACACCCGCACGTGATGGGCTTTACGTCCGCACGTGATGAGCTTCATGTCCGCACGTGATGAGCTTCACGTCCGCTTGTTCAGAGGTTCACACCCGCACGTGCCTTAAAGCACAGCCAACTATGCAATGGACTGACCGCATCCGCCAAGTGAAAATATTGCTGGTCACGGCTGCCGTGATCATCTGTGCCGCGTCACTCATCTGGTCGCACTTCCTGGTGAGCGACCTGGCCGTGGAGGAACAGACACGCATGGAGGTGTGGGCCGAGGCCATGCGCTCACTGAGCAATGCCGACGACGATGCCGACCTCTCGCTGGTGCTGAAGGTCATCAATGGCAACCACACCATTCCTGTCATCGTGCTCAACGACGACGGCAGCGTGCAGGCCTACAGGAACCTGGACCTGCGCAGTGAGAGCGAGGCCGACATAGACAGGGAGGTGCGCAAGCTGGCCAGCCGGATGAAGGCCGACGGGCGCGTGGTGCGCATCTCGCTGGACGACCGGGCGTTCATGGAAGTGTGCTATGACGAGAGCGTGATGCTCAAGCGTCTGGCCAGCTACCCCTATATCCAGCTGGGCATCGTGGCCGTGTTTGCCGTGGTGGCCGTGTTCGCTCTTCTCAGCAGCAAGCGCGCCGAGCAGAACAAGGTGTGGGTGGGGCTGAGCAAGGAGACGGCTCATCAGCTGGGCACACCCATCAGCTCCCTCATGGCCTGGACACAGATGCTGCGCGAGACCTACCCCGACGACGAGCTGCTGCCGGAGATGGACAAGGACGTCAAGCGGCTGCAGATGATTGCCGAGCGATTCTCCAAGATCGGCTCGCTGCCCGAACCCAAGCCGGAGAACCTCAACGAGGTCATCGCCCACGTCACCGACTACATCGGCCGGCGCACCAGCAACCGCGTGACCATCACCACGCGTCTGCCCGAACAGCCCATCTACGCCAACCTCTCCGCACCGCTGTTTGAGTGGGTGGTGGAGAATCTCTGCAAGAACGCCGTGGATGCCATGGACGGCAGCGGAGCCATCACCATTACCGCCGCCGAGGAACCGTCGCGCTATGCCGTGGAGGTGTCGGACACCGGCAAGGGCATCCCCAAGGGCCAGTTCTCCAACGTCTTCCGCCCGGGCTTCACCACCAAGAAGCGCGGCTGGGGACTCGGCCTCTCGCTGGCCAAGCGCATCGTGGAGGAGTACCACAAGGGACGCATCTTCGTCAAGTCCTCCGAGGTGGGCAAGGGCACCACCTTCCGCATCGAACTGAAGAAGAAATAGGTGATAAGGGGCGCATTCCGCCTCCTGAAATGCTAAAAACTCTAAACTCTAAACCCTAAACTCTAAACTTTTTGCCCGAATCCTTGGTCACTCCAGAAAAAAGGCGTACCTTTGCAGCCCGTATGGACACATCAAGCCGTTTCAAGATCAATCTCGACGAGGTTCCAGCAGGAGGTCTCCAGCGTTCATGGCACCTTGACGACTCATTCTTCAGCGAGCTGGATGAACAGGAAATAGAGCAGGGGAGACTCGATGCTACGCTCCACGTGACGAAGTCGTCGGGAATCTTTAAGTTCCATTTTGAGGTGCAAGGGTATGTCTATATCCCTTGCGACCGCTGTCTGGAACCCATGCGGCAGGACATCGTGGCCCAGGACACCATTCAGGTGAGAATGGGGCAGACGATGGAAGATGACGGGGAGTCCATTACGGTTCCTGCGGACAAACCTGAGTGGGATGTGGCATGGAACCTCTATGAGACCATAGCGCTGGCTATTCCCATCTACCACGCGCATCCAGACGGACAGTGTGCCGTGGATATGGAACAACTGCTGGACTCCATGGAGTCCTTACAGACCCAGACAGACACCCGATGGGACGCACTGAAAGGGCTGTTTTGACAGATAATAACAATAGACAAATAAATAGTAAATAGTAAAAACATTAAATAGTAAATCATCATGGCACATCCTAAAAGAAGACAATCCAAGACACGCACGCTCAAGCGCAGAACTCATGACAAGGCCGTGGCTCCCGCACTGGCCGTATGCCCTAACTGCGGCGAGTTCCACATCTACCACACCGTTTGCCCCGCCTGCGGTTACTATCGTGGCAAGATAGCCATTGAGAAGGAAGAAGCGTAAATGTCAAATCAAAGGCCCCACCCCGCCGGGGTGGGGCCTTTCATTTAACCACTTATGGAAAAACTTCATGCCATCATCACAGGAGTGGGCGGCTATGTGCCCGACTATATCCTGAACAATGATGAACTCAGCCGGATGGTTGATACCTCCGACGAGTGGATCATGACACGCATCGGCGTCAAGGAACGCCGCATTCTCAATCAGGAAGGGATCGGCCCCAGCTATATGGCACGCAAGGCCGTGAAGCAGTTGCTGGAGAAGACGGGCACCGACCCGTTGAGCGTGGATGCCGTTATCTGTTCCACCTCAACGGCAGACTACCACTTCCCCTCCACGGCCAGCATCGTCCTGGGCAAGTGCGGACTCACAAATGCACACGCCTTCGAGCTATCCGCCGCCTGCTCGGGCTTCCTTTATGCCATGGACCAGGCCGCGTGCATGATTGAGAGCGGACGATACAAGAAGATTGTGGTCATCGGAGCTGACAAGATGTCCAGCATCGTCGATTACACAGACCGCCAGACATGCCCCATCTTCGGCGACGGAGCCGGGGCCGTGCTCGTGGAGCCCACCACCGAGGATCTTGGATGGATGGACAGCCACCTGCGCACAGACGGCCTCAGCCTGCCCTACCTCAGCCTCATGGCCGGCGGCTCAGCCAACCCGCCCTCCTACTTCACCCTGGAGCACAAGATGCACTACCTGCATCAGGAAGGGCGCACCGTCTTCAAGTTTGCCGTCACCAACATGTCCGAGTCCTGCGCACTCATCGCCGAGCGTAATGGCCTCAACAAGGACAACATCGCGTGGGTGATTCCCCACCAGGCCAATATCCGCATCATCGAGGCTGTGGCCAAGCGCCTGGAACTGCCCATGGAGAAGGTCATGGTGAACATCCAGAAGTACGGCAACACCTCCAGCGGCACGCTGCCACTCGCCCTTTGGGACTACGAAAGCCAGCTGCGCAAGGGCGACAACCTCATCTTCACCGCCTTCGGTGCTGGCTTCACATGGGGAGCCGCCTACATGAAATGGGGGTATGACGGGAAATAAGCATCGCTCCGGCTTCGTCAACATCGTCGGCAACCCGAATGTCGGCAAGAGTACGCTCATGAACCTCCTCGTGGGCGAGCGCATCAGCATTGCCACGTTCAAGGCGCAGACCACCCGACACCGCATCCTCGGCATCGTCAACACGCCGGAGATGCAGATTTGCTTCTCAGACACGCCGGGCGTGCTCAAACCAAACTACAAGTTGCAGGAGCAGATGTTGCAGTTCTCGGAGAGTGCCTTGCAGGATGCAGACATCCTGCTCTATGTCACCGACATGGTGGAGACACCAGACAAGAACGCCGACTTCCTGCAAAAAGTGCAGCGGCTCAACGTGCCCATTCTGGTGCTCATCAACAAGATAGACCTCAGCAACCAGCAGGTTCTCGCCTCCAAGGTTGAAGCATGGCACGCCGTGCTGCCACAGGCAGAAATCTATCCCATCTCCGCCCTGCACCGTTTCGGCGTGGACCAGGTGCTCAAACGCATCAAGGAACTGCTGCCCGAGTCACCTGCCTACTTCGACAAGGACGCGCTGACCGACAAGCCGGCCCGCTTCTTCGTCACCGAGATCATCCGCGAGAAGATACTCCTTTATTATGACAAGGAGATACCCTACTCTGTAGAAGTGGTGGTGGAACGCTTCAAGGAGGCAGAGGACATCATCCGCATCGAGGCCGTCATCTACGTGGAGCGCGAGAGCCAGAAAGGTATCATCATCGGCCATCAGGGCGTGGCCCTCAAGCGTGTCTCCACCGAAGCCCGCCGCGACCTCGAGCGTTTCTTCGGCAAGAAGATCTTCCTCCAGTGCTTCGTCAAGGTCGATAAGGACTGGCGCAGCAGCGAGAGGGCGATGCGGCAATATGGGTATGACCCGGAGTAGAAGAAGACCCTCTCCTCACCCTCCCTTGTAGGGAGGGAGTGGTCACCTTTCGAGAAATGGAATTAAATTGTAACCTATAGCAAAAGTATCTACTCCCCTGCCTACAAGGGAGCGGCAGGGGGTGGGTCTTCTTCCATACATTTATGTTAGTAGCCATCGTAGGACGCCCCAACGTGGGCAAATCAACGCTTTTTAACCGCCTGACAAAGACCCGTCACGCCATCGTCTCCGAGGAGGCCGGTACCACACGCGACCGCCAGTACGGCAAGTGTGAGTGGGTGGGTCGTGAGTTCTCCGTCGTCGATACCGGCGGATGGGTTGTCAACTCCGATGACATCTTTGAGGAGGAAATACGCAAGCAGGTCACCCTCGTCACCGAGGAGGCTGATGTCATCCTCTTCCTCGTGGATGTCAACACAGGTGTCACCGACCTCGACGAGGCCGTGGCCGGTATCCTGCGCCGTGCCACCAAACCTGTCATCCTGGTGGCCAACAAGACCGACAACAGCAACCAGCAGTGGCAGGCGGCCGAGTTCTATGGTCTGGGACTGGGTGACCCCTTCTGCATCAGTGCCGCCACAGGCAGTGGCACGGGCGACCTACTGGATCTGGTGATGGAGAAAATGCCCAAGACAGATGAACTGCAAGAGGAACTTGACCTCCCCCGCATCGCCGTCGTAGGCCGGCCCAATGTGGGCAAGAGCAGTCTCACCAACGCCTTTATCGGCGAGGAGCGCCACATCGTCACAGACATCGCCGGCACCACACGCGACAGCATCTACACCCACTACCAGAAGTTCGGCTTCGACTTCCTGCTGGTCGATACCGCCGGCATCCGCAAGAAGAGCAAGGTCAACGAGGACCTGGAGTTCTACAGCGTCATGCGTAGCATACGTGCCATCGAGAACGCCGACGTCTGCATCCTCATGCTGGATGCCACACGCGGCATAGAAGCCCAGGACATCAACATCTTCCAGCTTATCCAGCGCAACCAGAAAGGGCTGGTCGTGGTGGTGAACAAGTGGGATCTGGTGGAGGACAAGAGCCCCACTGCCATCCACTATTTCGAGGACACCATCCGCGAACGCATGGCACCCTTCACCTACTTCGACATCATCTTCGCCTCCGCCCTCACCAAGCAGCGCATCTTCAAGGTATTGGAGACGGCCGCTGAGGTGGATAAGCACCGTCGCGCACGTGTGGGCACCACCAAACTGAACCAGGAGATGCTGCCGCTCATCGAGGCATATCCTCCACCCTCCATGAAGGGCAAGTACATCAAGATCAAGTACTGCTCGCAACTGCCAGAGACCCGCATCCCCAGCTTTGTCTTCTATGCCAACCTGCCGCAGTACGTCAAGGAACCCTACAAACGCTTCCTCGAAAACAAGATCCGTGAGCGCTGGAACTTCCGCGGAACCCCCATGAACATCTTTGTCCGCCAGAAGTAAACATTATTACGCGCGCGTACCTTTATATATTTATCCCCTGAGACCTTCATCCCTCACCCCACTATCCAAGAGCTGTTTTGCTTATAGTTTGTGGGTGAGGGATGAGTGTATATAATACTATTCTACTCTTATTTTGTTCTATTTGTCGATTCCGAGGCTATTTTACGCCCCATTATTTGGCTGTTTCCGCAGAACAGCCTACCTTTGCACCGCATTTGAAAAAAGAACAGATGGGAGATTCCGAAAACCCAGAACAGAGTAGGAAAGGTATAAAGTGATAATAAAAACAATTATGAAAAAGATTCTTTTGATGGCTGCTTTCGCAGTGGCTTCTCTCACCGCTAACGCACAGTATTATGTAGGTGGTACTCTTGGTTTCAGCAATGACAAGACCAACAATGGCAACACCAAGGTTACTTCTTACACTGTTATGCCTGAGTTTGGTACAGTCCTGAACGACAAGTTTGGTGTTGGTGTTGTATTAGGTGCAACCTCTGAAACTACTAAGGTTACAGGTCGGGATGATGTAACACTTACTAAGTGGGGTATTAATCCTTACCTCCGTTATCAGGCTCTTGAGATTGGCAAGGTTAACGTTTTCGTTGATGGTGGCGTATATTTTGAAAGTAGGACACAGAAAAATTACAAGGCAGGTATTGGTCTTGGACTGAATGTAGCTCCCGGCATTGCTTACAAGCTGACTGACAATATCTCCATTGTTGCTAAGGCTAACAACCTGCTCAACTTTGGCTACAAGAAGGATCCTATTGCAGATATTCCCAATGCTGGCGATGCCGACACACACGTCAATGCTGGTTTGAACACGCTCAATAACTTCACAGCCGCCAACTTGTCATTTGGCTTCTACTACAACTTCTAAGCGAAAGTAATTCCACATTATCGTTAAATTCATCGTTGCACTCTTCTCCTACGAGGGTGCAACTTTTTTATGCCCACACGTTTCCTTTTTGTGATTTTCCTTGGCTGTTCTGCATAAAAGCCGTATCTTTGTGGCGGAATCAAGCAAAATGGACGTAGTTGAACGTCTTAACAAATCCATTTAGTACAATTTATCGGGACGTCAATTAATGATTACAAAGATTACTCAACAAGTATGAAGAGAATTATGATGGTGCTACTGATGGCAGCCGTGTGCAGTGACAGTGCACTGGCACAGAAAGGGATGAGCGGTGTAGGCGTGAACATTCCTCTGTCCACGGGAGACGGAGGCACTGCACTGGGTATTGGCGTGAAGTATTACTACAACATCTCGGACTACTTTCGCATTGAACCGTCGGCAGAGTATATGGCTATTCATCCGGGTGGGGGCAAGGAATACGACATTCCATTGTTCAAAGGTTTCCTGAACGGCCACATCTTCCTGGCCTCCATTCGTCCTGCACGGCCCTACATCATCGCCGGTGTGGGATTCGTTTCTTATGAAAGGAATGAAATAAGCGAAGATGGAGTCGCTGCAATCGGCCCCGGCGGGATAACATACAGTAGTCAGACTTACTATGAGTCATATACCTTGAACGACAATGCGTTCTGCGGCAACATCGGTCTTGGCTATGACTTCCGACTGAGTCACTCTTTCTCTATGCAAGTGGAAGGGACTGGACTGAATTGTATGGGAGAAGACAGGGGTTATCACCCTGGCAAGTGGACATTCCTGGCCCGCGTGGGTCTAACCTATAATTTCTAACGACGATGAAA
This sequence comes from Bacteroidaceae bacterium, assembly GCA_017455585.1. Lineage (GTDB taxonomy): Bacteria > Bacteroidota > Bacteroidia > Bacteroidales > Bacteroidaceae > Physcousia. The sequence continues at coordinate 16,544 of JAFSZU010000069.1, read as the reverse complement.
AGAATACTTCTTTTTCTGTTCTGCGGTCTGTTGACCCATACGCTGTTTGCCCAGGAACTGTGGATTCAGGGCACGCCTTTCCACTTGGCTCTCAACGAGACAGAGCGCACGGCCGCCATCGTGGATAATGACTATAAGGTCGATGATTCCAGATATCCCATGTTTGCCACAAAACGTAAGTTCGCAGAAATGGGCAACGAACGCGTGCGAACGGTGATTATCCCTTCGTCCTACAAGAGCGAAGACGGTAAGGAGTACCGCATCACGTCCATCGGCCGAGCCGCCTTCGCGGGCTTCAACAATGTGGAACAAATTGTCATTCCCGCCACCGTCACCGAGATAGGCGACTATGCCTTCTTCCGTACCTCCGTAACCAGTATGGACATTCCGACCAGTGTCACGCAGATCGGCAACCGCGTCTTTGGCTACTGCACACAACTGCGCAACCTGACGCTGCCCTTAGGGATGCAGGCGGGCAACGGCCTGTATGCTGAGAGCAAGAAGATAACCGTCAAGTACCAGTTGGACAGTGAGTTGGCAGGTGCCGTGGCACAGCGCAAGACCTCCAACGAGGGCAGTGCCTTCGCCTCCACATCCGATGTGGACGAGGACATTCCCCAGCAGTCCAAGACGAACACCGAGACCTTTGCCGTCATCATTGCCAACGAAAATTACAAGAAGGTGGCCAAGGTGGCCTGTGCCCTCAACGACGGTCGCGCCATGCGGCGTTACTGCGAGAACGTGCTGGGTCTGCCCACAGAAAACATTCACTATGTGGAGGATGCCACCTCCGGAGCCCTCACCAGCGAGCTGAACTGGGCCGCTCGTGTGGCACAGGCCTACGACGGCGAGGCACGCCTCATCATCTACTACGCCGGACACGGCATCCCCAACGAGCAGGACGGCGCCGGCTACCTGCTGCCCGTGGATGTGGCAGGCAACGACGTGGCCTCGGCCTACAGCCTCGATGCCCTCTACAAGCAGCTGGGCGCGCTCAACGTCAAGAGCGTCACCCTCTTCATGGACGCCTGTTTCAGTGGCACCTTGCGCGGCGACGGCATGTTGGTGTCTGCCCGCAGCGTGGCCATCAAGGCCAAGGCCGAGCAGCCCGTGGGGAATATGGTTGTCTTCTCGGCCGCGCAGGGCGACGAGACGTCCTATCCGTATGCCGAGAAGGGCCACGGCCTCTTCACCTATTTCCTCTTGAAGAAGCTGAAGGATACGAAAGGTGAGGTGGATTACGGTACCTTGGCAGACTACATCCGCAAGGAGGTGACACGCAAGGCCGCCGTGGTGAACAACAAACCGCAGACCCCCTCTGTATCCTTCGCTCCGCAGATGGGCGACAGCTGGAATACATTGAAACTGAGATAAAAAAGACAGAAGACTATGATTATTGGAGTCCTCTCAGCCATGGAGAAGGAGCACAAGCAGCTGACGGCCCTGCTCCATGATGCCCACACAGAACAGCAGGGGCGCTATATCTTCACCATAGGTCAGATAGACCGCAGCTCCGCGAGCGGTCAAACCTCGCAGAACACCTTGATTCTCATGACTTGCGGCATCGGCAAGGTCAATGCTGCCGTGGGAGCCACCACCCTCATCCACCGCTATCATCCCGATTGCATCATTTCCACGGGTTGCGCCGGAGGCATCGAGGAAGGCTTGCAGGTGATGGACGTGGTGGCCAGCACGCAAGTGGCCTATCACGACGTGACTATTCCAGGCTGCGAGCACGGGCAAATCCAAGGATTGCCCGCCCGCTTCCGCGCCGAAGAGCAATTGTTGGAAGCCATTGAGGACAATTCAGTTAAGAAAGGTCTCATCTGCAGTGGCGACCAATTCATCAGCGACCGCGCGCAACTGCAAGCCATCAAGACCGCCTTCCCCGAGGCTCTGGCCGTAGATATGGAGAGTGCCGCCATCGCCCAGACATGCTTCCTCCACGCCCTGCCCTTCCTTAGCTTCCGCATCCTCAGCGATACACCCGGTGCCGATGAGCACTTGCAGCAGTACCTGAACTTCTGGGACGAGATGGCCGACCACAGCTTCGAGGTCACCCGCCGTTTCCTCACCAACCTCCCCACCCAGTTCGCCCGCTTCCTCTTCGCCGACTAAACAACTCCATTATAATTAGCAATAAAGCAGATGGAAGTCATTCAGAGTTTCACCATTGATCATACCAGGTTGAAGCCGGGCATCTATGTGTCCCGGCAGGACAAGGGGTTCACCACCTTTGACCTCCGCATAACCGAACCCAACAAGGAACCCGCCGTGGCTCCGGCTGCCATGCACAGCATGGAGCACTTGATGGCCACCTGGTTCCGTAATTCCCCTGTCAAGGACGATGTGGTCTATGTGGGTCCCATGGGTTGTCTCACGGGCATGTATATTGTCATGACGGGCAACTACTCCGTGCAGGACATGCGCCAGCTGACCATTGAATGCTTGACATGGATGCTCACCCAAACGGAAGTGCCCGCCACCACGCCCACTACTTGCGGCAACTATCTGCTGCATGACCTGCCCATGTGCCTGTGGGAGTGCCGCCGCTACCTGCACCGCCTCCAGCATGACTTCCACTGTGAATACACCAAGCTACAGATCACCTTGGAAGACGGTATGACGTTTGCCGACGCATAAAAATCCCTGTCAAGGCCCGTGACAAGGATGTTTTTACCCCATTCACGGGTCACTTCTTCCCTATTGTTCCCATAAATAGTAGCTCACCACCCCCAACTATTCATTCTTCACTCTTCATTCTTCATTTTTCATTCTTCATTAAGCAATGCTCCCCTGCCCCTTCCACTTCCTCACCGGCCTTGACTGTCCCTTCTGCGGCGGCCAGCGCATGGTGCTGGCGCTGCTGCATGGTCATCTGGAAGAAGCCTTCTGGCTCAATCCCGGCTTGGCAGTGGGCGCACCGTTGGTGGGGGCGTGGTGGCTGTGGCAGCGGGAAATCTCCTCTCGCGCTGCCTTCGTCATCCTCTGCATGGCCATCATCTGGGGAATTATTCGCAATATCCTGCAACTTTAGTCACCCAAGTTACGTCTAACAAAAAAATAACCATTAACTCACAAACAAATGAAACAGCTCGTTATCGGAGACATCGTCTCCCGCGCGTGGGACCTCGCCGTAAAACACTGGCCCATCTTCGTGCTCCTCACCTTCGTCTATAACATGATCAGCGGCTTCGGTCTGAACATCGACCAGACGCTCTACATGGAAGGCATCCAAAACAACGATCCACTCCTCATCTCACAGGCCATCACCGTGAGCCCCTGGATGGCAGTCACCTTCCTGCTGGCCATATACCTGAGCTATGTGATGCTGAACCTTTACGTCAACGCCCACTGCACGGGCAAGCCATACGCCACCATGGCCGAAGCCTTCAAGGTTGATTTCAACCAGCTGGCCATCTACTTCTGCGTGGAACTTGTCTATGGCATCATCGTGGCCATCGGCTGCGTCGCACTCATCATCCCTGGCATCTACCTCGCTATCCGTCTGTGGTATGCTCCACTGCTGGCAGCCACACAGGGAGCCTCCTTCACCGAGGCCTTCAGCCGTTCCTGGGAGATGACGAAGGGCCATTTCTGGGAACTCCTCCTGCTGGGACTCACCATGATCGGCATCGGCATCCTTGGCTTCTGCGCCTGCTGCGTCGGCTACTTCTTCGCCGCTGTTATCATCGAGTTCATGCTGGTCATCTCCTTCTTTGTCTTGAAGCCTGAGATGCCCGCTTCAGAAGCCACAGACTACGTCGAAGTGCAGTAGCTCATAGAATAATACATCCTTCTTCTTGAGGGTGTGACAGGATCAACAGACTGTTGCCTATACAGTCGCTGCATCTTGTCACACCCTCTTTTTTTGCCTGCGACAGAAAGACGATGCAGCCGTCTCTGCTCAGTAGCCGCCGTGTTCAAGGGATTATCACTTGGCCTCTTCGACGACTCATGCGCCTCTGGCGTTTGCTGCATGATGATGCAGCAATTGCTTAATCATGATGCAGCAATTGCTGAATCATCATGCAGCAATCGTCTCGTCTCGGTGTCTTGTTGTTGCCGTCCGTTCTGAAAGCACCATGCCGACGATGATGAGCAGACTGCCGAGCAGGAACCAGACGGTGATGCGCTCGTCCAGCAGCCACCAAGCAAAGAGGATGGTGGTGATGGGATTGAAATAGACCCAGTTGGTGGCCACGACGGCTCCCAACTTGCCTATTACCCAGTTCCAAAGGAGGAAGCACAGCAAGGAGGCCACGACCCCCAGAAACAGCAGGTTCCCCAGGACGTCTGGATGCAGGATGACCTCCAGGGACGGGAATCCGGGCTCCACCATGTAATAAGGTATGATGGTGACAAGGCCGTAGAAGAACACCTTGCGTGTGATGAAAAATGTGTCGTAGCGTTGCAGTGCCGCCTTCATCAGCAGCGAATAGACAGCCCAGCAGAGACATGCTCCAAATGCCAGCAAATCGCCCAGGGGTGACAGGTGCAGCACAAAATGGCCGTTGAGCACCACAACCGCCATGCCCAGACATGCAATCACGGAGCCCGCGGCTTGTGTCCGGGTGATGGGTTCTGTGTGCCGGTAGATGATGGCAAAGAGCAGCATGGCAAACAATGGACATGTGCACACGATGAGCGATGTGTTGGTGGCTGTGGTATATAGCATGGCGGCATTCTCTGCGAGGAAATAGGCCGAACCGCCGGTGATGCCCAGCAACAGCATCCGCACCTCATCCTGCCACGAGTTGGCGAACAGCTTGAGCGGTCGCCGGGCGATTGCCGTCCCGGTCGCCATGAGCAGATAGGCAATCATGAAACGCAGGGTGAAGATCTGTGCCGGCGAGAGGCCGTTCTCAAGGAGTATCTTCGTGAACACAAAGGTACTTCCCCAGACGGCGACCGTCAGAAATGCAACAAAATGATAGCCGCCCATTCACAAACGCATGATCTTGTCGCCGTCCCGGCGCACCTTCTTCTCCACGATGAGCGAGGCGATGCGGCGTGTCACGATGGCGTCGAAGCGGGGTGAGCGGCGGGCATAGCCCAGCAACCGGTTGGTGGCACGCAGCAGGTCCTCGGTGGGCAGGGCTACCTGTTCCTGCACGACCCGCAGGATGGTGGCATCGATGACGGCTGGGTCAATGTCCTCGATGGCCTTCTTGCTGTCTGGGTTTCCCTTGATTGCGGCGGGCGGCGGTGTGACCCTGCGTGGCGTCTCGGTGACAATGGCTGGAGGCGTCAAGTTCAGCGGCGCGGTATTGGCAATGGGTGTGCTGGCGGGATCCTCTATGGCTTGGACGATGGCATCGAGCACGCGCTGGCGGTTCTGCATCCAATCCACGCTCCACACGCGGATGACCTTCCATCCGAGGCCCTGTAGCACAGAGGGTTGCGTGATCTCGCGGTCGCGGGCAATCTTGGTGGCGGCACGGGCGGGACTGTCTATGAGGATGCCAAGGAAGTAGCGTTCGGGGTCTCGGGGGTCCACCACGGCCACATCCACCTTGAACTGCGAGCGTCCCACCGCCGTGGTGGTCTCGTAGCCGAGGGCGTTGAGGGCGGAGGCGATAGCGTCTGGCAGGGGAAGCGCATTCTCCGCGCTTGCAGTGCGGGGGATGCGCTTCCCCTGCTCTGCATACTTCAGGAACTTCTGCAACCCCTCCACGCCCAGCGCCTTGCTGCGGTTCAGGTCAATCTGCTCGGGGCGCAGGGTGGAGAAGACCATCATCTCATAGCGGGCACGGGACACGGCCACGTTCAGGCGTCGTTCGCCGCCACGGTTGTTGAGCGGACCGAAGTTCATGCTCACATTGCCGTTCTTGTCCGGCCCATAGCCCACGGAGAAGAGGATGACATCGCGCTCGTCGCCCTGCACGTTCTCGAGGTTCTTGATGAAGATGGGCTCCTCGGTCTGGAAGGCGCGCCGCTCCATCTCGGGTTTGCCGCTGATGACCTCCATGAGCACATCTTCGATGAGGTTCTGCTGGGCCATGGAGAAGGCCACCACGCCGATGCTGCGCTTGCTGAGTTCGTCGTCTGCCAGACGGCGGACGATCTCTGTGACCACGGCCTCGGCCTCGGCGCGGTTGCTGCGCCGGCCACCCTTGTCGTAGGTGCCCTCGACATGGACCAGCGAGACCTTGGACACGCGGTCGTCGGCAGAGGGGAAGGTGAACAGGCGGCCGTCGTAATACTCCTGGTTGGAGAAGGCGATGAGGCTCTCGTGCTTGGAGCGGTAGTGGAAGGCGAGGTAGTGGTCTGCCAACGAGAGGGCCTGGCAGTCATCGAGGATGCTGTCCATGTCGTCCAGCTCGGCATCCTCGTCATCCACCTGCTGGGTGGCGAAGAAGCTGGTGGGCGGCATCTGCTTGTTGTCGCCCACGACGATGAGTGCCTGTCCGCGTCCGATGGCTCCCACGGCCTCGGCGGTGGGCATCTGCGAGGCTTCGTCGAAGATGACGAGGTCGAACTTGGGCTGGTCCAGGTCGATGAACTGCGCCACACTGATGGGGCTCATCAACATGCAGGGGCATAGCTTGGGCAACAGGTTGGGAATCTGGTCGATGATGTGGCGTATGCTGGTGCCGCGCCCGCCGTTGGCGATGTTGCGCTTGAGGATATTGACCTCGGAACCCGTGGCGGCCTCGATGGAGAGGGAGGGGATGCGTGCGGCCAGACGGCAGTAGAGCTCTTTCTTGGTGAGCTCCTGGAAATGCTCGGTCAGCTGGCGGTAGCGGGCTATCACGTCCTCGAAGACGAGGCCGTTGAAGCGGCGCAGCTCGTCGTTGGCATCGATCATCAGCAGTGCCCATTCTTTATATAAGGTACGCGCGAGGGCTTCGGCGGTCTCGGCGCCCGTGTGGCCAGCCTCGATGTACTGCACAACGTCCTGATAGCCACGGTCGATGAGGCTCTGGCGGGCAGACGACCACTGATACCAGACGCGCCACTCGTCTTTGTGCTCCAGCCAGGTGGAGAGGGGGAGGGATGAGCCCGGCGGAAAACCGCTGGGCACGGTGGCCGGGGAGGGGGAGGAGGGGGTAAAGAGGGTGTTTAACTGTTGGAGGAAGGAGGTGATGCCCTCCTTCTTGATAGCTGGGTTGAGCCGCTGGAGGCGTTTGAGGAAGGTGCCCGTGGCAAAGAAGCGGGGCAGGAACCATTTCTGTTGCACAGTCTGCCAGTCCTGTAGCAGCGTGGCCGGCTGCTCGCCGGTGGCTTGCAGCTGGTGCAGCAGGGTCTCCAGTGTGCCCAGATATTCGCGGCGGTCATCCTGCGGGGCCAGGCCCGTTAAAGGATGGTTGTGAGGATGTCCCGTGATGCGGAAGACGGCATCGAGCTGTGTCAGCTCGTCGGTGAGGGCATCGAGGTCGGCTTTGGTTAGACCCACCCCCAACCCCTCCCTGTGAGGGAGGGGAGTAGAATGAAATTGAGAGGCAGCTTTCCCTTCAGCAGTCAAAGTTGACCGCTCCCCTCCCTCACAGGGAGGGGTAAGGGGGTGGGTCTGCTGTAAATACGACTCAATGCAGTCATACAGCGACACCCCATACTCGCTCTCTTGGTGAATGGCCTGCATGTAGCCGTTGAGTTGCTGGCGCAGACGGTAGAGTTCCTCGCTGCGTTGCTCGAAGTCCTCATTGACGTGTCCGTGGGTGACATCCAGCGCTTGTTGCAACTGCTGTAGGAAGTGCGTCTTGGTGACCTTGTTGGAGTGCAGTTCCAGACAGAACGGGTCGAGGCCAATCTTGGCCAGTCGCTTCTGCACCACACTGAGCGCCGCCATCTTCTCTGCCACGAACAGCACGCGGCGACCCTGGTAGAGGGCGTTGGCGATCATGTTGGTGATGGTCTGCGACTTGCCCGTGCCCGGAGGACCGTAGAGGATGAAGCTCTTGCCCTTGCCGCTCTCGATGACGGCTTCCAGCTGCGAGGAATCCACGCTGATGGGCGTGGCCACGTCGGCCGGGCGGGCCGTGAGGTCGAACTCGCGCACATCCACACTCTTCTCCTCGTCGTTGACCGTGAGGCGGCGTTCCACCAGACTCTGCACGATGGGGCTCTGCTGGAGTTTGTCGGCATTGCTGTGGATGTCGTTCCACATCACGAACTTGTTGAAAGAGAAGATGCCCAGCACGCTCTCGTCCAGCACTTCCCAGTCCTTGTGCTGTTCAATGGCCTTGCGGATGGACTGGAAGATGAGGGACACATCCACGCCGCTCTCGTCGCGCGGCAGCGGGTCGAAGGTGGGCACCAGGAGCTTGAACTGCTGGCGCAGGAACTCGATGAGTGTGACATTCAGAATCGTTTCCTCGTCGCGCATCCTCACGACATAGCCGCCTCCGTTCCTCACCAGGTTCACCGGCAGCAGCAGGATGGGCGCGAAGCGTGGCTGCTCGCTCTTGTCTGTGACAAACCACTTCAACATGCCGATGGCGATGAAGAGGGCGTTGGCACCGTTCTCTTCCAGTGCCGTGCGTGCCGAGCGGTAGAGGTTGGTGAGGACGGGCTTCAGCTCTGCGGCAGAGAGATAGGTCGAGAGCTTGTGGGCTTTGATATCCGTCTCGAACTGCTGCTGGAGCGGTGCGGCCTGTGTGGCGGAGTGGTAGATGCCGTCCTCGGCCTCCAGCTTCTTGCGCTCCTCGGGCCACGTCTGGATGGTGTAGGTTTCTCCTGTCTGCAGGAGGTCTTCCATGCGGGCCGTCTCAAAGGAGATGAACTGCACGGCGCGCTTGCCCAGGCGCGTGTTCAAGAGGTTGTTGCGGAGGCTGAAGTCCAGGAGCTTGCGTTCCCAGAGAGCCTGGCGTGTGAGTTGGCGCTCGTCGATTTGCAGGGCTGCTTCCTCGGCGATGTCGATGGAGGGGGTGGGGGAGGTGAGGGACTCGTCGGTCATAGGGGATGGATGGAAAACCCGGCGTTGGAACCGCCGGGCACAGTGGGTTTATCGTGTGCGGATGCGGAAGATGGTGCCGCCGTTGGCGGGCACATCCACATGGGTGGTCTGGTCGGGCGCAAAGCTGGTGAGGGTTGTCTTGTCTGTGAAGAGATCCACGATGCGGGCTTTGAGCATCGGCTTCATGTTATACAGGTCGAACACATGCTGCGGGATATGCAGGTCGATGGATGCGGGCTTGTCATCGAAGTTGGCCACCACCAGCAGCACCTCCTTGCCGTTGCGCCGCAGGTAGGCGTAGTGGCGGTGGGGGTTGAACTGCCCTTCGGCGGGGTTGGCATACATAAGGTCATAGAAGTCACCGGCATAAATGGCGCGCTCCTTGGTGCAGAAGTTGAGCAGTGTGGCATAGAATTCCTGCAAGTCCACCTCTTGTGGCGTCAGCTGGCGCCCGTCGAACTTGCCGCCGTTGCGCCAGCGGCGGATGGCATCGACCGTCCAGTAGTCAAAGATGGTCGTGCGACCATCGCGGCCGCTGAAGCCCTCGTCGTCCATGCCGCGCTCGCCCAGCTCCTGTCCGAAGTAGATCATCACTGGCCCTCGGCTGATGGTAGCGGCCACCAGCATGGCAGCACGCCCGCGCTCGCCACTGCCGGCGAAGAAGTCGCTGGCAATGCGCTGCTCGTCATGGTTTTCCATGAAGTTGAGCATGTGGTCGCGGATGTCATCCACGGCGCGCCAGCAGTTGCTGATGGATTCGGCATTGGCGTTGCTGCAGGTCACGGCACGAAGGGTGTCATAGAGACCCACTTTGTCATAGAGATAGTCGAAATGCCCATCCTTGATATAGGTGCGATAGGACTGTGGCCCATAGATTTCGGCGATGAAGATGATGTCCGGGTTCATCGCCTTGACCTGTGGAATGGCCCATCCCCAGAAGGCGGCGGGCACCATCTCCGCCATGTCGCAGCGGAAGCCGTCAACGCCCTTGGCGGCCCAGAACCGGAGGATGTCTGTCATCTTCTGCCAGGTGGAAGGAACGGGGTCGAAGTGCTCGGACCGGCCGTCGAGGTAATCTACGCCATAGTTCAGTTTCACCGTCTCATACCAGTCATCATGACGGGCAAAGGCCGAGAAGACATCGTTGCCGGTGGCACGTGCGGGTTGCTCTGTGTATGGCTGTGGCTGCCCTTGACAGAGGTCGAAGTCTGTGTGCAGCTGCTCGCCGGGGAAGTAATAGAAGTTGTTCTGGGCGGAGAAGTGAACGGTGCTGTCATCGGCTGCGCCCAGATCCTTGACACCTTCGGGGCAGACATCACTGTGATACTGGCGTGCCACGTGGTTGGGCACGAAGTCGATGATGACCTTCAGACCGGCACGGTGCGTGCGCTCCACCAGCGCCTCGAACTCCTTCATGCGAGCCGGCACGCTGGTGGCGATGTCGGGGTCTATATCGTAATAGTCCTTGATGGCGTAGGCCGACCCCGCCTTGCCCTTGACGATGGCGGGGTGGTCTCGCAGGATGCCGTAGGCGGAGTAGTCTGTCTGTGTGGCGTGCTCAATCACACCAGTGTACCAGATGTGTGTGGCTCCGAGGCGGCGGATCTCGCCGAGTGCCTTCAGCGTGAAGTCGTTCATGGTTCCGCAGCCGTTGACGGCGCGGTCGCCGTCGTGCTCGTTGACATTGGTGTCGTTCCCGAAGAGGCGCGTAAAGACTTGATAGATGACAGGTTTCTGCATGGGTGTGGGTTCGGGGGAAACAGAACAGGCTTGCGCCAGACCCGCGAGGAGTCCGATGCAAGCCCATTGAATCAGTATTCGTTGTTTCATTGTTGCGGGTGTTTGTGCCCGATACGTCGTGTTCAAAGTGCGGCAGCACCTTGGATGGTCACGTCCTTGGCGATCTTGGCAATCATACCTTGCAGTGCCTTGCCGGGACCGCACTCGGTGAACTCGGTGGCACCGGCGGCCACCATCGCCTGCACCTCCTGTGTCCAGCGCACACTGGCGGTGAGCTGTGCGATGAGGTTCTGCTTGATTTCTGCGGGTTCGGTGTGTGCCTGACCATCGACATTCTGATAGACGGGGCACTGGGGCGTGTGGAACTCGGTGGCCTCGATGGCGGCCTGCAGCTCGTCCTTGGCGGGCTGCATGAGGGGACTGTGGAAGGCACCGCCCACGGGCAGCGGCAGGGCGCGCTTGGCACCGGCAGCCTTCAGCTTCTCGCAAGCCGTCTGGATGGCTTCCACCGTGCCGCTGATGACCAGCTGGCCAGGGTTGTTATAGTTGGCGGGCACGCAGACGCCGCCCTCGGCCATCACCTCGGCGCAGATCTGCTCCACCACGTCGTCGGCCAGGCCGATGATGGCGGCCATCGTTGAGGGCTGGGCCTCGCAGGCCTTCTGCATGGCCTGGGCACGGGCACTCACCAGCTTCAGACCGTCTTCGAAGGAGAGTGCTCCAGCAGCCACCAGTGCACTGAACTCACCCAGTGAGTGGCCGCCCACCATGTCGGGCTGGAACTTGTCGCCCAGACAGATGGCGGTGATGACGCTGTGCAGGAACACGGCGGGCTGTGTGACGCGGGTCTGCTTCAGCTCTTCGGCGGTACCCTCGAACATAATCTTGGTGATGGAGAAACCCAGGATCTCGTCTGCTTTGTCAAACAGGGCCTTGGCTTCGGCGTTGCTCTCATAGAGGTCTTTGCCCATTCCGGGGAACTGGGCTCCCTGACCGGGGAATACAAATGCTTTCTTCATTGTTTCTATTTATAGATAAGGTGTTAATTTGTCAATTTGGCGGCAAAGGTAGCTAATTATTCTCAAAACGGTGGCCGAGTGAATGTTAATGTTACTAAAACGCTTGTGAGAATGATGGATTTGCGCTACCTTTGCGCTTGAAACGTAGGGAAATCTCCCCCAAGAAGTAGGATTTTCCCCTTTGACACGTCCAACAGAGGCGCTACCTTTGCACCGCAGTTGAGAGTCGAGGGTCGAAGGTTGAGAGTTGCTCTGGTTAGGTTTAGCGCGTATTCGCGCGCCCCCCCCTCAAAAACAATCGCTCCATAAAATAAAAACCGTTAATCGAAAATAAATTGTAAATCGAGAATAAATTGTAAATCGAAAATAAATTGTAAATTGTCAAATCGTAAATCGTAAATATCATGTTGTTCAGCGTAAGAAAACTCACCGCAGCCACGTTGCTGCTTCTGGTGCCCTTCATGGGATGGGCACAGGACGATGACCTCTATTTCGTCCCCAAGAAGAAGGCCAAGACGGCGAAGACCGAACAAACGGCTAAGATATCCAACCGCTATCGGGATGTCGAGATCATCTACGCCGATGACGATGCCGACATAAGCGGCATCTCCGGCTCCAGCCGCAGTGTAGATGAGTACAACCGCCGCGGGGGCAGTTCGCGCGGCTATCGGCTGCCCGACGACACGCTGTATGTGATGACCGACTCCACCGTCGTCACCACGCGCAGCATGGCCAATGACATCTATGCCCAAGGCTATGACGAAGGCTATGCCGATGGCGAGGACTATGCCATCAGCCGCCGCATGGGGCGCTTCACTTACGGCAGCATCTACGCATCGCCTTGGTATTACAGCTATTATGACCCCTTCTACTATGACTACTACGACCCCTGGTGGGGCTGGGGTGGCTATCATGTAGGCTATTATGGCTGGCACCGTCCCTACTGGGGCTACAGCTGGGGCTATGACCCCTACTGGTATGGCGGCTGGGGCTACTATGGCTGGCATCGTCCCTACTACGGCGGCTACTATGGCCACCACGGCGGTCGCGGCTACTACTGGCGCGGCAACAACCGCCGTCCCGGCGATACGGGTCGCAGCGGCAACTATTATCGTGGCGGACGTTCCGGCGGCAGTGTCATCGGAGGGCGCAGTTCCGGCGTAGGGCGTTCTGGCGGACAGACCTCATCCCGTGTGGCCGGTCGCAGTGCCGGTGGGGTCAACGTCAGGCAGGGTAACTCCACCTATAGTGGCCGCAGTGCCGGCAGCAACACCTCCACAGGCCGCAGCGTCATGGGCAATACTTCCTCCAGTTCACGCACCTATAGCGGCAGCAGCAGTTCCAGCACCTCGCGCAGTGGCGGCTACAGCAGTGGCGGCAGCACAGGGCGCAGCAGTGGCGGCGGATTCAGCTCCGGTGGCGGTGGCGGTCGCTCCGGCGGCGGCGGTGGCGGTGGCCGCAGTGGTGGCCGCGGCGGCAGATAACGCAGTAAAGCCTGGTCGTGTGTAGCGCGTATTCGCGCGTCCCCCACTCAATTCACAGATTCCCCATTCACAAATTATCCTCCATAAAATGAAAAGGACACTCTTTGCAGCCCTCGCCATCATGGCCGCTGCACACATACAAGCACAAGATCCCTTCACCAACTATCAGATGGTGAACACCACCGACCTCTTTGGCACGGCGCGATATGTCGCCATGGGCGGTGCCATGGGAGCACTCGGCACCGATATCTCTGCCATTTCCAACAACCCCGCTTCGCTGGGACTCTTCCGCAAGAACGATATCAGCATCAGCATGGGCGGACAAATCCAGGATGCCAAGCCATACGATGTGGATAGTCGCGGACGCTTCTCCTTTGACCAGGTCGGGTTCGTGGCCTGCTTCCCCAATGAAGACCGCACATCATTCTTTAATTTCGGTCTCAACCTGCAGAAGAAGAACCATTACGGCAACTCCTTCTTTGTGGAGGGAGCACTGGGCGGCGGACTCTCACAGACAAACCAGCTCTCAGGGCTTTACAGCCAGTTCTATACCGATCCTGAATCCCGTCAGGCAGCGCTGCCGGTTCGTGCCTTTGATGCCCTCCTGTGGGACATGCCCGACGGCATCAAGGCCAATGCCACGGGCTATGACTACAATCGCCTGACCACGGGCAACCTGTATGGACTGGACATGAACTTCTCCGGCAACTTGCAGGATCGCTTCTATTTGGGTGCCACCGTGGGACTGGACTTCCTCAACTACCGCACGTCACAGCGATATGTGGAGTACCGTGATGCCACAAGAGCTGATGTAAGGGTGCAGGACTATGACCTCACCTCCAACCGCCGGATCCACGGCACCGGCTTCAATGTCAAGCTCGGAGCCATCGTCCGTCCCTTCGAGGAAGATCCCTTCCGCATCGGTGTCACCGTGGAAACACCCACGTGGTATGTCCTCACACAGGATGACAGCTACTTCAGTTTCGCGTCCAAGTGGAAGTATCAAGGCTATGACGAGCCAAGCAAGTCATATATCTATGACTACCTCTATGACCAAGGGGACTATGACATCTATAACAGCCAGGATGACAACTTCATGGACTTCAATGTCTTCTCACCGTGGAAGTTCCGCGCACAGATGGGGTCCACCGTCGGTGACTTCCTGGCTTGGGACGTGGAGTATGAGTATGCCATGTATGACTACACCAAGATGGGCTATCCCGAGAGCTATAACAGTGACGGCCCCACCATCAACATGGATAAAGACCGCGCCATGACCACGCTCCAGCACGCCAGCATACAGGGCGTGCACAACATCCGCGCTGGACTGGAAATCAAACCGCTGCCCGCCTTCGCTGCGCGCGTCGGCTACAACTATTGGAGCCGTCCCTCCAAGAACGGTGCCACGTTTGACCAGGGCATCAATTCATACGCCATGGACTACATTCTCGGCACAGAGTGGATGAATCTGGGAGCCACCAATATGTTCTCCTTCGGTATCGGTTTCCGCCACAAGAGCTTCTATGCCGACCTGGCCTACCGCTACCGCGCTCAGAGTGCCGACTTCTACGCCTTCGACGATTCATGGGGAGGCACCACAGGTCTGCTTCAGAAGCAGAAGGTCAGCCTGGACCGCCACGGCTTCAACGTCACCCTGGGCTACCGCTTCTGAGCCGTCCGGGCCACAGAATGTCACGCCCATATAACACGCCATAGAAAGCGTTCTCCCGCTGCCAAGCAATGTGCTGGCAGCGGGAGAACTGTTTCTTGTGGGGGCGGGATTACGTGAACTTTTATATGTCGTCCATTGACAGTGAACCCAGATGGATTGTCAGTTTCCGCAGCTCGGGCGTCTGGCTCAACACGTTATCCACTTTCTTCCGGAATTCATTTTCCTTATATCTGTAGCCCTGTTTCTTCAGTTCATATATCCAGGCTTCCTTGGCTATCGGGTCAACGACAATCAGGTCAATCTCGTTGTCGCCCTTTCTGTCCCACCATTTACCGATGATATATCGTCCCTCTTCCTGGAATTTCTTCATGAAATATCGCTCCATCATCAGGCCGGACACACTGCTGTAGTCTCTATGGATGATTTCACCGAGAGCCTTCAGTGCCTTGTTCTCCACCAGTGCCTGATACTTGAAAAAGAAGCGGAACCAGAATATCAGGAAACAATCGTCAAGATGGTATCTCACTTTCTTGCTATTCTCTCTTGCAAAAAGGGGGAGTGACTTGTTGATGACTTTGTAGTAGTCCTCCAGTTTCACCAGATAGGAGCCGATATTCTTGTTGCCAAGCTCATTCTCAATCTCTGCACGGGTTTTCATGCCGCTGGCTATACAGGTCAGGATGGAGAAATAGGTAACGTAGTCGGTGCCGAACTCCTCTATCAGGATGTTTCTTCCCTCATTGATAAATGGCGAGTTTGTCTCTGTTAATGCATTGAGCATTGATTCACTGTCGGTTTTGCCACTGTCCAGCAATAGGGTGACATACCAGGGCACGCCGCCTGTGATGCTGAAAAGTGTCAGCAAGTCTTCAGGAGTATAGTCGGGATTGAAGTCGGAAAGGATTTGCTTCAGCACATCTGTAGAAAACGGCTCAAGCGTCATCTTCTGATCGGCACGCCCGAACAGAGGCTCCTCTTTGTCTTCGAATAACTTGGTCATCAGCGTGAATACAGAGCCGCTGATAATCAGATTCAGGTGACTGGTGCGCTTGTGCAGGTCCCAGTCACGCTGTATGTCACTGAAGACGGAGGGATTGACTCTCAGAAAATTCTGGAACTCGTCGATGACAAGAGTGAACGGGCGGCTCTCTGACAACTGCAGCACGAACCTGAACACCTCGGAGAAGGTGCTTGGCATACCCAGTATGGGGGCGCCCAGTTTCTCCCTGATCTCCCGCACATAGTCCTGACACAGCAGCGTCTCAGCTTTTTTACCGACGAAGAAATACAGCAGCGTCTCATCACCACATCTGACAGATAGTTCTGTCTTACCGATGCGTCTGCGCCCCATCAGTACTGTCATGCGTGCTTCACGCCTGCTTTGCTGAAGCACGTTCAGCAGCGTCTGCTGCTCACGGTTCCGGTCATAGAACTTCATACGATTAAAAATAGTAATGGTTATTACAGTAACTGCCATTACTGTCTGCAAAGGTACGAATAATTATCCTCCAGACAAACAAAACCGAGACAAACTTTCATTTCTGGTAAGTTTTTTGCTTGCCACCGCCCATTTTTCCCATATTTTCTACGCGACAGCCCCGCAGCACCCCCGATGAAAGGGGGCAGCTGCGGGGCTGTCTCTGTCTGTGGCTGGAGGATTATTACTCCTCGTCGCTCCAGTCGTCCTCCCAGACGCTGTAGCTGTTATGTTTCGTCAGGGCTTCATTGAT
>JAFSZU010000068.1 GCA_017455585.1 Bacteroidaceae bacterium | reverse complement strand
TTCGGGGAACTTGCCCATGTGGTCGGAGTTGCGGGACATGCTGTGGTCATAGACGATGTCGCTGGCCTGGAAGGTCCAGCCGGGGAGGTCCTTGACCTGGAAGTCCTCGATGGTGACGCGGTCCACGAGGAAGTCGTCCCAGCTGCCGACGGATGCCTTGAGGTTCATGATGGGAGTCTCGTCGGTGGGCGTGCCATTGACATCCTTGACGAGATCGGCAATCTTCATGTCGATATCCACCCCGAGAAGCTCGAGTTTCGTCTTTTCCTCCACGGTCTTCCAAGAGATGTAGCAACCGTCACTTGGTTCAAGGACGTTCTTCGGAGCCTTGAACGTCATCTCGATGTCGGCAGAGGGTGTCAGGGTGAAGTCACCGAGCAGTGCCACGTGTCCGGCCTCGGGCAGGAACTGGTTGGGGGAGATACAGATGCGTGGTGCTCCGAAGACGAGGACCTTGCTCTTGAGGACATCGCACTCCGGCATGGTGGCCTCGCCGAGGATGTTCATCGTGGCGTAGGTGGGAGTGAACTTCATCTCCACAATCTGGAGATCTACAGCGCTGAAGCCTGCCGGCAGGACGCTCTCGGGGAAGCGGACGGGCATATAGACCTTGTCCATCTTGCCGGTGGTGAGTAGCTTGCCGATCTCCTTGCCGTCCTGCAACTTCTTATAATAAGTGCCAAGATTCACCTTCTCGGCCAGACTCTTGACTTCGGAGGTGGCCTTGTCCTGGATTTGCTTGGCATAGGGAAGGCCAGTGTCGCCAATGAGGTTGTCGATGCCCCAGTCGCTGAAGAGCTTGTCAACGACCTCCATGCTGCTCAGCATGGCAGGTTCCTTGGCAGTGACGGCCGTACCCTCATAGACGATGTCTTCTTTGTTGATCTTGAGCTTGTCGAAGGTCACGCATACCATGATCTTGGAGCCAAAGGGAGTCCACTCCACACGGCCTGAGCCGGAGAAACCTTCGGCAGCAGAGCCCTTGATGTCATCGATGGTGAGGAGGTATTCGCCCATGGCCACCACCTTGCCTTTGAGGTCTTGAGCTGACTTGGTGGTGGGAGTCTTGTCGTTGATCTGCACCATGTCAGAGCACTGGAAGTACTTTTGTGAGAGTCTTTCGCAGAGCCCGAAGTCCGTAATGTTGTCTTCGCCAGTGAAGGCGATGCTCTCGCCCTTGGTGACGATGGGCTTGACCTCCATCAGGATGTAGTCACCTTTTGCGACGTTCTCCTCGATGTCTTTCCATTCGATGGTTTGCTTCAGCTCCTGGGTCCTCAGGGTGTAGATGGGTTCGGTCTTCAAGGTAGCCTCGCGGTCGGCTTCCTGACTTCCTTTGTAGAGGCGCAGCTCATATTCGAACTTGTTGTCGCCAGGGTTGGTGCCCTCGCCGCCGAGATGCCATACGGGTTCCCATTCAACATCGATGTCTTCCTCAACGAAGACCTTGCGGGCGGCACTCTCGATGAACACGGGTTCCACCAGCTTGGGGTTGCGATAGGTATAGAGGGAGTCTTCGCTGATTTCTCCGCTGCCCCTGATTCCTCCGAGAAGTCCCATCAACTCCATCTCATCCTCGGGGCCTGGAGCGCTGTCGTCCTCATCTTCTACATCTTCGTCCTCGTTATCCAGTTCCGGTACCACGGGATTAACCTGGGAATTCAAGCGGAAAAGCTTGTAAGTGCTCTTGCCATTGTTGGCGATGCTGACGTAGTTGAGCATGGTCCGGTTGACGTTGGCCGAGGAGGCCGTGACCTGTGCGGCATAGGTCTTGCCCTCCGTCATCTGTTTGATGACGCTCTGCGGAATCATGCACATCGGGGTGCTGAGGTTCGACGCCTGATAGACCACGGGGTTATTGTCCATGGAGTTGTCAGGAGCCTGACCCGGGAGGAGCTCAACGATGCGGAGGGAGTAGGTGTACTGCAGCACCGTGGGGTTGCAGGCCACGACGGGTGCCTTCCAGGTGAACTGCGGCGTCATGGGATTCAGGTCCGCCACGGCCAGCAGGCCGGAAGTGGCGGCCATAGGTGTCAGGAATTCAGGAGCTTGGGCGTTGTAACAGACACTGAATACAGCACAGCCTCCGCTGGGAGAACTGGCGACGACAGGTTCGGTCAAGGCCAGATTCCAGCGATAGGCAGTCATGTGGAGCTCGTACTGGCCTTCAGGCAGGAGGCCAAAAGAGCCATTGGCGTAGTTATCGAAGAGGTCCTGAGGAGCCTGAATCTCGTTCAGGGGAATGTGGTTGAAGAGGCTGCGGATCTCAGAAGGAGAAAGGATGTGTGTGCTACCGGCAGGTACCACAATCGGCAGTTTGGGCTGGCGCCGGGCGGGAGTGCTCAGGCTGAGGCCGCTGGAGGGCATGACCTGCTCCACCTGCATGACGAGGTAGATATTGGCGTCGTCCTTGCCCGTGTTGGTCAGGGAGATGTTGAAGTAGTTGGATGGCTCCGTGATATAGAGCATCACTTGCGGCGGCAGGATGGGCTGCGTCGGAGTGACTGTCACCATGACTTCCTGGGCGAACAGCGGGGAAGAGATATTGAGGAATGACAAAAATAAAGAGAGAGAGAGAGAGAGGGCTCTGAAGAAAGCATGGGTCTTGTGGGACTCATGGTTCTTATGGGAATTATGAGAGATCAGGACTATCATAACCTTATATATTGTATATTTATATTCTTTTATTCTTTAATTCCTCTGATACTTATTCTGAGAATCCTTCGGAAATCTCGGAGAGACGCTTCATCCATTTCTTCTTGAAGATGCCGCGCTCTTCCTTGTTCTTGATGGCGAAGAGGCTGAAGGTATAGGCGTAGTTGAGGCTGACAGTGATGTCGGTGCGGTCGAGGGTGCTGCGCAGCTTGGTGGGATTGACGTCGCCGTACTTATAGAATGAAGCGGAGGCGGAGAAGACGTGATACTGCTTTAGGGTGTAGCTGGCGCTGATATCGCCGCCTATATTGAGGCTCTTGCTCTGGCGCTCTACCTCATTGTAGACCAACGAGATGGATCCGGAGATGACGAGCGGGTTATCTTCGAAGAAGGTGTGACCCGTGGAGAGGGTGCCGATGCGGCTGGTGTACTTCGTCTTGTAGCCGCGGGAAGTCTGGTTGCTGAGGGTGAGGCTGAAGTCGGTGTTCCAGGGTTTGACGCTTAAGGTGTAGTTGGCACCGATAGCCATGGTATTGACATCGCTCTCACCGATGGCGAACTTATTCAGGTCTTTGTTGCCTGTGTAGTTAAAGGAGAGGGATGCGGAGTGGCCAAGGATCTCGTTGTCGGTCATGTAGGAAGGGGTGCAGGTGAAACTGTATGTGCGGCGGTGTACGCGGGTGGTATCGTTGACCTGGGCTGTGCCGTCGCCCTGAACCTGGGTGTAGCCGTTGTAGCCGGCACTGATGTTGAAGTGTTCGCCAAGGCGGGTGCTGGCCATGGCGGAATAGATGAAACCGCGGGTGGTGAACATCTGGCGGTTGGTGAGGTTGTCTGCCTGACCCGAGAAGTTTCCAGCGAGGGATATCTTGCGGAAGAGCGTCGTGGTCAGCGAGAGGCCCAAGCTATGGTAGTTGTTAGCCATGTAGTAGGTGCCCAGCGAGGTGTAGTCGGGCTGAACGAGGCGGTAAGTGACGGAGCCGGAGATACCGGGGAAGGAGAGGTTGACGTTGACGTCACCGGCGAAGCGCGCCATGGACGAATAGCGGATATCCATGATGGCGTTGCTGAAGCGCTTGGCCGCGGGCGTGGCAAGGGTGTCGAGTTTCGGGGCCTGGGTATCTGTGGAGAAGAGTGAGGTGGCAATGTTGCCGGTGAAACTCAGCCACTTGGTGGGGGCGAGGGCGCCCTTCACGCCGATGGCCACGTTCTCCTGCGGGGAGATATAGCGGCGCCACTGCTCATCGAGGGATTTAGGAAGGTCGTAGGCACGGAGAACGTAGAGGTCGATGTAGTTGCGACCCGAGCCGTAGCCGGCCTTGAAGCCCCAGCCCACGCGCTTGTACTGAGGCTGGCGCGCGAAGGGGTCAGTGGGGTCGTCGTTGATGGCGCTGCGAAGGGTGCCATAGAAGGCGCCCGCACGTATCCGCTCGGAATTGTACTCCAGCCCTATGCCATTGAACGAGGTGTTCATGACATAGGGGCTGAAGGACATGCTGCTCTGGCCAAAGTGACCACGCCAGTTCTTGTAGGCCGGCGTGAGGTGGAAGGCTATGTGGGGATAGTTCCAGTCAATCCCATCGTTGGTGAAATAGAGAGCGAAGGGCATGGAGATTCCGTAGACGCTGATGTTCAGGTTGGCATAGACGCTATTGCTCATGGGGGAGGCATAGCCATTGCCCGCCGAACTGTAGCGGTAGGTGTTCTGTGTTCCAACGGCACCCGTGATGATGAGGGGGTCGCTCTTGGCGATGGTGGAGATGGTATTGAGCGAAAGCGTCTGTGCCGCCGTGTCCAAAGACACGGCGACCAGTGCGAAGAGTACCATCAGAATAGTTCTATGGAGGATTCGTCTCATACGTCAGGATGTCGTTCTCACGCGTATGTGCGTGTGTAAATTAATAAGGTGTTACTTCACGATGACCTTGCGGACACTGCCGTCGGACATACGACGGATGGTGATTCCGCGCTGGGTGGCGATGGAGCGGCGGCCGTTGAGGTCGTAGGCGGCATTTGCTTCAGTGGAAGGCGAAGACATGGTGGCGTTGATGCCATCGACCACTCCTGCTGCGTGAAGTGTGAGAGGAGCTCTCAGCGAACCGATGCGTGCCTGGGCCTTCAAGCCTTCTTCGATGGAGTAGAAGTCGTTGGTGTAGGGGCTGTAGAGCTTGAAGGTCACGAACTCATCGGCGTCGCAGTGGACGGTGATGAATGCCTTGCCGTCTTCGATGATGCCCTCGCCTCGGCACTCGTCGCCCACGAAGGCACCGATGCTGTACTGGTCAGGATGTTCGATGCCTTCCAGGGTGGCTACGATGGTCATGTTGTTCACGAAGCGGGTGTGGTCATACTCCCAAACCTTGACGGGGGCATTGATGCCCTTGACACCAGAGGGAACGGCATCGTTGCCAGGTGTCAGCGTGGTCTCGGCGGGGAAGACGAGATTGAAGGCCGCAGTGCTCGGATTCTTGATGATATATCCTTCGCCTGCCTTCAACATCTTCAGGTCACCTTCCCAGAGGCCCGATGCAGACTTGAACTCTGCAGAACCGGTCTTGCCGACAATGACCGTTCCATCTGACACGCCTGAAGCTGTACCTCCGAAGAGGTCGTTCAGGTTGCGGTCAAAGAGATAGGGGTTACCCACCCAGTTCCATCCGGGATTCAGGGAAATGGTGAGGGTCTTGGCGGTTTCATCGATGGTGCCAGCACGCTTGTTGGCATCGGTGACGGTGCTACCGAGGAGCGTTGCCGTGTGGGCGTTCACCATATTCACCTTATAGCACTGTCCTTGGAGGAGGCCAGCCGTGGAGGTCAGCGTGCCGAAGAGACCCCAGTTGGGATCGTTGTAGAGCAACTTGTTGCCGGTGCGGATTTCCAGGAGGTCTTTGGTGCCGAAGGTGCTACCGAGTTCTGTTATAGCGATGAAGCCGCAGGGGTTGCTGCGCCACTGCCAACCGGTAGTGAGTTCCAGAGGCCATCCAATCTCGAAGCTCTTGAAGGAGTAGGCTGTTGGAGAATTCGGGTCGTTGACGGGGATGGGTGTCTCGCCGCCAGTGATTGCTTTCTGAGTGACCTGGACGTTAACGTTGCCAGGGATGGTGGACGAGAAGTTGTAGATCAAAGCTTTGGTTGTCTTGGAGACTATATTGATGGTGAGCTGATCACTCCAGTCGTTGGTTTTGTTAATATCATCGTCGTAATCGTTGTAGATGTTGACATTAATCTCCTCGGGATCGAAGGTGGCACCAGAGGGCTGTGGTGTCAGGGTGATGGTGCCGTCCTGTCCGGCAATGGGATTGATGATGGATATGTCGAAGCCAATGAGGGAAACCACGGTCTGGACCACGATGTCGAAGGTCTTCTGGGCATTGCCGTAGGTCAGTTCATTTGAGGAAACACCCCAATCGTCGTAGTTCGGCCAACGAAGGTCGATGGTCATGGTGGAGGTACCTTCGGCCACGGCGGTGTATTTGCCGAGGATTCCAGTAGCGTTGAAAGCCGGGGTGAAGGGAGCACCAGTGTCGTCCGTACAGGTTACGAAGGTGCCGCTGAGGGTGGCGGTGGCCTGTGTAGCCCAGAGGTCGGGATCACCGCCGAGGGAGATGTTGGCACGCACTTTGTCGGTGATGTCGGTGGGATTGCCGTCGGTAAGGGTGGCATAGATAATGTTGTTGGGAATGTCTGCACTCTTGACGGGCTTCTCGACAGTCAGGTTAATGGTGGCCTGCACGGCGGCTGTAGCAGGAGCACCGTCGGCTTCGACCTTGAGGGTTGCAACACCAGAGCCCACGGCATTGAAGGTGGTGTTGCCAACCTTCTCCACAACGCCGTCGCCGTTTTCGATGCTAATCTTATAGGTCTTGACCGTTGCATCTGAAGGCTTGACGGTTATCAGCTTGGCCATACGTTCGTAGAGATGGGTGTCGCCGACATTGGCCTTGAAGCTTCCACCGAATGCGGAGTAGTCAATCTCGATGCTTTCTGCGGGAACGTAGACGGTAACGTTAATCCAGCCTTCGTCATTGCCGATGAGGGGAACGAGTTTGGTGGTATTGTTGTTTTGTAAAATATACGGGCGCATACGCGTGGTACCTCCAGTCTGAGGATTGAATGCTTTTTCGGTGTCATCCCAATCGAGGATGTCGGAATTCTCGGTCTCCCAAAGTACCTGGTCGGTGGAGGTCTCAGGGTTGAGTTTGTAGGAAGTGCCCTTCTGCATGAATGTCTTCATCGCGGCTAAGTCGCTCTTATTGACCTGTATGTTGGTCTGGACGAGCTCGATGGCGGTGGCGTGCTGTACAATCCTGAAGGTGGAAGAAGTCAACGTTGAGGGGCCGGCTGTCGGGGTGGCGGGGCCTTTCAGCTTCAGGGTCAGTTCGCCGTCGTAGAGTTTCATTGCTACCAGCAAGCTATCTGTGGCCATGGCATACCCAGCAGGCGTGATTTCCCATTCCAGATTTATAGGAATGACACCGCCTGTGGGTGTGATGGTCATGTAGTCCTTATAGAGGTTGTACTCAATTGGGGTGTTCGTAGTCCAGAGTTCAGCCTCAGTAAAGTTGAGGGAAAAAGTGGTGGCAGCCGTCAGGGTGAGCTCCACAGCGTTGGTAGAAGGCGGCGTGCCATAGGTGGCCTGGTCGACAAATGTCATTGGTGATGGCGATTCCAGTACATACTCGAAACCCGTGCCGCCGTCATAGACCCGGAAGGTGATCGGCATGTTCAGGTCGCCGTCCAGGTCACTCAGGAGGTGAAGCGTATAGAACGGGTTGCCGGAAACGGTGGGATCCGGGGAGGCCATGGCCTTGCAATCGCCGTTGACAAAGGCTCCAAGCACCAAGTTCGAACTCGAAGGGAACAAGTTCGTACTGAGGCGGGCGAAGACTACTGTAGAGTAGTGGTAATCGTGATCATTTGAAGGCGCTACCCAACTTTGTGCAATCGCGCTCGCGCCTGCGAGAACAAATGCTAAAAGAAATAAGATTTTTTTCATAAAATTAGGAGTTTTTGTTTAATGAATAAATGAATTTGCA
>JAFSZU010000067.1 GCA_017455585.1 Bacteroidaceae bacterium | reverse complement strand
GGTTGACGCTGCCGTAGCCGATGTCGAGGGCATCCATCATATCGACCACGTTCATCACCGCCTCGGGGTTGTGGGTGGCGTCGCCGTCGATCTCCACATAGAAGATGTGTCCGCCGCGTGTGAGGTTGTGGTAGGGTGCCTCGATCTCCGCCTTGTGGCGTGCCGAGCACTTGTAGTAGACGGGCACGTGGTTGCTGTTGGTGTAGTACTCGCGGTCTGTGATGCCGGGCAGGCGTCCGAACTTCTTCTGGTCGCCGCGCGTGAAGCGCCCGCTCAGGCCCTCGGCGGGGGTCGCCAGGACGCTGTAGTTGTGCTGGTAGCGCTCGCAGAAGTCGTTGATGCGGTCGCGCATGTAGGTGACGATCTTCAGTCCCAGTTCCTGTGCCTGCGGGCTCTCGCCGTGGTGTTTGCCGATGAGTGCCACCAGGCACTCTGCCAGCCCGATGAAGCCTATGCCGTGTGTGCCCTGGTTGGTGACACTCTCGATGGTGTCGTTGGGTCCCAGTTTCTCGCAGCCGTTCCAGAGGCTGTGCATGAGCAGCGGGAACTGCTTGGCGTAGGCCGTCTTCTGGAACTCGAAGCGCTCGTGGAGCTGGCGGGCCGTCAGTTCCAGCAGGTTGTCCAGTTTGGCAAAGAAGGCTGCTATGCGCTGCTCCTCGTCCTGGATGTCCATGCACTCGATGGCCAGTCGCACGATGTTGATGGTGGAGAAGCTGATGTTGCCGCGTCCGATGCTGGTGCGGGACCCGAAGCGGTTCTCGAAGACGCGTGTGCGGCAGCCCATGGTGGCCACCTCATGCAGGTAGCGCTTGGGGTCGTCGGCGCGCCAGTCGGGGTCCTGGTTGTAGGTGGCGTCCAGGTTCAGGAAGTTGGGGAAGAAGCGGCGTGCTGTGACCTTGCAGGCGAGCTGGTAGAGGTCATAGTTGGGGTCTGTGGGCAGGTAGCTCACCCCGCGTTTCTTCTTCCATATCTGGATGGGGAAGATGGCAGTGACGCCGCTGCCCACGCCCTCATAGGTCGAGTTCAGCAGCTCGCGGATGACGCATCGCCCCTCGGCGCTGGTGTCTGTGCCGTAGTTGATGCTGGAGAAGACCACCTGGTTGCCGCCGCGGCTGTGGATGGTGTTCATGTTGTGGATGAATGCTTCCATGGCCTGGTGCACGCGGCCCACGGTCTTGTTGATGGCGTGCTGCAGGGCGCGTGCCTCGCCCTCAAGGCCGTCGAGGGGCTTGACGAGGAAATCGTCAAGCACCAACTGGTAGAGGTGGCTGTAGTCGGCGGCGAAGAGCTCCTCTAACTTCTTGATTTCCTCGATGAAGGTCAGGCGCACGTAGGGTGCGAGGTAGAAGTCAAAGGCGGGAATGGCCTGTCCGCCGTGCATCTCGTTCTGCGCCGTCTCCATGCTGATGCATGCCAGCACGCTGGCCGTCTCTATGCGCTTGGCGGGCCGGCTCTCGCCGTGCCCGGCCACGTAGCCGCCCTCCAGCACGTGGTCCAGCGGGTGCTGCACGCAGGTGAGCGACTTCGTCGGGTAGTAGTCCTTGTCGTGGATGTGGAGGTAGTTGTTCTTCACGGCCTCGCGCACTTCTTCACTCAGGAGGTAGTCGTCCACGAAGGGCTTGGTGGTCTCGCTGGCGAACTTCATCATCATGCCGGCGGGCGTGTCGGCGTTCATGTTGGCATTCTCGCGCGTGACGTCGTTACTCTTGATGTTGATGATTTCCAGGAACATCTCGCGCGTCTTGGCCTTGCGGGCGATGCTGCGCTGGTTGCGGTACTGGATGTAGATGCGTGCCACGTCCTTGCGGGCACTCTTCATGAGTTCCAGCTCCACGGCGTCCTGGATTTCCTCCACGGTCATCTGTGGCTTGCCGCGCATGGCGATGCGGTCGGCGATCTGGTGTACGAGGTGTTCGTCTTCGCCCTCGTCGGTGCGAAGCATGGCTTTACGGATGGCGGCAACGATTTTCTCCTCGTTGAAGCCCACGATGCGTCCGTCGCGCTTGACTACTGTCTGGATCATATCTGGATTTTACGATTTTACGATTTTATGATTTTATGATTTTATGATTTAGCAATTTAAGGATTTTACGATTTTATGATTTGAGGATTTTATGATTTGAAGATTTTATGATTTTATGGATTTGAACAACGGAAGGAACGGAAATGAAACGGAAGGAGCGGAAATGTTTCCGTGTATTTCAGATGTTTTCCGTGTTTTCAGTTGTAGAGAGTTGAGAGTTAAACGTTGAGGGTTGACAGTTGCAAATGAGGGTTTGGTAAATAGTAAATGGTAAATAGTAAATAGTAAATGGTAAATGGTAAATGGTAAATAGTAAATAGTAAATGTGAGCAAAGTCGCAAAGACGGCACAAAGGTAGTGAGATTCTCCGAAACGTGCAAGAGTTTGCGGAGATATTTTTCAAAGTTTTCCAAAACATTTTGCATTCTGATTGATTATCAGTTGTTTGAAAAATCAATACGTTCAAAATGTTTTCCAAAAGAGCAAACCGATGTTTATGTCCGACTTCAATTTACGGTATATAAACACGTGATAGTAAAGTGGGTTAACCGTGCGATGCCCACCCATACAGACGTGACATTTTTGTTACCCAAGATGTGATTTCAAGAACGTCCGCACGTAACCGCCAACACGTCCGCACGTAATTGCCATCACGTCCGCATGAAATTACCTTCACGTCCGCACGTAATTGCATCACTTGCCGGTCAGCCAGTTATGATATTGGTGATGTGGGGAAGAAATGTCCCGAAAAATTTGGTGATACGGCAAAGATACAGTATTTTTGCAGCAAGAAAACTTACTGTGATGAGCCGCAGTCATACCATCAAGACCGCGACGCGATCTCCTTTCAGTAACCGAGGGTGCGTAGTACCCCCGGACAGTTGCCCATCAACTAAAAAACTTAAACATAAATCAATATGGTGTATCGCAAAAGTCTGCTATTGCCGCTCTGCGGCATGCTTTTGGCCGCTTGCAGCACCGTGTCCATGACCGGCCGCAAGCAGCTCAACCTGGTGTCTGAGTCCGAGATCCTCTCCGCCAGCCTCTCTGAGTATCAAACCTATATGCAGTCCGCCAAGGTATCGACAGATGCCAACGCCACGGCTGTGGTGCGCAACGTGGCACAGCGCATCGCCAGTGCCGCCGAGAGCTATCTGCGCGCCAGCGGACAGGAAGCCGACCTGCAGAACTACGCGTGGGAGTTCAACCTGGTGCAGAGCGACGAGCTCAATGCGTTCTGTATGCCGGGCGGCAAGATCGTGGTCTATACGGGTATGCTGTCCCTGGCGGGAACGGGTGCCGACCGCGACGATGAACTGGCCGCCGTCATCGGTCATGAGGTGGGGCACGCCATCGCCAAGCACGGCCAGGAACGCGCCAGCCAGCAACTGCTGACGCAGCTGGGCGGACAGCTGATAGGCGTGGCCGTGGCCAACAAGGCCGCCGAGACGCAACAGGCCGTGGCACTGGCCTACGGCATGGGGGCACAGTACGGTGCCCTGCTGCCCTTCTCGCGCAAACACGAGCTGGAGGCCGACTACATCGGCATCGTGCTGGCCACGCTCGCCGGCTATGATGCCGACGCCGCCATCACGCTGTGGCAGAAGATGGAGGCCGCCAGCGGAGGCTCTGGCAGCAGCGAGTTCATGAGCACGCACCCCAGCAGCAGCACGCGCATCAAGCAGTTGCAGAAGGACATCCCCACGGTGAAGGCCACCTACGGCACGGCCACCACCACGACCAAGGCCGCCGCCACCAAGAAGGCCGCCAAATCTACCACGACCAAGAAGACCGGCACCGGTTTCAAGATTGGATAACTCCAGACTTTTTTCACCACAGATTACACGGATTTATCAGATTGTCCATGTCCTCTGGAAGGATAATTTTGGTTCGGTATTTCACAGATTTCTAAGATAGTATGGACTTAACCGTGTAATCTGTGGTGTTAATAAAAACGTATGCTCATGGAAAAGCATTTGAGGGCGGTGGTGTTTGACCTGGACGGCACGCTGCTGGATACGTTGGAGGACCTGGCGGCGGCCACCAACTGGGCGTTGCGGCAGAACGGGATGCCGGAGCGGACGCTGGACGAGGTGCGGCAGTTTGTGGGCAACGGCGTGCGGCGGCTGATGGCGCGTGCCGTGCCCGAGGGCGAGCAGAACCCGCTGTTTGAGCAGACATTTGCCGACTTCAAACGCTACTACGTGGTGCATTGCCAGGACAAGACGCGGCTCTATGACGGCGTGGCTGAGATGCTGGCAACACTGAATGCCCGTGGCTTGCGGCTGGCCATCGTCAGCAACAAACTACAGGCAGGAGTGGATGAGTTGTATGAACGCTATTTCCGCGACACGGTGACGGTGGCGGTGGGCGAGCGGCCTGGTATGCAACGCAAGCCCGCGCCCGACATGGTGAATCTCGCTCTACTAGAGTTGGGCGTGACGGCTGCGGAAGCTGTCTATGTGGGTGACTCGGATGTGGATTTGCAGACGGCCGTCAACAGCGGGCTGCCCTGTATCTCTGTGCTATGGGGATTCCGTGACCGCGACTTCCTTCTGGCACACGGTGCCACCCGCTTCGCCGCTACACCCGCCGATGTGGTACAACTGGCAATCTGTTAACCGCTAATATTTCGAATTGACCTCATTAGGACATTATTCACCACAGATTTCACAGATTACACGGATTCCCTTGCCTCTGACTATCGGATTTTGTCTGATATTTCACAGATTCTTAGAGCGATAGGCTATGCTGCTTTCGTGTGAAGTGCGTCGGCGGGTACTCTGCATCTGCGTAGCATATTGCTCAGAAATCTGTGAAATAGCAGATGACAAATACAAAACCAAAGGACATGTAATCTGTTAAATCTGTGTAATCTGTGGTTTATTTTAGGATGTCTAATCCACGTAATAGACGCGGCGGACGCGGGGTGAGACGCCGGTGAGGATCTCGTAGGGGATGGTGTCGATGATGTCGGCCAGGACGGTGGGCGGCAGTTCGGGACCGAAGATGACGGCGGTGTCGCCTTCCTCGCAGGGGATGTCCGTGACATCTATCATGCAGACATCCATGCAGATATTGCCCACGTAGGGGGCTTTCTTCCCATTCACCATACAATACCCATGACCGCAGCCCAGGTGGCGGTTCAGACCGTCGGCATAGCCGATGGGCAGTGCTGCGATGCGGCTGTCGCGCGTGAGGTGCCCCCGGCGTGAGTAGCCCACGGTGTCCGAGGCCGGCACGTCATGGATTTGCAGGATGGTGGTCTTGAGGGTGGAGATGGGGGTTAGTAAGTGCATAGTGCTGGAGTGCATAGTGCTGGAGTGCATAGTGCTGGAGTGCATAGTGCTGGAGTGCATAGTGCTGGAGTGCATAGTGCTGGAGTGCATAGTGCTGGAGTGC
>JAFSZU010000066.1 GCA_017455585.1 Bacteroidaceae bacterium | reverse complement strand
CCACTGCCAGATGGTTTTGCCATCGCACCAGATTTCCATATTGTCCATCACCAAACAATACTTGCCATTCAAATAGGTGACCTTCGCCGACTGTTTGGAGGTCTGTTTCTTTTGGCTGTCGAGCATGGTGAGTGTCACCGTTCCCTTGACGCTCTCTAGGTAGCTGGAGGCCTTTTTGAGGACGGCGATGGCGTTCTCGTCGAGGTTGCCCTGCGAGCTGTGGGTAATCTGGGCCTGGGCCACACTTACAAGACCGAAAAGTCCTATAAGACCAATAAGCAATCTTTTCATAATCAATGCAAATTAACGCCAATAATGTTCATAAACTCCTCGCGGGTCTTGGGGTCCTTCATGAAGGCGCCGGTGAAGTCGGAGGTGGTGGTGACGGAGTTCTGCTTCTGCACGCCGCGCATGGACATGCACATGTGCTGGGCCTCGATGACCACGGCCACGCCGAGGGGGTTGAGGGTGCGCTGGATGCAGTCCTTGATTTGCTTGGTGAGGCGTTCCTGCACCTGCAGACGGCGGGCGTAGGCGTCGACGACACGCGGTATCTTGCTGAGGCCCACGATGGTGCCGTTGGGGATATAGGCCACATGGGCCTTGCCGACGAAGGGCACCATGTGATGCTCGCAGAGGGAGTAGAGCTCGATGTCCTTGACGACGACCATTTGCTTGTAGTCCTCGTGGAACATGGCCGAGCGGAGAATCTCCTCCGGGTCGAGGTCGTAGCCGTTGGTGAAGAACAGCATGGCTTTGGCAATACGTTCAGGACTCTTAATCAAGCCTTCACGCTCCGGGTCTTCACCCAGAAGTTTAAGTATAGCCTTGTAGTGTCCGGCCATTTCGGCGACGCACTTTTCGTCATATTTGTCTATTTTCAGATAACCTTTTTCGCACATATCATTAAGTACTGTTATAACTATTCAACTTGCAAAAGCAGCCCTTTGAGGTATTCGCCCTCGGGGTGGCAGATGGAGACGGGATGGTCCATGGCGTGGGGCAGCTGGCGCACGATGCGCACGGAACGACGGGCGTTCATGGCGGCGGTGAAGACCATGGTCTGGAAGTCCTCCTTGCTGACGGCCTGGCTGCAGGAGAATGTCATCAGCAAGCCGCCGGGTGCAATCTTCTCCATGGCACGCTGGTTGATGGAGCGATAACCCTTAAGTCCGGCTTGCAGCGAACGGTGGTTTTTGGCAAAGGCAGGCGGGTCGAGGATGATAAAATCGAAGCCTCGTGCATAGTCTCCCTTATCAATGGTATTCAGATATTCGAGCACATCGGCAGCGACACCGCAATGCGATACATCGTCGCCAAAGTTCAGCTCGACATTACGTTCACAAAGAGCAATGGCCTTCTTGCTGATATCCCCGGTTTCAACATATTCGGCACCGCCCTTGAGGGCTGCCAACGAGAAGCCACCTGTGTATCCGAAACAGTTGAGAAGGCGGCGGTCAAAGGCTAGCTGCTGGACGAGGGCGCGGTTTTCGCGCTGGTCGATGAAAAAGCCCGTCTTCTGTCCTTCGTAGAAATTCACAGTCAGACGTATGCCATTTTCCAGAACCTCATTTTCCGCAGTCTCCTCGCCCCATATAACGCCGTCATGCACACCGCCTCCCGGGACGGTGGCGCTGCTCTTGTCGAAGACTGCCTTGAGTGGATAGCCGTGATATGTCTGCAATTCGTGCACAAACAGCTCTGTCAGCACTGGAAATAGGCGGTGCATGCCCACCGAATGGGCTTGCAACACCAGGACGCCGTTGTACCAGTCGGCCACAAGTCCTGGCAGGTAGTCGCCTTCGGCGTGGACAAGGCGGAAGACATTGGTTTCTTCATCTCCGAAGAAACCAAGTATCACACGATAGTTTACAGCCGAGTGGATGCGTCGGCGAAGGAGTTCTTCTACGGGGAGCGCTGCCTCGTCGGCATCAAATGAAAGCACCTTGCAGATGATACTCTCGTTCTGGTAGTGTCCCGTAGCCATCCACTGGCCGCGGGCATCGACAACATCCACGAGGTCACCTTCTTGTGGGTCTCCCTCGATGCGTTTTACCGCACCCGAGAATATCCAGGGGTGACGGCGCTGGAGGGCTTTCTCCTTGCCGGGGGCTATGATGAGCTGCGGACGCTTCATTGTTTCATCAAGTGGATGGTCTGCTGGGGATTATCACTCTTGAAGACGGCGTTGCCGGCCACCAGGACGTCGGCACCAGCCTCGAAGAGCAAGGGGGCGTTCTGGAGGTTGACGCCGCCGTCGACCTCGATGAGGCACTGCGGGTTCTTGCGGTTGCACAACTCCCTCAGCTGGCGCACCTTGCTATAGGTGTTCTCGATGAACTTCTGTCCGCCGAAGCCGGGGTTTACGCTCATCAGGAGCACCACGTCGCAGAGCTGGACGATGTCCTCGAGCAGGCAGACGGGCGACGAGGGGTTGAGTACCACCCCACCCTTCATGCCAGCGTCGTGGATGGCGTGGAGCACACGGTCGTGGTGGTGGCAGGCCTCGTAGTGGATGGTGAGGATATCGGCACCGGCATCGCGGAAGTCCTGGACATAGCGGCCGGGGTCCTCGATCAT
>JAFSZU010000065.1 GCA_017455585.1 Bacteroidaceae bacterium | reverse complement strand
TTGTCCCGAATAGTTATCACACCCGCACGTAATGGCCAACACGTCCGCACGTAATGGCCAACACGTCCGCACGTAATGGCCAGCACGTCCGCACGTAAAGGCCAGCACGTCCGCACGTTCTGCGGCTCACATCCGCGTGTAGAAGTCAACACACCCGCGTTTGATGGGTTCAATACTCGGATGTCTTGCCACTTAATAGGGTTTCAGCAAGGCGTATGTCTCTACCTTTTTAAAGCTATCCCCTACCTTTTAAAGCTATCCCCTACCTTTTTAGGCTTATCAACTACCTATACCTCTACCTTCTTACATAATTGTATAATAATTAAATGGAATCAATAAGGTAGATAAGTCTATGCTTTCTTCTCTCAAAATATCAGGAGTTGGATGGCGGGACGCTATGGAAATGCCATCAAACATAGCACACGTTTGCACATTGCGCCACGCATAGAGAATTTATTAGTTGAATTTTAGGACACACCTTAATGGTTGAGAGGTGACGAAATGGCAGGGTATCATGGCAGAAGAGTGTGAAATTGGGTTTAGGCACAGTTTTTGCGTAGGAAAAACCGCAAGGCTGCGTGCATTCAAGCCGCAGATGCCCTCTCATAAATATCATATCAAACATATAAAACCTATCAAATCATGCAAAAAGGTAACATTGGAGTAACGACCGAGAACATCTTCCCGGTCATCAAGAAGTTCCTGTATTCAGACCACGAAATCTTCATCCGCGAGATGGTCAGCAACGCCGTGGATGCCACACAGAAGCTGAAGACCCTTGCCAGCAAGGGCGACTTCAACGGCGAGCTGGGCGAACTGAAGGTTGTCATCAGCACCGACAAGGAGGCTGGCACCATCACCGTGAGCGACCGCGGCATCGGCATGACCGCCGAGGAGATCGACAAGTATATCAACCAGATAGCTTTCTCGGGTGCCAATGACTTCCTGGACAAGTACAAGGAGGATGCCAACGCCATCATCGGCCATTTCGGCCTGGGCTTCTACAGTTCGTTCATGGTCAGCGACCGCGTGGATATTATCACGAAGAGCTATCAGGACGGTGCACAGGCCGTGAAGTGGAGCTGCGACGGCAGCCCTGAATTCACCATCGAAGAGGTGGAGAAGGCCGACCGCGGTACCGACATCGTCATGCACCTGAGCGAGGACTGCAAGGAGTTCCTGGAGAAGGACAAGCTGGAAGGTCTGCTGAAGAAATATTGCCACTTCCTGCCCGTGCCCGTGGTCTTCGGCAAGAAGCAGGAGTGGAAGGACGGCAAGATGCAGGACACAGAGGAGGACAACCAGATCAACGACACCACGCCGCTGTGGACGCGCAAGCCCGCCGACTTGAAGGACGAGGACTACAAGACGTTCTACCGCGGCCTCTATCCCATGGCCGACGATCCGCTGTTCTGGATTCACCTGAACGTGGATTACCCCTTCAACCTCACCGGCATCCTCTATTTCCCGAAAATCAAAAACAACCTCGACCTGCAGCGCAACAAGATTCAGCTCTACTGCAACCAGGTCTTCGTCACCGACCAGGTGGAGGGCATCGTCCCCGACTTCCTCACCCTGCTGCACGGTGTCATCGACTCTCCGGACATCCCGCTTAACGTATCTCGCAGCTACCTCCAGAGCGACAGCAACGTGAAGAAAATCAGCGGCTATATCACCAAGAAGGTGGCCGACCGACTGAGCTCGCTTTTCAAGAACGACCGCAAGGAGTTTGAGCAGAAATGGGATGACCTGAAGATATTCATCTCCTACGGCATGTTGACCGAGGATGACTTCTATGAGAAGGCCAAGAGCTTCTTCCTCGTCAAGGACACCGAAGGCAAATACTACACGCTCGAGGAGTACCAGGCACTCATCAAGGATGCCCAGACCAACAAGGACGGCCAGCTCGTCTATCTCTATGCTGCCGACCGCGACGAGCACTACACCTATATAGATTCCGCGCACGCGAAGGGATACAACGTCCTGCTCATGGACGGACAGCTGGACACGCCGCTCTTGCAGATGCTGGAGCGCAAGCTGGAGAAGACGACGTTTGCCCGCGTGGATGCCGATGTCATCGACCGTCTCATCCAGAAGGAGGACCAGAAGGGCGAGGCACTGGACGCCGACCGCTCTGCCAATCTGTCAGCCGTCTTTGAGACGCAGATGCCCACGGGTGACAAAACGACCTACCACGTGGAGACACAGCCCATGGGTGCCGAGGCCATGCCCATCGTCATCACCCAGAGCGAGTACATGCGCCGCATGAAGGATATGGCTCGCATCCAGCCGGGAATGGGCTTCTACGGCGAGATGCCGGATATGTATAACCTCGTGCTGAACACCGACAACGCCCTCATCCAAGGTGTGCTGGCCGACAGCGAGGCCGCCACCGCCGAGGCCCTGAAGCCCATCGAGGCCGAGCTGCGCGGACTCAACGCCCGCAAGGCTGTGCTCCAGGCCGAGCAGGACAAGAAGAAGTACGACGAGATCACCGAGGCCGAGCGCGAGGACATGAACAAATGCCGCGCAGACATCGAGGCCGAGGAGAAGAAACGTCGCGACGTGCTGGCCGACTATGCCAAGGGCAACGACCGCGTGCATCAGCTCATTGACCTGGCACTGCTACAGAACGGCATGTTGAAGGGCGAGGCATTGACACGATTCGTAAAACGTAGCGTGGAACTGCTCGGATAAGAAGATTTCCCTCAAAATATTTGCAGGGTTGGCAGGAAAAGCATACCTTTGCCGCGCTTTTGAGGGAAACATGGCTCCTTAGCTCAACTGAATAGAGCATCTGACTACGGATCAGAAGGTTATAGGTTTGAATCCTATAGGAGTCACTTCCGATTGACAATTTGACCATTTACGATTTACGATTTGGAGGGAGGTCGTAAACGAACGTTCGCATTAGAAGGATACATGGAGAATAAATTCTCACCAACCATAACTGAAATACTGAATTACGGGAAGCAGGAGGCCATGCGTTTGCACAGTAAACGCGTGGAACCGTCTCATCTGTTGCTGGCGATGATGCGCGAGACCGACTGCACGGCCTTCCAGATGCTCATGCAGATGGGCGTGGACATGTCCTCGCTCAAGAAGATGCTGGAGGGGTCGGCACGCGGTGCCTCGGACAACAAAGACCCGTTGCTCAGCGAGCAGGCTACCCGCGTCATGAAGCTCATGATGCTGGAGGCGCGTGCCATGCAGGCCGAGGCCGCAGACAGCGAGCATCTGCTGCTGGCGCTCCTGCGCAATCAGGGCGAGGACGCTTGTTTGGCTCTCAATGAACAGCAGGTGGACTATCAGGCTGTCAAGAGTGCGCTCACGCAGAAAGACCCGCAGGCCGGGTTCGGCTATACCGACGAGGACGAAGACGAGGAAGATGACGACGAAGAGGAGGATCTGCATGACAGCGGACGCCCGAATCAGGCCCAGCAGTCCACCAAGACACGCAAACAGGGCAAAGGCTCCGGCACACCGGCCCTGGACACCTTCGGCACAGACTTGACCAAGGCTGCCGAGGAAGGGCTGCTTGACCCGGTCGTGGGGCGCGAGCGCGAGATACAGCGTGTGGCGCAGATCCTGTGCCGCCGCAAGAAGAATAACCCCATCCTCATCGGTCTGCCCGGCGTGGGCAAGAGCGCGATCGTCGAGGGACTGGCCCTGCGCATCGTGCAGCACAAGGTGGCACGGTTGTTGTTTGACAAGCGTGTGATAGTGCTTGACCTGGCTGGCGTGGTGGCCGGAACGAAATACCGCGGGCAATTCGAGGAACGTCTGAAGGCCATCATCAACGAACTGCAACAGCACAAGGAGATTATCCTCTTCATCGACGAGATACACACCATCATCGGTGCAGGTTCCGCAGCTGGTACGATGGACGCTGCCAATATGCTGAAACCCGCATTGGCACGTGGCGAGGTGCAGTGCATCGGTGCCACCACCATCGACGAGTATAAGAAGAGCATCGAGAAAGACGGTGCGCTGGAACGACGCTTCCAGAAGGTCATGGTGGAACCCACGACCATCGAGGAAACGGTGCAGATCCTGGAGAATATCAAGGATCGCTATGAGGATCATCACTTTGTGCGCTACTCGGCAGAGGCTCTGCGCGCTTGTGTGACGCTCACCGACCGCTACATGAGTGACCGCTGTCTGCCTGACAAGGCCATCGACGCCATGGACGAGGCGGGGTCAAGGGCGCACTTGGTGAACATTCCTTTCAGCGAGGAGATCCTGCGCAAGGAGGAACTCTGCCAACACCTGAAGGAACTGAAAGACAAGGCTGTGACGCGCCAGCAATTTGAACTGGCTGCGGACTACCGTGACCAGTTGGCCAACGAGCAGTCGCGTCTGGACCAGATGAAGAAGGACTGGGAGCACCAGCAGAAGGAGGTGCGCGAGGAAATCACCGCAGAACAGATTGCCGACGTGGTCAGCATGATGACGGGCATACCTGTGCAGCGGGTGGGGGAGAGCGAGAACGAGCGACTGCGCAACCTGGGTCCGGCACTGAAGGGCAGTGTCGTGGGGCAGGACGATGCCGTGGATAAGTTGGTACGCGCCATCCAGCGTTCGCGAGTAGGGCTGAAAGACCCGAACAAGCCCATTGGCACCTTCATGTTCCTGGGTCCCACGGGTGTGGGCAAGACCTACCTGACCAAACAACTGGCCGTGGCGCTCTTCGGTTCGGAAGACGCGCTCATCCGTGTTGACATGAGTGAATATATGGAGAAGCACACCGTCAGCCGCATGGTGGGTGCCCCTCCGGGATATGTGGGATATGAGGAGGGCGGACAGCTCACCGACCGCGTGCGCCGCAAGCCCTACAGCATCGTCTTGCTTGACGAGATAGAGAAAGCACACCCCGACATCTTCAATGTCTTGTTGCAAGTGATGGATGAAGGTCGCCTGACCGATGGCAACGGCACCACGATAGACTTCCGCAACACCGTCATTATCATGACATCCAACAGCGGAACGCGGCAGTTGAAGGAGTTCGGTCAGGGCATTGGCTTCACCACAGGTGGCGATGTCCACAACCGCGAGTATGCCCGCAGCATCATCCAGAAGACCTTGCAGAAGCAGTTCTCGCCAGAGTTCCTCAACCGTCTGGATGACATCATCTTCTTTGACCAACTGTCGAAGGAGAGTCTCCACAAGATTGTCGATATAGAGATGCGTCCGCTGCAAAAGCGCATCAAGCAGATGGGCTATGCCATCCAACTCACCGATGCCGCCCGCTCATGGCTGGCTGCCAAGGGTTATGACGTGCAGTTCGGTGCCCGTCCGCTGAAACGCCTCCTCCAGACCGCTGTGGAAGATGCACTGTGCCAGCTCATCCTGGATGGCAAGGTGGCCGAAGGGCAGACCGTGCAGGTCGATGCTTCTGCTACAGATGCCAAGGAGTTGACGCTCACAGCCATGTAAGTATTAGAATAGAAAGCATTTATAAAAGAAGATAATGGCAAATAAATTCCCAGAGCATGGCTCCCTCAATTTGACCGAGGTGAATCATGAGATATTGGAACAGTGGGACCGTGAGGACTTGTTCCATCGCAGTATCAGTGAACGCGAGGGGTGTCCCTCCTTTGTCTTTTTTGAAGGGCCTCCCTCGGCCAACGGCCACCCGGGCATCCATCACGTGCTCGCGCGTTCCATAAAAGATACCTTCTGCCGCTTCAAGACCATGAAAGGGTTCCAGGTGCACCGCAAGGCCGGCTGGGACACCCACGGACTGCCCGTGGAGCTGGGCGTGGAGAAGGAACTGGGCATCACCAAGGAGGACATCGGCAAGACCATCAGCATCGATGACTACAACCGCCGCTGCCGCCAGAACGTGATGATGTTCACCAGCGAGTGGGAAGACCTCAGCCGCCGCATGGGCTACTGGGTGGATATGGAGCACCCGTACATCACCTACGACAACAAGTACATCGAGACCCTGTGGTGGCTGCTGAAGCAGCTGTACCAGAAGGGGTTGCTTTACAAGGGCTACACCATCCAGCCCTACAGCCCCGCCGCCGGCACCGGCCTTTCCAGCCACGAACTGAACCAGCCGGGCTGCTACCGCGACGTGAAGGACACCACGGTGACAGCGCAGTTTAAGTTGAAAGTTGAAAGTTTAGAGTTGATAGTTAATGATGCTCAAACTGTCAATAGTTCAGAGGGAAATCTCTCAACTCTCAATTCTTCGCTCTCAACCCTCTACTCTCAACTCTCAACCCTCAACCTTCCCGTCTATATCCTCGCCTGGACCACGACGCCTTGGACACTGCCCTCCAACACCGCCCTTTGCGTAGGCCCGAAAATCGAATATGTGGCCGTGAAGGGGCAGAACCCTTACACCAAGGAGGAGGCTATCTATATTCTGGCCAAGGCCCGCAAGGATGTCTATTTCCCATGCTCTGTGTCCGCCGGTTCGTCCGCCGGAAAAGAAGACGCTCCCGCCTCCGAGGTCATTGCCGAGTTCATGGGCTCCGACCTGCTGGGCCTGCGCTACGAGCAGCTTTTCCCCTGGGTGAAGCCCTGTGCGCTGGAGGACGGCAAGGTCGTGGTGAAGGAGCAGGACGCCTTCCGTGTCATCCCCGGTGACTATGTGACCACCGAGGACGGCACGGGCATCGTGCACATCGCTCCCACCTTCGGCGCCGACGACGCCAAGGTGGCCAAGGATGCCGGAATACCTTCCCTCTTCGTCATCGACAAGGCCGGTGACACCCGTCCGATGGTCGATTTCACGGGCAAGTACTTTGTGGGGGACGACATGGATGCCGCCTTCGTGGAGGCTTGTGTCCGAGAGAGTTACTGGCACCACGCCGGCGACTTCGTGAAGAATGCCTACGACCCGCAATATGCCGGTCTGGACGAGAAAGCCCTGGCCAAGACCGAGGATCTGA
>JAFSZU010000064.1 GCA_017455585.1 Bacteroidaceae bacterium | reverse complement strand
GGTGCCCGCAGAGAACCTGTTCCTCAGCGGCAACAAGTTCTGGTACTCGACGGGGAAGACGAACATCAAGGGCTATCGCGGCTACTTCGAGTTCCGTGACGTGCTGGATGCCTTCTATGATGCATCGGCGGTGAAGGTCAACCTCTTCATTGACGGTGCGGCCACCCATATCGACCAAATGGTAAATGGTAAATCTGTAAATGGTAAATGGTATGACTTGAGCGGCCGCCAAATGGTAAATGGTAAATGGTCAAATGGTCAAATCCGCAAGGGCGTGTATATTGTCAACGGCAAGAAAGTGACACTAAAGTGAAATATATCAATAGCGTAGAACCTTAACAATCCTTAGACAAAATGAAGAAGACATATCATGTTCCCAATATGGAAGCCATGCAGTTGCAGGGCGAACAGATATTGGCTGGCAGCGGTGTGACTGGCAGCAATGGCATCGGCTATGGCGGTGTGGATACCGAGGGTGCCCTGGATCCGTCGGTCAAGTCAAACACCTTCGACGAGAACCCGTTTGAATAAGGTTCACCGAGGGTTAATCGTCTCAGGATACCTGACGAGCAATCCGAGGAGCGGATGTAAAGGGCGTAACAGCCATACTTATTGATTGCTGGATGATGATGCAGCAATTGCTGGATGATGATGCAGCAATTGCTTAATCATCATCCAGCAATCGTGACATATAGAAGAGCTGAACCTGCGGCCCCCTCGTGTCAGGCCATGGATCGCGGCATTTTCTTCATGGGATATAGCGCAGTCCCGGACAGGTATCACTTGTCTGATGCTTCTCTATTTCCGGGTGCCGCCCACAATAGACAGGCGGATGCCGCCCATGACCATCAAGCCTGGCTGGGGGATGTTGCCTAGGTCATAGTAGCGGCGGTTGGTGAGGTTGGTGGCTTCTGCCCACAGCTCATAACGGGGCGCGCGCCAGCGGAGCTTGACATCGAGGGTGGCATAGGGTTTGTAGTGCACTAAGCGTCCTGTGTTCTGGGCGTTCTCATAGAGGATATAGCTGCCCATACGGTCTTGCCAGCGCAGTGTCCAGGAGGCGGTGAGGCGTGCGATGACGGGATGGTCAATCGTACCGACAATCTTGTGGCGCAGGTACTCCATGGCATAGTTGGACTTGTAGATGGGCGCAGCATCACGCCGGTGCTGGTGGATAAAGGCGTAGGAGAGATTAAAGTTGAGCAATGGAATAAAAGGAAAAGAAACGGAAGACGCGGAAACATTTCCGTGGTTTTCCGCACTATTTCCGTGTTTTCCGATGTGGAGGTTCACCTGTGCCTGGATGCCCATGTTGTCGAGGTCAAAGTTGGCGCTGTGGAAGACATCGTCGGCCGCATACATCACCCAGTCGATCATGTTGGTGCCGCGATGGTAGAAGCCCTTCAGAGAACTTTCAACTTTCAACTTTGAACTTTCGACTCTGAACTTAGTGCCAGCCTGGAAGCTGTGGCTTTCCTCGGCACGCATGTTCACATTGCCCTCGTGTGTGGGACTCTTATAATATAAATCGGTGAAGGTGGGCAGCCGGAAGCCCTTGTTGTAGCTGGCAAAGAGGCGCCAGTGGGCGGACGGGGTATAGGCGATGTCGATGCCGGGATAGAGACGCAGGGTGGAAAGTTCCTGCTGGAGGTTGGAGGGCGTGGTGGCAGCATGTGCCAGCAGTCCTGCACTGACGGTCCACCGTGGCAGCAGCAATGTGTGTTCCACGTTGAAACTGAGGTTGGTGCGGCTGTCACGCCGGGTATAGCGCAGTTCCCCCTCACGCGGCCAGACGCGGGGCGTTGAAAGTTGAAAGTAGAAAGTTGAAAGTTGAAAGTTGTCATTTGCGCTCGAACTCGTACGCTTCACATTTGAAGAACTTTCAACTTTCAACTTTGAACTTTCTACTTTCAACTTTGAACTTTCAACTATTTCCCGTCCCAGGCTGGTGCTGAGGATGTCTTCCTCACGCACTTCGGCTCCGAGGGTGGTGCGACCTGCGACCCACGAGAGGCCGGCGGTGACACGGGCACCATGCACGTCTGTGCAATGGAAGTTCTCACCTGTCGCGGTGTTGCGGATGAGCTCGAAGTTGTCATAGAGGCGGTTCCAGTAAACCTCGGGACGGACGCGCAGCCGTCCGCGCGTCTCGGCCCCGGCACTGACGATGAAGCGGCGGTTGCGCTCATACTGGTTGGGGTAGGCGGCGCTGTAGAACGTGTTGGCACCGTAGGACTTCTGGCTGAAACCCGCCTGCACATCGACACGGAATTCCTCTGCCTCATAGTTGCCGGAGAGATAGACGTTGCCGCGGGCAAAGTCGCTATTCAGCGTGGCGCCGTCGGAGCGCTGGTAGGTGCCAGAGACCGAGAATTGCAGACTGCGAAGCTGTTTCCGCTCAGTAACCGGAGGGGCGAGCATAGCAAGCACCCCTGGATTTGCACTCGCAGAAGCATCGACCCTGGAGGAATCGCCCATAGTGAGATTGTTGGGGCACCCCGTCGGGGTGCAGTCCTCCGCTCCCTGTGGTTTCCGAGGGTGCTCGCCTTGCTCGTACCTCCGGTTATTGAAAGGAGACCGCTTTGCGGTCTGCTCCAATCCGGATGAGCAACAATTGTTTATAGTGAAGGCTATACGTGCGTCGGCACCGACGGTACCATAGTTGCCGCCCTGCACGCCACCCTCGAAGGTAACTTTTCTCCCCGCCCCAATAGGGGTAGCGAAGGAATCAGCAGATTGACTAAATGTCAAGCTGCCCTGAGCGACCGAAGCAGAATTCCTCTGCGAAGGACGGGTAAGGTCAGGGGAGGGGCCGTTGGGGCTTCTTCTCGTCACAATATTGATGGCTCCACCGAAGGCCGAGGCACCATAGACACGGGAGGCAGCCCCCTCCAGAACCTCGATGCGCTCGATGTCTGAGAGGCTGACGGGGAAGTCAGCTGCCAAGTGGCCAGTATGTGGAGAGGAGATGTTGACGCCGTTCAGAA
This sequence comes from Bacteroidaceae bacterium, assembly GCA_017455585.1. Lineage (GTDB taxonomy): Bacteria > Bacteroidota > Bacteroidia > Bacteroidales > Bacteroidaceae > Physcousia. The sequence goes on along the minus strand of JAFSZU010000064.1, from coordinate 7,436 downwards.
GAAGCGTGATTTGGTCGAACGTGCCGCCATTGATGCTGATGTCCGTTTGAATACCAAAGCCGCCGCGTTGTCGGACATCAACGCCGACGGCTAATTTCAAGAGGTCATTGACGGTCTGCGCCGCCGCAGACTCGATCTGTTGACGGGTGATGATGCCCACGATGCGGGCCACTTGCAAGGCATTGAGGGGCGTGAGCGTGCCCGCCACGGTGACTTCCGAGAGGTCCTTGTCGTCGCCCTCGTCATCGGTCATGGGTCGTGTGGCCACGCCGGCCGCCTGCACCTTCGGCAGGATGACGCTGGCGAGCATCCCCACGGTGAGGACGCCGATGCGCACTTCGCGGTGCAGACTCGCAAAGACGGCATAGCCCTTGCGGCAGAAGCGGCGGAAGGTCACAGGACATTGAACATGAATTACTTTTTTCATTTTATATAAACATTAATTATCACATAGTAGTTACACACGTTTAGTATTATCCATCACACCACAGATTACACGGATTACACGGATTCTTTCTGCTGCTGACATCAATCGTGTTTATCATTTCACAGATTTCAGAGCAGCACGCCGCACTGGTGCTGAATGCTTCTGTGGTGCATAAAACATCTCACTAATGAAACATGCCGAAGAGCCCGCCTTTGGGTTTCTGGAAGAAGCGGTCGAGTTGCTTAAAGAGGGCTGTGCGGGAAAACACCACCACGTGGTCGCCGGGCAGTATCTGTGTGCGGCCATTGACCAACTCCCCTACCCCATCGCGCACGATGCCGCCGATGGTGATGCCCTTGGGCAGCCCCAGGTGCATCACGGGTTTCTGCGTCACCAGCGACCCTTCCACGGCCACGAACTCGGCCACGTCGGCATCGGCAATGGTGAGGCTCTTCACACTGGCCACGTCGGCCGCCAGCATCATCTGGTAGATGTGTCCGGCAGCAATGACTTTCTTGTTGATAATCGTACCGATATCCAGTTTCTCGGCCATTGTGATATATTCCATATTCTCCACCAGCGCCACCGTCTTGCGCACACCCATACGTTTAGCTGCCAGGCAAGCCAGGATATTATCTTCGCTGTCCGAGGTCAGGGCGCAGAACGCCTGCGTCTGGCGGATCCCCTCTTCCTGCAACATCTGCATGTCGCGCCCGTCACCGTTGATGACCAGCACGTCGTCGTTGTCCAGGAGTTCCGTCAGCTGCTGGCAGCGCAGATAGTCCTGCTCAATCAGTTTGGCCTCCATGTAGTCGGGCAGCAGGTGGCACGTCTCCACGGAGATGCGCCCGCCACCCATGATCATCAGCCGCTTCACATCCGGGTATTTCTCCTTGCCCACCAGTTCGCGGATATACGGCACCATCTTCTTGGTGGTCATGAAGTAGGCAATGTCGCCCTGCTTGAGTTCATCGAAACCGCCGGGGATGATGGTGGCTTCATCGCGCTTGATGGTGACGATGTGATAGGGGGAATCTGGTGGACAGAGGTCTTTGAGTTGCTTGCCATAGAGCGCCGTGGCCTCCTCGCGCAGCTTGATGCCAAGGATGGTGAGCGCGCCGTCATGCACATCCCACCACTGCCGCACCCATGAGCGTCGCACGCCATCGACTATCTCGCGAGCTGCCAAGACCTCCGGATAGATCAGCGACCCGATGCCCATGCCGGTGAAGAACTCGCGGTTGCGCTCCTCCAGGTACTCGCCGTTGTCAATACGCGCCACCGTCTTCTTGGCCCCCAGGCTGTGGGCCAGCATACAGCAGGTCATGTTCTTGGTCTCCAGAGGTGTGACGGCAATGAAAAGGTCTGCCTGTGGCGTGCCCGCCTCCTTCAGGCCCATGATGCTGGTGGGCGAGACGGCCAGCGTCATCAGGTCGAGTCCGTCCGTGGCGTTGGCCAGCTTCTCGGCGTCCTCGTCGATGAGCACGATGTCATGGTTTTCCTTGGAGAGGAGGGCGGCCAGATGGCTGCCCACGGCTCCCGCACCGGCAATGATAATCTTCATATTATCTTCTTTTTCTATAGCTTCTATAGTTTCTATAGTCTCTATAGTCTCTATAGCATCTATAGCTTCTATAGTCTCTATAGCATCTATAGCATAATGGCTCGTTTGATTCCTTCCACGTCGATGCCGCAGATGCGGTGCAGCTCTGCTACCGTGCCGTGTTCCACGAACTGGTCGGGCAGACCCAGACGGATGACGCGGGGCGCGGCTCCGTGGTCGGCCATCCATTCCAGGACGGCAGAGCCCAGTCCGCCCGTGCGCACGCCGTCCTCCAGGGTCACGATGCGCTTGAAGCGCGCTGCCACCTCGGTGAGCAGTCGCTCGTCCAAAGGACGCAGGAACCGCATATCATAGTGTGCCACAGAGAGTCCCGGCCGCTCGACCTCGGCCTGACGAATCGCCTCCTGGGCGGCCACGCCCAGCGGGCCGATGGACAGCAGTGCCACGTCGGTGCCCTCTTTGAGGCAACGTCCGCGACCGATGGGAATCTCCTGCATGGGGCAGCACCAGTCGGGCTGCGAGCCGCGCCCGCGTGGATAGCGGATGACGAACGGCCCCGTGTCCCGCAGCTGGGCGGTGAACATGAGGTGGCGCAACTCATGCTCGTCCATGGGAGAGGCGATGGTCAGCCCCGGAATGGGACGCAGGAAGGCCAGGTCAAAGGCGCCGTGGTGTGTGGGGCCGTCCTCGCCCACCAGCCCGGCACGGTCCAGACACAGCACCACATGGAGCCGCGAGAGGCAGACATCGTGGATGAGGTTGTCATAGGCGCGCTGGGCAAAGGAACTGTAGATATTGCAGAACGGCAGCAGCCCGTCCTTGGCCATGCCGGCCGAGAAGGTGACGGCGTGTCCCTCGGCAATGCCCACGTCGTAGGCACGGTCGGGCAGCGCCTCCATCATGATATTCATGCTGCACCCCGTGGGCATGGCGGGGGTCACCCCTACGATGCGGTCGTTCCCGCGCGCGAGTTCTAATAAGGTATGGCCGAAGACATCTTGGAACTTGGGCGGCAGACCCTTGTCATCGCCCTTGATGAGGGCACCCGTCAGGGGGTCGAACTTACCCGGGGCGTGCCACAGCGGGCCGCCCTTCTCGGCGGGTTCAAAGCCTTTACCCTTGACAGTGTGGATATGCAGGAGCTTGGGACCGCGCATGTCCTTGATGATGCGCAGCGTGCGCACCAGCTCAATGACATCGTGCCCGTCGCTGGGACCGAAGTAGCGGATGTTCATGCCCTCGAAGATGTTCTGCTGATGGGTGATCATGCTCTTCAAGGAGTTGTTGAAGCGCAGGATGCTATTCTTCCTGTTCTCGTTCAGCCAACCGAGTGACATCAGCTTGCGGGCGGCACGGTCGCGCCAGCGATTATAGATGGAACTGGTCTGGAAACGGTGCAGCAGGTTGTTCATGCCGCCCACGGGGCGGTCGATGCTCATGTCATTGTCGTTCAGGATGATGAGCATGTCGTTGGGCACGTCGGCGGCATTGTTCAGACCCTCATAGGCCAGCCCGCCGCTCATGCTGCCGTCGCCGATGACGGCCACCACATGGCGCCTTGTCTCGCCCTTGGCCCTGGCCGCCACAGCCATGCCCAAGGCCGCCGAGATACTGTTGGAGGCATGTCCGGCGGTGAAAGCGTCATATTCGCTTTCTGCCGGTGAGGGGAATGGTTTGATGCCGTGGAGGTGGCGGTTTGTGCAAAAAGCCTTGCGGCGTCCCGTCAGGATCTTGTGGCCGTAGGCCTGGTGCCCCACGTCCCATACGATGCGGTCGTAGGGTGTGTCATAGACATAGTGCAAGGCCACCGTCAGCTCCACCACACCCAGACTGGAGGCAAAGTGTCCGGGGTTGACAGACACCTCGTGGATGATGTCGTCGCGCAACTCACGACAGACCTCCGGCAGCTGTTCCAGCGGCATGGCGCGCAGGTCGCCCGGCAGCTGTATCTGTTCCAGCAGGGGATATTTAGATTGAATGGTTTCTTCCATAGATACGATTAGCGGCGGCAAAGTTACAAATAATTTCTTGCATATAACGTGCAGACGCAAATAATTTTCATTATTCCTGCTTATTCTATGCTAACTTTCAACTTTCAACTTTCAACTATCAACTTATTTGTACTTTTGCACCCATGAAACTACAAACACCCATCGAGATACCCCAGCCGCTGCGACTCATCGGGCTCCGCAACCGCGTCGCCTTCATCGGCTCATGCTTCGCAGAGAATATCGGTTCGCGCATGAGGCAGAGCGGACTGCCAGCCCTCGTCAACCCCTTCGGCGTATTGTATAATCCCGTCAGCATCTTGCAGGTGCTGACACAGAACCCCATGCAGCGGGAACTCTACTTCGAGGACGAGGACCTCCGCTGGCACTGCTGGCTCACGGACAGCAGCAAGAACGCCTCCACCCTCGAGGCCTGCCAGGCCGCCGTCCTCTCCGCCCGCGGTCGTCTCTTCGAGTTCAACCCCGACACCGTGGTCATTACGTTGGGGACCAACAGGTATTATGAAAGGGAAGAGGGGCAGGTTGTCGGCAACTGCCACAAGCGCCCACAGGCAGAGTTCACCGAGCAGGACATGAGCGTCGAGGAAGCCGCCGCGGCTCTGGAGGCCATCTGCCAGCTGTTTCCCCAGGCACAGGTGGTGTTCACCGTCTCCCCCTACCGCTATGCCAAATACGGTTTCCATGAGAGCCGCCTGAGCAAAGCGGTGCTCCTGCTGGCCGTGGATGCCGTCATCCGCCGCCACCCGGAGCAGGCATGTTACTTCCCGGCCTACGAGCTGCAATTGGACGAGTTGCGCGACTACCGTTTCTACGCCGAGGATATGCTGCACCCCTCGCCCCAAGCCGTCGATTACATCTGGGAACGCTTTGCCGACCGCTGGTTCGATGCCGAGACGCACCGCTATCTCGTTGACTACGAACCCATCCGCCGCGCCCTGCACCACCGTCCCACCGATCCCGACTCGCCCGCCACCATCCGCTTCCGCGAACAGACACAGCAGCAACTCACAGCCCTCATGGCCAAATATAACCTGGAACTCTAAGCGAAACCTGTGTGAACTCTAATCGAAACTTTTGTGAACTCTAATCGAAACCTTTAGTTAGTGCCCGGCGGTTTTCCCGCCGGGAATCCTATCATGACCTACTCAATAGAAACCATCACCACCCTCATCGGTGCCCACCGCATCGGCACCGCCGACACCCGCATCGACTGGCTGCTCATCGACAGCCGCTCCCTCGCCTTTCCAGAGACCACCCTCTTCTTTGCCATCCGCACACAGAAGAACGACGGTCACCGCTATATCCCCGAGCTCTACCGCCGCGGCGTCCGCGCCTTCGTCTGTGCACAGGCCCCCGAGCACCCCGAACCCGATGCCAACTACCTCGTCGTGCCCTCGCCCCTGCGTGCCCTGCAGCGGCTGGCCGAGCGACACCGCGAGGAGTTCGACATCCCCGTCGTCGGCATCACCGGCAGCAACGGCAAGACCATCGTCAAGGAGTGGCTCTACCAGATGCTCTCCCCCACCCTCCATGTGACCCGCTCGCCCCGCTCCTGGAACTCACAGATCGGCGTGCCCCTCAGCGTCTGGCGACTCTCCGAGCAAACGCAGGTGGGCATCTTCGAGGCGGGCATCAGCGAGGCCGGGGAGATGGCATCCCTGGAGGCCATCATCCAGCCCACCATCGGCGTGCTGACCCACTTAGGCCCTGCCCACGACGAGAACTTTGCCGACCGCGAGGAGAAATGCCGCGAGAAGCTGCGCCTCTTCCGCCACGCGCGCGTACTTATTTATAATGCCGACGACGAGACCATCCAGGCTTGTGTGGAGGCTTCCGGCTTCCAAGGCGAGCGCATGGGCTGGCACCGCGCAGACTTCACGGCCTTCCTGTCCGCCATGAAGGAGGGTGCCGCCGGCGACACCGAGGCCGGCACAGAGAACGCCATCCACTGCATCTGCGTGGCCCGCTGCCTGGGCTTGGACGATGACCACATCCGCGAGCAGCTGAAGAGCCTCACCGCCGTGGGCATGCGCCTCGAAGTGCGCGAGGGCCGCCACAACTGCACCCTCATCACCGACACCTGCAACAGCGACCTGGACTCCCTGGAGACCGCGCTGGATTTCATGCGCCGTCGCCCCGACACCGCCGGTCGCCGCCACACCCTCATCCTCTCAGACATCAAGCAGTCGGGCCTCAACCTCACCGAACTCTACAGCCGCGTGGCAGAACTCATCCAGCAGTATGGCGTCGATGAGCTCATCGGCATTGGTCCCGAGATCAGTGCGGGGATGGCCAACCTCTCAACTTTCCGCTCGACCTTGGTCGCTCCACACTTGGAGAACTTTCAACTTTCAACTTTCAACTCTTCAGACTCCTTCCTCGCCTCCCCCACCTTCGCCAACCTGCGGGACCGCGTGGTGCTTATCAAGGGTGCGCGCCAGGCACGCTTCGACCGCATCACAGACGCCCTGATGCAGCGCGTCCACGAGACCACCCTGGAGGTGAACCTCTCTGCCGTCGTGCAGAACCTGAACTACTACCGCTCCTTCATGCGTCCGGAGACGAAGATGGTGTGCATGGTCAAGGCCTCAGCCTACGGTGCCGGAGCCGTGGAGATTGCCAAGACGTTGCAGGACCACCGCGTCGATTACCTGGCCGTGGCCGTGGCCGACGAGGGTGTGGAACTGCGTCGTGCAGGCATCACCACGAACATCATGGTCATGAACCCCGAGATGTCCAGCTTCCACACGCTCTTCGAGTACCAGTTGGAACCCGAGGTCTATAGCTTCCGGCTGCTCCATGCCCTCATCCAGGCCGCTGGCCGCGAGGGCATCACCAACTTCCCCATACACATCAAGATGGACACGGGCATGCACCGTCTGGGCTTCGACCCACAGCAGGATCTGGACAGCCTCATCGCCTGTCTGCATGACCAGAACGCCCTCATCCCGCGCTCCGTCTTCACGCATTTCGTGGGCTCGGACAGCGAAGACTTCGACACCTTCTCCGCCCGCCAGTGGGAAGTCTTCTGTGCCGCTGCAGACCACTTGCAGGATGCCTTCCCCGACCATATCCTGCGCCACATCTGCAACTCCGCCGGCATCACCCACTTCCCCGACCGCCACTGCGATATGGTACGCCTCGGGCTGGGGTTGTATGGAGTGAATCCCATAACAGAGTGCATAGTGGATTCTAAGTGCATAGTGCATAGTGCAGAAGTGCATAGTGATACCTTTGCAGCTGGAAATCCAGAGTCACAGCAATCACTATGCACTATGCACTCCAGCACTATGCACTCCAGCACTATGCACTCCAGCACTATGCACTCCAGCACTATGCACTCCAGCACTATGCACTCCAGCACTATGCACTCCAGCACTATGCACTCCAGCACTATGCACTTGCTAACCCCCATCTCCACCCTCAAGACCACCAT
>JAFSZU010000063.1 GCA_017455585.1 Bacteroidaceae bacterium | reverse complement strand
GGCGTGCTTGCCGGTACTGGTGAGCGAAGTCAGTTCCGAACTCTCGGCGTGCGCGATGTGCTCCAGCACCTCCGTCAGCTGCTGCCCGAGGCAGCTGGAGATGATGGCGGGCGGAGCCTCGTTGGCACCCAGGCGGTGGGCGTTGGAGGCACTGACGATGCTGGCTTTGAGCAGCCCGTTGTGGCGCCACACGGCCATGAGCGTCTCCACGATGAAGGTGATGAAGCGCAGGTTGTCCAGCGGTGTCTTGCCGGGGCCATGGAGCAGGATTCCCGTGTCAGTTGAGAGGCTCCAGTTGTTGTGTTTGCCGCTGCCGTTGATGCCGGCAAAGGGCTTCTCGTGGAGCAGACAACGGAAGCCGTGCTTGCGGGCCACGTTCTTCATCAGCATCATCAACAGCATGTTATGATCTACGGCCAGGTTTGTCTCCTCGAAGATGGGAGCCAGCTCAAACTGGTTGGGTGCGGCCTCGTTGTGGCGCGTCTTGCAGGGGATGCCCAGCTCCAGCGCCTGAATCTCCAAATCGCGCATGAAGGCTGCCACACGCTCGGGAATGCTGCCGAAGTAGTGGTCGTCCATCTGCTGGTTCTTGGCCGAGTCATGCCCCATGAGTGTGCGGCCCGTCATGACCAGGTCAGGGCGTGCAGCGTAAAGTCCCTCATCCACAAGGAAGTATTCCTGTTCCCACCCCAGATTGGATATGACCTTCTTCACGTCCGGATAGAAGTACTGCGCCACGGCGGTGGCGGCGCGATCCACGGCGTGGAGGGCTTTCTTCAGCGGAGCCTTGTAGTCCAGTGCCTCGCCGGTATAGGCGATGAAGACGGTGGGAATCATCAGTGTGTCACCGATGACAAAGACGGGGCTGGCGGGATCCCATGCCGAGTAGCCACGGGCCTCGAAGGTGCTGCGTATGCCGCCGCTGGGGAAGCTGCTGGCATCGGGTTCCTGCTGCACCAGCTGCTTACCCGTGAACTCCTCCACCATACCGCCCTTGCCGTCGTGCTCCACAAAGCCGTCGTGTTTCTCGGCGGTGCCCTCGGTGAGCGGCTGGAACCAGTGTGTGATGTGTGTGGCGCCCAGGCTCATGGCCCAGCGCTTCATGCCCTCGGCCACGATGTCGGCGGTCTGCAGGTCCAGTGTGGCGCCGTTGTCCATCACGTCAATCATCTTCTGATAGACGTCGGCGGGCAAGTATTTGTGCATCTTCTCGCGGTTGAAGACGTATTTGCCGAAGAACTCGGAGGGCCGCTCGGCAGGTGGCGGCACGTCAAGGGGGCGTTTCTTGAACGCCTCACCAACGACGGAGAAACGTAGGGTGGCTGACATATAGGGATTTGACGATTTGACGATTTACGATTTAACGATTTATAGGTCTTATAGGACTTATAGGGTTCACCTTATGCCTCTGGCATTCAGTGCCCGCTGGTAGCGGCGGGCGTTCTGTAGGTGTTCTGCCCATGTGCGGGCGAAGTTGTGGCTGCCGCTGAAGTCCTCCTTCGCGCAGAAGTAGAGGAACGGGTGGCTCTCGGCCTTCAGCACGGCATCAATGCCGGAGATGCTGGGGATGCGGATGGGGCCTGGAGGCAGACCTATATATATATAGGTGTTATAAGGGCTTTGGATGCGCAGGTGCTGGTTGAGGATGCGGCGCAGGCCGTCGTCGCCCACGGCAAACTTCACGGTGGGGTCGGCCTGGAGGAGCATCCCGATGCGCAGACGGTTGAGATAGACCCCTGCCACGCGGGGCTTTTCGGGCGTGTAGGCGGTTTCCTCATCGACGATGCTGGCCAGTGTGACGACCTCTTCATGGGTCATACCCAGAGACTTGGCAGCGGCATCGCGTCCCTGGCTGTTCCAGAAGGCGTCGTTCTCGCGCTGCATCCGTTGCATGAAGGCGTCCAGCGAGATGTTCCAGAACAGCTCGTAGGTATTGGGGATGAACAGGGCGGGCAAGGTGGGTGTGGTATAGCCCCACTCGGCGGCAAAACTGCTGTCGGCAAAGGCGGTAGCCACCTCCGCCGAATCCAGCATCAGCTTCTGCGAGAGCACACCTGCCAGGCGGTTCAGCCGGCGCACGGAGGGGATGGTCAGCCGCACAGGTTCCTGCTGGCCGTTGCGCAGACGGCGCAGCACGGTGAGCATGTCATCCTCGGGGTTCACGGCATAGCGGCCTGTGCGGGGTTTGAAGTCCGTGACCATGCGCAGCAACCGCCAGCCCGTGAGAGAGCGGGCATGACATTCGGCCTCTAACTGGTCGAGGACGTCAGCTTCGGTGGTGGAGGGGCGGATATAGATGTAGGCGGTCTCTGACAGCTCAAAGGGGGGACGCATCACCGCGTGTACAGACCACAACGCGACGGCCACCACGATTCCTGCGATAGCCAGCGCGCCAATGAGAATATATTTGTGCGTCTTCGTCAAGTTGAAAGGTGAAAGTTAAAAGGTGAAAGGTGAAAGGTGAAAGGTGATAGTTAAAAGTTGAAAGGTGAAAGGTGAAAGCTAAAAGTTGAAAGTTGAAAGTTGAGTGTTGAACTATTAGTTATCAACTTTCAACTTTCAACTTTCAACTTCTTGTTCCTTTGGAGCCGACACGGGGACTCGAACCCCGGACCCACGCATTACGAATGCGTTGCTCTACCAACTGAGCCATGTCGGCATGTCTCTGTCTCAAAACCGGGTGCAAAGGTAGTGCTTTTCCGCGAAACCGCCAAGGAAGTGCGCGTTTTTTTGCGTGAAGGATCGATTTTTTCTCCATTTTCGTGTGTAGGTCAATGAAACTTTGTATCTTTGACCCCGTTATGAAACGTTATTTTATGCTCGCAGCCACAGTGCTGCTCACTCTGCCATTGATGGCACAATCGTGGTCCTTCTGTCTCACGGCGGACAAGAAGACACAGAAGATGCTCAACGCTCAACTGCCGACATCCGTCATTACCGTCCAACCCAGTGACCGCTATGCGGCCTCCACAGACTACGGCTTTGACTGCATCCCTGCGCCACAGCAACTGGATGCGCCCTCGCCCTACTTCTTCAGCCTGCGCGTGCCCGACGGCAATTACCGCGTCACCGTCCTGCTGGGCAGTGCCCGCCGCGCCGCCGTCACCACCGTGCGTGCCGAGAGCCGCCGCCTCTTTGTGGAGAACATGGCCACGCGCAAAGGCGAGCTGAAGGAGGTGTCGTTCATCGTCCACAAGCATTCCCCCCAGATCGATGACAAGCGCGCCATGCGTCTGAAGCCACGGGAACTCACCAAACTGAACTTCGACGACCGCCTGACCATCGAGGTCAACGGCGACGCGCCGGCCTGTGCGGCCATCCGTGTGGAGCGAGACGACCGCGTGCCCACCGTCTTCCTCTGCGGCAACAGCACCGTGGTCGATCAGGACAACGAGCCGTGGGCCAGCTGGGGACAGATGATCACGCGGTGGTTCGGGCCCGAGGTGGCCTTTGCCAACTTTGCCGAGAGCGGCGAGACGGCCAGCACATTCATCGGTGCCAACCGTCTGGCCAAGGCACTGTCCATGATGAAGGCGGGCGACTATCTCATTGCCGAGTTCGGCCACAACGACCAGAAACAGAAGCAGCCCGGCTCGGGGGCCTACTACAACTTCGCCACCGCCCTGAAGACCTTTATAGATGAAACGCGCGCGCGAGGCGCCACGCCCATCCTGGTCACACCCACACAGCGACGCAGCTTCAAGGACGGGCGCATCCAGGAGACGCACGCCGACTATCCGGAGGCCATGGCGTGGGTGGCCGGGCGCGAGAACGTGCCCCTCATTGACCTGCACCAGATGACGCGCACCTTCTACGAGGCCATGGGCGAGGAGCCGAGCAAGCGCGCCTTTGTCCACTATCCCGCAGGCAGTTATCCCGGACAGAAGCAGGACTTCAAGGACAACACCCACTTCAACCCCTACGGGGCCTACGAGATTGCCAAGTGCATCATCGAGGGGATGAAGCAACTGCAACTGCCCATCCTCTCCGCCCTACGCCCCGAATACACACCCTTTGACCCGGCCCGGCCCGACGACGTGAGCACCTTCCACTGGAATGACTCGCCCTTCTTCGAGGCCGAAAAACCGGATGGGAACTAAAAGACACCCGCATGTGTTGATTATTCCATCATGACCGAATAATCATTCCATCATGACCGAATAATCATTCCATCATGATGGAATAATCAAAAGAGGCACACATGATAGGCGCGCGAAGCGGGTAAGGGAGCCGCCGCGTATGCAGAAAAAGGAGAAAATCTTTTGCCGTCTGCGCTTTTTCGTGTATCTTTGCGCCCGAAATGTGATGAAGACAACATGATAAAGAATCTTGCATTTGACTTCGGAGGCGTGCTCTTCGACCTTGATTATGAGGGCGCGGTGGAAGCGTTCAAGCAGATCGGCCTTGCCGATGCCTCCAACCGTCTCGACCGTTTCCACCAGCGAGGCGTCTTTGAGGAGCTGGAGAGCGGGCGCATCACGCCCGACGCCTTCCGCGCGGAACTCGGGAAGATGTGTGGCCGCGCCCTCACCCATGACGAGGTGCTGGGGGCGTGGCTCGGCTATGTAGGCGGGCCGGTGGATGTCCGCAAGTTGCACAGGCTGGAAGAGTTGCGCGCCCGCGGCTACCGCACCTTCCTGCTTTCCAACACCAATCCCTTTGTGCAGTCGTGGGCAGAGAGCTCACGTTTCAGCAGCGAGGGGAGGCCGTTGAGCAGCTATCTGGAGAAGTGCTATACCTCTTACGAGGTGGGCATCATGAAACCCGACCCCGGCATCTTCCAGTTCATGCTCCGTGACGCCGGCATCCTGCCCGGCGAAACCCTCTTCCTCGACGACTCGCCGGCCAACATTGCCGCCGCCGCCGACCTCGGCATACAGACCATGCTGGTGGAGAAGAACGCCGACTGGCGCGAGGCCGTGGAACAGCGACTGCGCCAATGACGTGTGCCAGACGTGTGCGAGAGAGCGGCTGATAAAGAAAATGTCCATAATTTTTGCTACAATCACAGAAAAGGTGTATCTTTGCGCCGATTTGTTCAAGCCATTATCAATAACCCAATAAACCATTATTACACAATGACCAAAAGCGCATTGCAAATCGCAAGGGCTGCCTATCAGCCCAAACTCCCCAAGGCCCTTCAGGGTCCCGTTGTAGCCAAGGAAGGTGCTGCCACACAGAGTGTCGGCGACCAGGCTAAGATCAAGGAACTCTTCCCCAACACCTACGGACTGCCCGTCATCGAGTTCGTGCCCAGCGAAGCCAAGAAGAGCGAGCCCATCAACGTGGGCGTCATCCTCTCCGGCGGACAGGCTCCTGGCGGCCACAACGTCATCAGCGGCCTTTTCGACGGCGTGAAGAGCATCAACCCCGACAGCAAGCTCTACGGGTTCATCCTCGGCCCCGGCGGCCTGGTGGATCACAAGTACATGGAGCTGACGGACGACATCATCGACGAATACCGCAACACCGGCGGCTTCGACATCAT
>JAFSZU010000062.1 GCA_017455585.1 Bacteroidaceae bacterium | reverse complement strand
TCACTCATCATTCCTCGTTCATCATTTTGGTCGGGTGTCGCGCATATTTGCGCGAACAGATCAAGAACCCCATCACCTCACAATCAATGAAACACATCAACATTCTACCCTTCACATGTTTCATCTTTCTTGCGCTGGCCCTCGGGGCCTGTAAGGACGAGAAGCAAGTCTCCTACATGCCCACATGGCACGGCTTCATCTACACCCCCAAACCTCTAGTCTTGGGCGACTCCGTCACCATCGAGGCGCAGCAGCAGGAAATAGGACACCTGATTTACAAGGCCGTCTATAGCTGGACGGCCACCTACACCATCCCCAAGGACGATGGTGCCGACTCCACCGTCACAGACAAGAAGTCGCAGACCGTCGTCTATGACAACGACCCGTCGAACCCCACAGTGCGCTTCCACGTGCCCGGCAACATCACTTCGCGCAACTTCATGGTCACATTCCGGGGAGAGTATCATTATTCTGCCACAGGGGCGCAAGGCTCTGACGGCTCCATTGTGGGCGAGGGCACGTTCGGCTCGCTCCATCGCGGACAATCCAGCGCCCTCTACGGCTACAGCAACGGCACACTGACCATTCCCGTCAACTGATGCGTTCCATGAAACCGTTGTTCCGAATCGTTTGCCTGTTCATGGCCTGTCTCGCCGCCAAGGGCGTGTCTGCCGGGGATTTTGACCGCGCCTTCACAGACTCCACCCTGCGCATCGACTACATCTTCTCCGGCACCAATACCGAACAGCATATCGCCGTCAGCCAGCTGTCAAAGACAGCTGGATGGTATGGGCGGCGCCACAACCTGAGCCGTCTGCCCTTGGAGGGCAACGGACAGCTGACGGTCATTGACCCTGTCACGGGCGACACGCTCTACCGTCACAGTTTCTCCACCCTCTTCCAGGAGTGGCAGGAGACAGAGGAAGCACGCCACGCAGAGAAATCCTTCGAGAATACTTTCTTGATACCCTTCCCCAAACAACCCGTGGATGTGGTTTGCCAACTGGTTGACAATCACAGGACTGTTCGCTCGTCGCTCAAGCATCGCGTGAATCCGCGGGACATCCTCATTCGTGACCGCAGCAGCGAGCAGCAGACCCCATGGCGTTACCTGCGACAGGGCGGTGACTCGCGTGACTGCATCGACGTGGCCTTTGTGGCCGAGGGCTACACAGAAGCTGAGATGCCCGCGTTCCTGGCCGTCTGTGACAGCAGCATCATGGCGTTGGAGGCCCACGAGCCTTTCCGCTCGATGATGGACCGTTTCAACTTCGTGGCTGTGATGCCGCCCTCGCGGGACAGCGGTGTCAGCATCCCGCACCTGGGGCAATGGAAGAATACGGCCCTCGCCTCCAGCTTCGACACCTTCTACAGCAACCGCTATCTCACCACGCTCCACCTCCAACGCCTCTATGACGTGATGACGGCCATCCCCTTTGAGCATTTCATCATCCTGGCCAACACCACAGAATATGGCGGTGGCGGCATCTACAACAGCTACAACATGGCCTCGGCCCGCTGTCCGCGCTCCAGATATGAAGTCATTGTCCATGAGTTCGGCCACAGCTTCGGCGGCCTGGGCGATGAGTATGCCTACGGCGACGACCCGGAAACACACTACCCCGCCGACACAGAGCCGTGGGAACCCAACCTCACGACACTGCACGACTTCGCCAGCAAGTGGCAGGATATGCTGCCGCCGGGGACTGCCATTCCCACCCCTCCCGACGGCCGCGACCTCACCACCAAGGTGGGTGTCTATGAGGGGGCGGGCTATCAGAGTCGCGGTGTCTATCGCCCTGTGCAGGAGTGCCGCATGAAGGTCAACGAGGTCAAGGACTTCTGCCCCGTCTGCCAGCGTGCCCTGCGCCGCATCATTGACTTTTACACGTTAACAAATATCGGTTGGGTGTAGCGCATATTTGCGCGCCCCTCCACCCCTCCTCTCATTAAAAGCCCACAATAAACCATGAACCCCTGTCACTATCTGCTACTTCCTATTCTATTGATCCTCTGCTCCTTCCCCGCTGCCGCCCAGCGATGGCAACCGCGATACCGCGAGAACGTGCCCACGGACAGCATCATCCTCAGCGACCCGTGCATCCTCGCCGACTCCGCCACCCACACCTATTACATGACCGGCACGGGCGGTCTGCTGTGGACGAGCACAAACCTGCAGACATGGAACGGTCCGCGCAACATCATAGAGATCGACACCACATCCTGGATGGGCGCACACCCCCAGATCTGGGCGGCGGAACTGCATCACTATCAAGGCAAATACTATTACTTTGCCACCTTCACCAACAACGCCGTCACCATCGACCGTGTTCGCGGCCAACGCATCCCGCGCCGTGCCTCGCACATCCTTGTCGCCGACAAGCCCGACGGCCCCTACCGTCCCATGCGTGACCCCGTCTATCTGCCAGCCTTCAAGCCCACGCTCGACGGCACCTTCTGGGTGGATGCCGACGGCCAGCCCTACATGGTCTATTGCCATGAGTGGCTGCAGGCCGGCTACGGCACCATGGAGAAGATACGCCTCACCCCCGACCTCAGCGGTTCCGTGGGCACAGCCTCGTTGCTCTTCAGTGCCGCCGACGCGCCGTGGAGCCGCGGCGACGATGTGCCGGAGGAGGTGGCCGCGGGGCATCGACGTGCAGACGGCACCGTGCCCAATGTGGTGACCGACGGACCGTGGCTCTTCCGCACGCAGAGCGGCCGCCTCGGCATGATATGGACCAGCTGGGTGGGTGGCGATTACACCATGGGCGTGGCCTACAGCCAAAGCGGCACGCTGGACGGACCGTGGCTGCACGAGTCCAAGCCCCTGACCCCGCCCAACTACGGCCACGGCATGCTCTTCCGCGACTGGCGAGGACGGCTGCTCTGTTCCCTCCACAGCCATGAGGTTGTCAACGGCCGCACCGTGCGACGTCCCCATTTCTTCCTCATGGACGACGAGGGCGACCGCCTCACCGTCCTGGCGCACTTCAAGCCGTGACGCCCCCTCGTTCCCTCCTGTTCTCCTATGATGAATTTGACTTTGCGGTCACTTGTTTTTGTAACAGAGCCGAGGAGCATTTGGAGATGTCACTGGGCTGATACCCTTCTCCTGCTGCTCCTCGGCTCTGTTCTATGGACTGTCAATGAACCTTATTCAAAGGGATTCTCTTCGAAGTGGTTCTCTTTATCAGAATCATCCAATAAACCGAATCCCTTCACATCGCCTTGCTGACCTTCGCCACCCTCACCAATGTTGGAACCCGTGAGGATGTTACAAGTCATGTCCATTTCATTCG
>JAFSZU010000061.1 GCA_017455585.1 Bacteroidaceae bacterium | reverse complement strand
CTCCACCTTCTCAAAGTGCCACTCGCTGGCATCGGCCGTCGTGCTCCAGCGCACCACGCTGTGCCCCTGCGTGCTGGCATCGTGCAGGCCGGCGCTCTCGGAGCCGTAGGCGATGGTCCACCGGTTGTCCCACTCGTCGCCGACGGGTTTGATGCTGAACGCCGTCTTGGCGTTGCCCTCCTGGAAGGCGGCGCTCATCGAGCTTTGGTTCTGCACATACTTCTGCGACACCACGTCCTGGATGAGCCAGCCGCTGCCGCTCCGCGTCAGCTGCCAGTACTGGTAGAAGTTGCTGGCGTCGGCCTCCTTGGCCGTGAGCGTGCTGCCGCCGGTGATGACGAGGCCGTAGCAGCTGACGATGCGGTAGTAGGCGCTGTCCTCCAGCTCGCTGGCGTATGGGCTCATGCCCAGGATGCGCTCGCGAATCTCGTCGGTGGTGAAGTTATCCACCGTCTCGATATACCAGTCGCAGCCGTCGTCCATCGAGTACTTGAAGAGGTTGTGGCTCGTGTTGGTGTTCAGGAAGTCGCCGCTGCAGTCGCTCTTGGCCGAGACGTTGAACAGCACCTTCGAGGCGGTGGCGTTGGGGCTCGTGCGGATATACAGCGTGGCCTTGCCCGCGCCGGTGCCCGTCATCGACGTCTGCAGATACTCGCCCGTGTTGGCACTGCGCAGAGAGTAGCCGCCGCCGCCGGCCAGCAGGATCCACACCTGGTCCAGCTTCTTCAGGTTCTTCGTGGCGGTGGTGGCCGCGCCGCTGGCAGACGAGGACAGATAATAGGACGTCCGGTTGCTCTTCAGGCGCACCAGGCCTGTGGGCACGTCGGCAGCCAGGCCGGTGCACAGCAGCAGCAGGGCCGCGTGGAAAAGGATAAGTCGTTTCATAAGGTTATGAGGTTTTGAGGTTATGAGGTTTTGAGGTTATGAGGTTTTGAGAGGTGAGGGTGTTAACGTGCTCTTGCGCGGCAAAGATAAGACAAATCTGTGTTATCACCAAAAAAAACAGGGAAATATGTCCTGAAATGGCTACTATTCAAGGCTAATCTACAATGTATTTCTTCCCGGCTACAATGTAAAGACCCTTCTTACATTTACCATTTGACCATTGACCATTGACGATTTGGCGTCCCTGCAGGTCAAAACATTTACCATTTGACCATTGGCCATTGACCATTTGTCTGTCACTGATGCCTGTGGTGGTGTCACCCATGTACTGTCCGATGAAGAAGATGAGGCCCGTGGAGCGTTCGCTGATAATATAGAGGAACGGGCGCGTGGCGTGGAACTCGGCAAAGTCGGGCATACCCGTTGCTTCAAAACCAATCACGGTGATGGCGGCAGCTTCTGTGCCTTCCTCGTTGACTTGGATCTTGGCCACTTGTTTCATCAAGTCTATATACGTGGGGTAGTTGCAGAAATACTGGAAGTCTGCTTTGTATGGGTCGAAGGCCGTGGGCATCCCAAGTGCCGACATGACAGGCTTCAGGTCTGTGTTGGTGTCGGTCTCGAAGCGTGGCAGCTTCAGGTCCAATAGCATGTCGTGCCCCCTGAACTGCCACTTCTTGCCGTCCATCTGCTGGAGCACGTCGCCAACGCTCTTGCCTTGTTGCGGCAAGAAGACGGTCATCTGGTAGGCTCCGTTGCCGTAGGGCAGCTTCACGGCCTGATACAGGTCGGTCCTGGTATATTCAAACTCCATGCCACTCCCATACTCGTTGCCTGGGATGTGCATCATCGGCACTTCCTTGCCGCCGTTGAAAGACTCTTCCTTGGTGTTGTCGGGGCTGAACTTGTTCGCCCAGACCCCTTTGAAGTACAGGGCGTTCAGCAGGTAGCTCACGGCATCTTGGCTGAACTCATTCTTGTCGAGCACCTCCTGGATCATACCCTCTGTGTGGTCGCTCCCCCACTGGTTGATGGCATCAAGAGTGCTGTTGTCGTAGAAGTCGCAGGCCTCCGGCTGCGCGTCATAGTACTCACTGGCTTTCTGCACGAACGGCTCCTGCAGCTCGTAGTCCCAGTGGTTGTTCAGGAAGATGGTGTTGGCGATGCCCACCTTCGTCTCTTTGTCTAGCGTTCTGCTCTCGTCCAGCATCCTGCGACAGAACTGGTTGATGCCGTCGGCACCGGCCTCGCCGAAGCCCAGCACCTGGTTGATTTCCTGCTGTGTCTGGCCGGCGGCACCGTTGTTCGCCATGCCAAGGGCAAAGGTGATGCTCAGGGGCGACATGATGGTGCTCTCCTCTGTGCGTGCCTCGCGGAAGAGTTTGAAGGCAAAGTCGTTGTTGCTCTCCACCAGTTTCTTCTCCTCGGCAGTCAGGCTGATGTCGTGACGTGCATTCTCTATAGGCTCGCCCATGTACTGCCCGATGAAGAAGATACTGCCCGTGCTGCGTTCGCTGATGATGTAGAGGAACGGGCGGTCGGCGATGAACTCAACAGTTAGGGGCATGGCCTTGTCGGCCATCGCGATGACCGTGACAGCGGCAGCCTCCGTGCCCTTCTCGTCGAGCTTCAGGTGGGCTTTCTGGCGCATCATGCTGATCCAGCACGGGTCGGAGTCATCCTCGTTGTCACCGAAGTGGCAGAAATCCAGGAAGCCGTGGCCGTTGTATTTCAGGAAGGCATTCTTCATGCCCAGCGATGCCATGATGTCTTCCAGATCCTGATTGGTGTCGGTCTCTATGCGCGGCAGGGCGAGATAGACCTCATAGTTCTGATATTCGGCAGCGTTCCAGCTCTTGCCGTTCATGGCAGACAACACGTCGTCCAGCGTCTTTCCTTGCTTTGGCAGGAAGACAGTCATCTGGTAGGAACCATTGCCGTATGGCAGGATAACGGACTGGTAGAGGTCGGTCTCGGCATAGCGGAACTCATTTACCTGCCACATCATCATGGCCGAATGCTGCATGTCGCTGAAATAGGTGTTTTGGGTGTTTCCCTCGTCGAACTGGTTGACCCATGCCCCCTTGAAGCAGATGGCATTCAGCAGGAAACTCACCAGGTTGGGGTCTTCCAGGTCTTCGGGCTTCAGCAAGTCACGAATCATGCCGTCGGTCTGGTCGGTGGCCCACTGGTTGATGATGCCCAGTGTGTTCTCATCGCAGAAGTTGAGCACAGACGGCGTGGCATCATAGTACTTGGCTGCGGCATCCTTGAAAGCTGTCTTCAGCGCAATGTCCTTCCTGTCGCCATTGAAGAAGATGGTGTTGGCAATGGCCACACGTGTGTCCTCGTCGAGCAGGGCACTCTCCGTCAGCATCTTGCGGCAGAAGGCGTTCATCGTGGCTACGTCCGCATAATCCGTTTGTCGTCCGCCGGACAGCACTTGGCAGATTTCTTCACGGGTGATGCCGTCGGCACCGTTGTTGAGCATACCCAGCGCGTAGGTGATGCTCAGTGGCGAGATGACGTGGTTCTCCGTGTCGCGCGTCTTGCGGAACAGGTTGAAGGCAAAGTCGCTGTTCTGTTCTACCAGCACACGCTCCGCATCGGTCAAAGTAATTGTCTTCAACATTTGACGATTTGACAATTTACCATTTACCATTTGACCTTCGGCCATTGACCGTTGACCATTGACCGTTATACCCATCAAGATGGACAATACCATGAGTGCAATCTTCTTCATAATATGACTGTTTTGGTTATCTGCTGCAAAATTAAGCATGTTTCTGTTATCATAGATAAGAAATCTGCTATATGACTGCACGAGCCACCATGTTTTAACATTTTTTATTATGATGTCACCCACGTATATTGATTATTCCATCATGATGGAATGATTATTCGGTCATGATGGAATAATCATTCGGTGGTGATGGAATAATCAACACAAGTGAGTGAGTATGCAAGAAGAATCGGGTTTTCCAGCAGATTCCTTCATGTCCTCGGTACACAGATTACACGGATTTCACGGATTCCCTTTCTTGTCTGCTTAACACTTCGTGGGAATAAGACATGGGAAAGTCATACGTTGACAGTGCCCTGTGCTTGATGAAGGTCAAGGAATATGGCGATTTTTATGTTTTATAGCATGAATTTGATGTGTATTCTGCAAAAATGCCGTACCTTTGCATCGCAAAACAGAAGAACAGACAAGATATATGGATTGTTCTTATCAGGATAACACAAAGAAGAGATTTAGTTAGTTAGTTTATAAGGTAAATGATTTTGTCAGAGCAATTGTCCGTGAGGATGGTTGCTCTTTTTGGATATAAAAAGAAAAGAGTCTGCGTCAATCATCTTGACACAGCCTCTTTTTCGTGGCATCTGCGGAGTTTACTTCATCTCGGTGGCGTCGGCCTCCTGCTCGGCCTTCTTCTTGGCCAGGTACTCGGGCAGGTTCAGGCCGGCCTGCTCGAAGAGGTCGTTGAGGGGCGGTATGCTCTTCATGAGGCCGCTGACGAAGCCCGCTGTGCTGCTCTTGCCGTCGGCGCCTGCGGCACCGCTGTCCCAGACGGTGACCTTGTCGATGTTGATGCCCTTGATGGCCTCGACCTGCGTCTTGACGAGCTCCGGCAGCTTCTCCAGCAGGAGGAGCGAGTAGGCGGCGGTAGCGTCGCCTCCGGCAGCCTGTACCATCTTGTCGTAACCCTGTGCCTGGCGCGTCAGGATCTCATAAAGACCCTTTGCCTCGGCTTCCATCTTGGCGAAGACGGCGTCTGCCTCGCCTCGTGCGATGGCGCGCTTCTGCTCGGCCTCGGCCTCGGCGGCAATGATGAGACGCTGCTTCTCAATTTCCTGCTGCACAATGACGTTGGCGGTCTCTGTGGCGCGCTCGCGCTCGGCACGGGCCGTCTCGGCCTGCTGCTCGGCGGCGTATGCCTCCTCCAGCGCCTTGGCCTGTTGCACCTTCTCGGCAGCGTTGGCCTTGCGGGCGGCCTCGGCCTCCTTCTCGCGGCGGTATGCCTCGGAGTTGGCAATCTCCACCTTGGCCTCGTTCTCGCCCTTCACGGCCTGGGCGTTGGCCTCGGCGGTGCGGACGCGCGTTTCGCGGACGGCCTCTGCCTTACCGATCTCACCAATCTTGTCCTGCTCGGCCACACGCACCTTGGCCTCGTTGATGGCCTTGGCGGCTGCTTCACGACCCAGGGCCTCGATGTATCCGCTCTCGTCCTTGATGTCGGTGACGTTCACGTTGATGAGGCGCAGACCGATCTTCTTCAGCTCCACTTCCACGTTGGTGCTGATGGCCTCCAGGAACTTGTCGCGGTCGCTGTTCAGCTCCTCGATGGACATGGTGGCGATGACCAGACGCAGCTGACCGAAGAGGATATCACGTGCCAGTTCCTGGATCTGCTGCGGGGTCTGCCCCAGCAGACGTTCGGCGGCGGCACTCATGTATTCGGGCTCTGTGCTGATGCCCACGGTGAAGCGGCAGGGCACATCCACGCGGATGTTCTGGCGGGACAGGGCGTTGGTGAGGTTGGCATCGATGCTCAGGGGCGTGAGGGACATGTAGGCATAGTCCTGAATGATAGGCCAGACGAAGGCACCGCCGCCGTGCACGCACTTGGCAGAACCTTTGGCAGCACTGGTGCCATAGATGACGAGGATTTTGTCCGAGGGACACCGGCGGTAGCGGTTGAACAGCGCCACCACGAGGAAGAAGGCCACGACGGCCAAGACGATCACATAGTAGAGTTCCATAGAGAGTTGAAAGTTTAGGGTTTATAGTTTAATGAGGATTGTTGTTAAATGAAATTGAGCGGCAAAGTTTATAGGGCCATTCTTTATAACAACCACAGATTACACGGATTTCACGGATTGATCTTCCGTAACCTTCTTAAATCTGTGAAATATAGAAATCAATTACACGGATGAGAGTCTGGAAAGGATCTGTATAATCAGGGGAATCTGTGGTTATTCATAAAACTAATGATGAGTCTATAGCTTTTCGACGAGGAGGCTGCCGCTGTCGATGATGCTGACGATGCGGACGCGGGAGCCTGTGGGCAGGAAGTCACCGTCGGTGAAGGCGTTGAGCTCGTGGACAGAGCCGTTGACACTCACCTGCACCTTGCCGGCAGCGGCGTGGTGGGCGGGGATGCGCAGATAGACGCTGGCCGTCTGACCCACGCAGTCCTGGATGCGGAAGCTGCCATTGCGCTCCAGCCGCAGGATGAGGCGGAACATCACCACGAAGACAGCCACGAAAAGCAGACCGGAGAGGATGCTCAGGAACACCAGCAGGGCGCGGCTCTGGACAACGGGTGCCAGGCTGATGCCTCCCCATCCGAAGCCGAGGAAGAAGTTGATGAAGTTGCGCAGGGTGAACAGCGAGAAGATGCCCGCCTGGCCCAGTGTGCCCTCATGGCCGGTGTGGCCGGTGGAGATGTCGGCATCGCCGCCGTCGGCGTCGAAGTCGGTGTGCACGTCGAAGTCTGTGCCGACGTCGGCATCCACATCGGAGTCCATGTCGCCGAGGCCCATGAGCATGAGGGCGTTCTGAATCACGAAGACCACGCTGGCAGCGATGGCACAAGCCCAGAAGATCTGCATCGTGGTGTCGAGGGAGGTAAACCAGTTGGAGAGTGAAGCAAACATAGTTGTATTTGACGATTATATGATTTGACAATTATACGATTTATTCTTGATTAGGATATACTGTTGGATAAACAATAAACGAAAATCGAATTATATCTTTTGCCCATTTATAGGGTATCTGAAGGTAAAGTGACCCTTATCCGCGACAAAATTATGAAAAAGATTTGTCTCTACCTCATGTTTCCAATTATTTTTTCATACTTTTGCACCCGCATAGCCTATAAATCGTAAATTGTTAAATCGTCAAATACAACCGTGTCTCTCAACTATATCTGGATTGCATTCTTCTTTATTGCCGCCGCGGTAGCAACCGTGAAACTGGTGTTCCTGGGCGATGTGGAGGTGTTTCCCAACCTCATGAATGCAGTGATGGACGCGGCCAAGACGGGCTTCGAGATCTCGCTTGGCCTGACAGCCGTGCTCTCGCTGTGGATGGGCATCATGAAGATTGGCGAGCGTGGCGGCATGGTGGAGCGGCTGGCGCGCTGGCTGGCACCGCTGTTCCGGCGACTCTTCCCCGAGATTCCCGAGGGACATCCTGTGGTGGGCAACATCTTCATGAACCTGTCGGCCAACATGCTGGGACTGGACAACGCCGCCACGCCCCTCGGCCTGAAGGCGATGGAAGGGCTGGATGAAATCAAGAATGATGAATTAAGAATGAAAAGGGAACGTGGTGAAATCGATGAGAGCCAGATGCAGCGGCTGAAGTCCACGGCCTCCAACTCCATGATCATGTTCCTGGTCATGAACACGGCCGGTCTCACCGTCGTGCCTGTCAGCATCCTGGCCTACCGTGCACAGATGGGGGCAGCCCAACCTACCGATGTCTTTGTCCCCATCCTGCTTGCAACGCTCATCTCCATGGTGGTGGGTGTGGCCGTCACAGGTGCCATCCAGCGCATCAGCCTCTGGAACCGCCCCGTGCTGCTGACGCTGGCGCTTTTCTCGCTCATCGTGGCGGGCATGGGATGGGCAGCCCAGGCCCTGAGCCGCGAGCAGATGGGAATCTTCTCCGCCAACGTGGCCAACGTCATCCTCATCGGCATCATCATTGCCTTCCTCTTCGCGGGCGCGCGTAAAAAGATAAATGTATATGATGCCTTCATCGAGGGAGCCAAGGGAGGCTTCTCCACCGTCGTGGGCATCATCCCCTATCTGATAGCCATCCTGGTGGCCATCGGTGCGTTCCGTGCTTCGGGAGCCATGGACTGGTTGCTGGGCGGCATCGGCTGGGTGGTGGAAGCCTGTGGCGGCAATGCCGACATCACGGGTGCCCTGCCCACGGCGCTGATGAAACCCCTCAGCGGCAGCGGCGCACGCGGCATGATGCTGGAGTGTATGCAGACCTACGGCCCCGACTCGTTTGCCGGCCGCCTCTCCTGCATCTTCCAGGGCAGCACAGACACCACCTTCTACATCCTCGCCGTCTATTTCGGCAGCGTGGGCATCCGCCACACGCGCTATGCCTTGCCCTGTGGCCTCTTGGCAGACCTGGCATCCATCATCGCCGCCATCATCGTCGCCACCATCTTCTTCGGATAATTCATAATTCACAATGCATAAGTAGATGAACACAATTATCTTTTACAAACCACAGATTACACAGATTACACGGATCATAACCTTTCCATTATAGAAAATCTGTGCGTTCGACCTCTGGTCGCTTCATACTTGAAGAAATTTTGATAACAATTACACAGATTATTAAAAGCAGTAAAGAATCTGTTTAATCTGTGTAATCTGTGGTTGGAGTAAGAAGTTGATATTTATATAGATATACTGAGATATGGCAAAACTGAATGCACTGATGAAGGACACGGCCATCTACGGACTGAGCAGCATCGTAGGGCGTTTCCTCAACTATATGCTGGTGCCGCTCTACACGCACTACATGCCGCGAGAGACGGGCGACTATGGCGTGAGCACGAATATGTATGCCTACGTGGCTCTCATCCTGGTACTGCTGACTTTCGGCATGGAGACCACGCTGTTCCGCTTTGCCAATGAGGAGCGGGAAACGATGAACGATGAACGGAGTCGGTGGCCCGACACGGTGTTCTCCACAGCTTTCATGCTGGTGGGCGGCCTGACGGCATTGTTCCTGCTGCTGCTCTTCGGGTTCATCACGCCCGTTGCGGGCAGTCTGGGTTATGCCGAGCATCCCGATTACCTACAGATGATGGCCGCTGTGGTGGCCATGGATGCCCTGCAGGCATTGCCGTTCAGCTATCTGCGTTTCCAGAAGCGGCCCATACGCTTTGCATCGCTGAAGCTGCTGTTCATCTTCTTGAATATCGGGCTGAACGTATTGTATTTCGTGGTATTGCACAAGACATCAGTTTATTTTGTCTTCCTCATCAACCTGCTGTGCACAGGGTTCATCTCCCTGCTATTCATTCCCGACCTGCTGCATATCCGCTGGCACTTCGACGGCAAGCTGTTGCGCCGGATGCTGTCCTACTCCTGGCCGCTGCTCATCCTGGGCATTGCCGGCATCCTGAACCAGGTGGCCGACAAGATACTGTTCCCGCTCGTTTATCCAGATGCCGCTGAGGCGAACATCCAATTGGGAATCTATGGCGCGTGTGTGAAGATAGCTATGATTATGGCTATGATTACACAGGCGTTCCGCTATGCCTACGAGCCCATCGTCTTCTCAAAAGCCAAGGACCATGACAGCAAGGACTACTACGCCGCCGCCATGAAGTACTTCCTCATCTTCACGCTCCTGGCCTTCCTCGCCGTGGTGGGTTACATGCCCCTGCTACAATATATAATTGGTGTGGATTACCGCGAGGGGCTGGGCGTGGTGCCCATCGTCATGGCCGCAGAGATTATGATGGGCGTCTATTTCAACCTCTCGTTCTGGTACAAACTCATTGACAAGACCATCTATGGTGCTGTCTTCTCCATTGCAGGCTGTGCCGTACTCATCGCCGTGAACATCCTGCTCATCCCCCGCTACGGCTATTGGGCCTGTGCCTGGGGCGGCGTGGCGGGCTATGGCACTGCCATGATTCTCAGCTACATCGTGGGCCAGCAGAAGAACCCCATCAACTATCCCATGCGCGACATCACCCTCTATGTCCTCCTTACAGCCGTCCTCTTCGCAGCCATGACACAACTCCAGTTCCTCCCTGAATGGGCACAACTGGCGGTGAACACCCTCCTCATCCTCCTCTTCGTGGCATACATCGTCAAACGCGACCTGCCCCTGAAGGGTCTGCCTGTCATTGGTAAGTATTTTAAATAGGTAACATCATGGAAAAGAGTACTCGTGAAATACAACAGGCTGCCAAAGCTTTTGT
>JAFSZU010000060.1 GCA_017455585.1 Bacteroidaceae bacterium | reverse complement strand
CGCAGAGGATGAGGCGGTCCACCTTGCCCAGCAGGTTCTCGATGATACCGATCTTGGTGCTGACCTTGCTGCCGCCCATGATGGCGACGAAGGGGCGCTTGATATTGGTCAGCACGTTGTCAACGGCCTGGACTTCTTTCTCCATGAGGAGGCCAAGCATCTTGTTGTCGGCATCGAAGTAGTCGGCGATGACGGCGGTGGAGGCATGGCGACGGTGTGCGGTGCCGAAAGCGTCCATCACATAGCAGTCGGCATAGCTGGCCAGCGTCTTGGCGAACTCCTTCTGGCTTTCCTTCATGGCCTTCTTGGCAGCGTCGTAGGCGGGATCGGTCTTTTCGATGCCCACGGGCTTGCCTTCCTCTTCGGGATAGTAGCGCAGGTTCTCCAGGAGCAGCACCTCACCCATCTTCAGGGCAGCAGCCTGCTCGCCAGCCTTGGCACAGTCGGGTGCAAATTGAACGGGAACGCCGAGTGCTGCGCTGACAGCAGGAACAATCTGCTGCAGAGACAGCTTGGGGTTCACTTTGCCTTTGGGCTTGCCCATGTGGGACATGATGATGAGGGCGCCGCCGTCGGCCAGCACCTTCTTCAGGGTGGGCAGGGCACCGCGGATGCGGGTGTCGTCGGTGATGTTACCGTTTCCGTCGAGGGGCACGTTGAAGTCAACGCGCACGATGGCCTTCTTGCCAGCGAACTTGTAATCGTGGATGGTCATAGTGAGTTTAGAGTTTAGGGTTTAGAGTTTATTGTTTAATGTATATAGTGTATGCTTTTTCTGTGAATCGCGTGCAAAAGTACGCTTTTCCACTTAGTCTTCCAAGGAAATTAAGACTTTTTATTATTATTAAGGTACGCACACGTGCGTTGCAATCCACACTCCAGACAATGGGGCTTCAATGCTGTGCAGACATAGCGCCCGTGTAGGATGAGCCAATGGTGGGCGCGGGGAATCTCAGACTCGGGGATGTGGCGCACCAACTCCCGCTCTACGGCTAATGGCGTGGTGGCCTTGTCACCCACGAGACCCAGCCGGTGACTGACGCGGAAGACGTGGATATCAACTGCCATGCGAGCCTGTCCGAAGGCCACGCTCATCACCACATTGGCCGTTTTGCGGCCCACGCCGGGCAGCGAAGTCAGCTCTTCCAGCGTCTGCGGCACTTCGCCACCGAATCGTTCCACTAACTGTCGGGCCGTTTCCACCAGATGGCGTGCCTTGCTGTTGGGATAGCTCACGCTTTTGACATACGCCAGCACTTCTTCCTCGCTGGCTACCGCCATCGCCGATGGGGTGGGGTAGGCCTCGAAGAGTGCGGGCGTGACCATGTTCACCCGCTTGTCTGTGCACTGTGCGCTCAGCATCACCGCCACCAGCAGCTGGAAGTTATTGGCGTAATGCAGTTCTGTCTCGGCCATCGGCATGGCCTCGCGGAAGTAGCTGATAACAGCTTCATATCGTTGTTTCTGTGTCATATCGGCGACAAAAGTAGCCTTTTTCGGTCAGTTGACCATGAAAAAAGAAAGAAAAAGTATCAAAGGCAGGGATTAAAGGAACGTTTGCTGACATGGATGGCTATCTTTTTGGCTTATTTGTGAAGGTTTTTATCATGATTGGCTTGTTTTTAAGAAATAATACCTACATTTGCCGTCGAAATGCAATCCAAAGTTTATCGAAATATGATTATCTGCAAACACACTTGGATTACGCTGACGCTGCTTTTTTTCTACGGGGCAGCACAGGCGCAACCCGCCACTGTTTTTGCCCGGGGGGCAGACGTGAGTTGGTGCACGGAAATGGAGTCAACCGGCAAGCAGTTCTATGATGCTGCCGGGCAGCCCACCGAACTGATGGCGCTGCTCAAACAGGTGGGCATGAATGCCATCCGTCTGCGCGTGTGGGTGAATCCCGAGACAGATTATGGTGCATGGTCGGATCTGGCTGACGTGTTGGTGAAGGCACGCCGGGTGCGTGCCCAGGGACAGGCGTTGCTGCTGGACTTCCATTACAGCGACTTCTTTGCCGACCCTGGCCGGCAGGACACGCCGTCGGAATGGGCCGGGCACACGCTCGAACAGCTGAAGCAGGATGTGCAGACACACACCACCGAAGTGCTCGCAGCGCTGAAGCAGGAGGGCATCGAGCCCCTGTGGGTGCAGGTGGGTAACGAGACGCGCAGCGGCATGCTCTGGGACAGTGGCAAGATTGACTGGAGCAAGTCGGGCAGCGCAGTGTGGGCTAACTATGTGGCCCTGAGCAATGTCGGCTATGATGCGGTTAAGGCTGTGCTTCCCACGGCACAGGTGATTGTCCATATCGACAAGGGTCCAGAGGATAACGCATGGTTCTTCAAGGCTTTCCGGCAGTATGGCGGCAAGTTTGACATGATAGGCCTCTCGCATTATCCCGAGACGGCGTGGCAGAATGACAACGCAAAGACGGCTGCCAATACGCGGTCGCTGGCTGCCGCCTTCGGCGTGCCGGTGATGATTGTGGAGACAGGCTATTCGGCTACCAATGAATCACTGGCGGCACAGGTGATGGCCGATTTCATGACCAAGATGAAAGCCATATCCGAGTGTGCGGGTGTCTTCTACTGGGAACCGCAACTCTACGGATGGTGGAAACCTGCTGCCTATAGTCGTTGGGGATGGAACGCCTACGGCAAGGGAGCATTCACGTCTCAGGGTCGTCCGGCCGCAGCCCTCGCCGCCTTTGCCGATGACGGCACAGGCATTCATGACCATGCAGCAGTGAGCTCGCAACCCCTGCAACTGTGCTGTGACCTCACGGGGCGGACGACCCTCTTCAACTCTTGCGCGGACAAGCACGGCCGCATCTGCATCATGAATGGCAAGAAGGTCGTGATAAGATAGAAAACAGACACGTTCAAAAGTGTATATCCCAACATTAACTTAATCCTAAATGTCTATGAACAAGTGTATTATTATGAATGCAATGCGGATGTTTTTGCTGCTCTTCGTCTGTGGCTTCTCTGTCCAGACAATGGCACAGAGTGTAGTCCATGTGGACAAGGCAGGAACACTATCGACCCTGTTGCCCGCCAGCGACAAGGAACTCACGGTAACCGGCAGCATCAACGGCACAGATGTGAAGTATCTGCGCCAGCTCATCAACGAGGGTGGCGTGACAACGCTGGATTTGTCGGGGGTGAGGATTGTCAAGGGTGGCGAAGCCTACTACGATTCTTATACCACAGAGAACGACATCATTGGCAGCTTTATGTTCCGTGAGTGTGCCAAGTTGCGCAGTATCGTGCTGCCCACAACAGTGACGGCCATCCGCAGCAATGCCTTCTCCAAATCCGGTCTCCAGAAGGTAGATATCCCCAACAGTGTGTCACAGCTGGGCGGCGACGCCTTTGCCTATTGCGGCTCGCTGGCCACGGTGGTCCTCGGCAGCCGTGTGGCAAAGATGGACCAGGGCGTCTTCTATCAGTCACCTGTCACCAAGGCATACGTCAAGCCCATGTCGCCACCCAACGTGCCGGCCTACCTGTTCTCCTCCAGCCCCAAGGTGTATGTCTATACCGATGCGCTGGCCGACTACAGGGCATCTGACTGGAAGCAATACACACTCATGGGGCGGCTGGAGGACACCTATCCCAAGGAGGCAGACCCCACCGAGACGGTCAACGCCCTGCTACCCACTTACTTCGAGGATGCCGCCTGCACACAGCTGAAAGCAGAATACCAGGCCATGAGCGACGAGGCACTGACCTCCGCCATGACAGAGGGCGGTATGCCGGACTTCATGGTGAATATCGCCTTGAAGTTGAAGAATGACAGTTGGGCAGCCTATGAGAAGGACTTCCGCATCCATAGCTACAACGCCTTCAGCGACGCCGCCTACTGGAATACCGAGATGAAGAGCACCGGCGGTTCCTATATGGGCAACCCCACTGGCATCTATGCCGACGAGCTGGCACCGCTCTACGTCTTCGTGGATGCCGACGTGTCCGAGGATGCCACCTTGTATCTGGCCGGGTGCGTGGGCAACGACCTCATTTCCAATGCCAAGAGTGGCAAGAAACTCCAGAAGGGCCTGAACATCATCGACGGTGTGAAGGATGCTCTCTACTATGTTGTCTATACTGCAGACACCAAGTCCATGACCAAGACTCTGGACGAGTGGCCTGACATCAAGATACACATCGAGGGCGGTGCCGTCAACGGCTACTACGACGTGGCACGCCATAGCGACAAGGACTATCTGGCCATCCTCAAGGCCGCCAAGCACGAGCGTTTCACGGTGAAGAGCCAGCACGCGCTGTTCAACTTCAAGACCTCGACCTACAAGACCGTGTGGCCCAAGACCATCGACAAGAGCATCAACTGGTTCGACAGCCTGGCCGTGTGGCAGCGTGACCTCATGGGCTACACCGTGGCGGTGGCTTCGGGGCAGCGCGCAGGTGCACCCTTCTACCTCACAGGCGGCGAGGCCATCTTCCCCATCTACTACAACAACCCCAACTTCGCCATCGAGGGCACATCCGGCGACGCCGGCTACGCCAACTCGACTCCCTACCGCACCTGCTATAACTCGGTCGATTGCATCCGCAACTCCTTTGATGTCAGCCGCTATGAGCTGGATGACTGGTGCTCGGCACACGAGTGCGGCCACAACAACCAGGGAGCCATTAACCTCGAAGGCGGCACAGAGGTGTCGAATAACCTCTTCTCCAATTACATCCGGTATGTCGATGGACTGGTCACTTCCGTGGGCTCGCCGCTCTCCACGGTGATGGAGGAAGGTGCCTACCATACGCCCTTCTTCATCCGCAACGTCAACAGCCAGTTGCGCATGTACTGGCAGCTCTACCTCTATTATCATCTGGCACAGAAAAACACCTCGTTCTATCCCAACCTCTTCAAGGAACTGCGCGAAGACCCGTTGAAGCTGTGGGGCAGTAACGGCAACACCAGCGCACTGAAGTTCGTGCGCAAGGTGTGCGAGGTGGCACAGGAAGATCTGACCGAGTTCTTCACAGCCTACGGCTTCTTTGAGACTTTCCGCAACATGCCTATTGATGATTATGGTGCACACACCATGACCATGCGGCAGACGGACATCGACAAGACGCTGGCAGAGATAGCACAGTACCCCAAGAACCGCACCATCCTCTTCATAGAAGACCGTGCCGACTATGTACTGACTACCGACTTCCTGACCACAGCAGGCAAGAAGCGGCGCGACTCGGAGCGAGTGGGACAATGTGGTGACCTCGGACAGTTCACCGACTACCTCAACGGTTCGGCAACCATCGACGGCTACACTTTCCTACAGGCCGACTCGCTCTATGCCATGGAAGGCGAAGGCGGCATCGGATTCCTGATGCAGGATGCCGAAGGCAAGATGGTCTATGCCGCCAATGCCAAGAACTTCTGCATTCCCACCTGTGTGGGCAATGATTTCACCATCTACTCCGTCGATGCCGACGGCACCCTGCATGAGACATCCAAGGCTGGCGAAGGTTCACAATATGTGTGGCTTGACAAGATGGGAACGCTCTCAGACACGCTGGACAACCAAGTCATCAAGGCCATCGTAGGCGGAACTATCAATGGCACCGACTTCAAGTATATGCGCAAACTCATCACCGAGGAGAACCTGGCATCCATAGATCTCACCGAAGCCACCATCAAGAGCGGTGGCACCGCCTACTATGAGAGCTACCGCACGTCGGCCAATACCATGGGCAGCCATGTCTTCTACGGTCTGAAGAAACTCATGGCCATCCGTCTGCCGGAGAACCTGACCAAGATAGCGGAGAATGCCTTTGCCAGTAGCGGTCTGCGGGAGATTACCATTCCCGACGGCGTGACATCGGTGGGCGGCGATGCCTTTGCCTACTGCGACCTCCTCAGCCGCGTCATCATCGGCGAGAAGGTGAAGACGATGGCACAAGGTGTCTTCTACAGCTCCGAGGTTAAGGATGCCTACGTGAAGGCTCTCACTCCGCCCACGGTCAACAATTATCTCTTCTCCAGCAAACCCACCATCCATGTGTATGCCAGTGCCTTGGCCGCTTATCAGGCTTCACGCTGGGCCGAGTTCGGCACGCTGGTGGGCGATCTGGAGAAGTACGATGATCTGCTCACCGGCATCGAGGATCGCGGCATGAACCAAAAGGCAAATGGTCAATGGTCAAATGGTCAAGTGCAAGAGGTACCAGTCTTCGACCTCTTCGGTCGCAAGGTCAGCCGCATGAAACCATCATCCATATATATTCGTGATGGCAAGAAAATCGTTACAAGGAGATAATCAAGCGAGTTTAACACACATAAATCGCATGACCTGCTGCTCAACTGGGCAGCAGGTCATGTGTTGTTGTTGGTCGGGCCTGTCAGAGAGACCCCATCTTGATAATTTCTTTTAGGAACAGGGGCGTATAGCCCTCTGTGCACTGCGCCACCTGTTCGGGGGTGCCACAGGAGAGGATGCGACCGCCGCCGCGTCCGCCCTCGGGTCCCATGTCGATGAGGTAGTCGGCAGACTTGATGACATCCAGGTTATGCTCGATGACAAGTACGGTATTGCCCTTATCGACGAGGCGTTGGAGCACGCCCAGCAGCACGCGGATGTCCTCGAAGTGCAGACCCGTGGTGGGTTCGTCCAGGATGTAGAACGTGCGGCCCGTGTCGCGTTTGCTCAGTTCTGTGGCCAGCTTCACGCGCTGGCTCTCGCCGCCGCTGAGGGTGGTGCTGCTCTGTCCCAGTTTGATGTAGCCGAGGCCCACGTCTTGCAGCGTCTTGATCTTCTGCAGGATATTCGGCACGTTCTCGAAGAACTCCACGGCACGGTTGATGGTCATGTCCAGCACGTCGGCGATGCTCTTGCCCTTGAAGCGGACTTCCAGGGTCTCGCGGTTGTAGCGCCGACCGTGGCATTCCTCACAGGGCACCAGCACGTCTGGTAGGAAGTTCATCTCAATGGTCTTGTAGCCCGCCCCGCCGCAGCTCTCGCAGCGACCACCCTTGACGTTGAAGGAGAAGCGGCCGGGCTTGTAGCCGCGGATGCGTGCCTCGGGCAGGGAGACAAAGAGGTCACGAATGTCCGAGAAGACACCCGTGTAGGTGGCGGGATTGCTGCGCGGCGTGCGCCCGATGGGACTCTGATCCACGCACACCACCTTGTCGATGTGCTCCAGGCCAGTAATGGAATCATAGGGCAGCGGATCACGCAGGGAACGGTAGAAGTGCTGGGAGAGAATGGGTTGTAGCGTGTCGTTGATGAGGCTGCTCTTGCCCGAACCGCTGACACCTGTGACACAGATGAGCGTGCCGAGGGGGAAACGGACATCTACACCTTGCAGGTTATTGCCGCGAGCACCCTTCAGCTCTAAGTAATTTCCGTTTCCACTGCGGCGTGTGGAAGGAATCTCTATTGCGCGCGAACCTTTTAAATATTGTGCCGTGAGCGTATCGGTCTGCATCATGGAGGGGAAGGTTCCCTGAAACACCACCTCGCCACCTTTGCGTCCGGCCAGCGGACCCATATCCACAATGTAGTCGGCCTCGCGCATCATCTCCTCGTCATGCTCTACCACGATGACGGTGTTGCCTGTGTCGCGCAACTCCTTGAGAGAGTGGATGAGGCGGCGGTTATCACGCTGGTGGAGACCGATGGAGGGTTCATCCAGGATGTAGAGGACGTTGACGAGCTTGGAGCCGATCTGCGTGGCCAGACGGATGCGCTGACTCTCGCCGCCGCTGAGGCTGAGACTGCTGCGGGACAGCGAGAGATAGTCCAGTCCCACGTCGATGAGGAAGTCCAGACGCGAACGGATCTCCTTCAGTATTTCAGGTGCGATGCGCCGTTGGCGGTCTGTGAGGAGGGATTCATCCTCCGAGAGTGCGATGATCCACGCGCGCAAGTCCTTGATATCCATGTCTGCCAGTTCGGCGATGTTCTTGCCGCCGACGCGGAAGTGCAGGGCCTCGCGGTTCAAGCGGCTGCCGTGGCAGTCGGGGCACACGGCGGTGCGCGAGAACTGCTCGGCCCACTTCTGCGCCGTGGCGCTGGCCTCGCTGTCCTGCATCATGGCGATGTACTTGGACAGTCCGTCGTATTCGATGTAGTAGTCATTGGTGGTTCCAGCCGTGGCAGCAGGGATGCGCAGACGCTCCGGGCAGCCGTTGAGGATCTCGTCAATGGCCTCGTCCGGCACGTCGCACAACGGGGTCTGCAGGGTGCAGCCGTAGCGGTCCAGGATAGCTTCCATCTGCCAGAATATCATCTGGTTCCTACCTTTGCCGATGGGGGCGATGCCACCGTCCTTCACGGAGAGCGAACGGTCGGGAATCACCTTATCGACATCAATGAGGTTGACAATGCCCAGACCTTTGCAGCGCGGACACCACCCTTGCGGCGAGTTGAAGGAGAAGTTGTGGGGTGCAGGGTCGGCGTAGCTCATGCCCGTGGTGGGACACATGAGGCGGCGGCTGTAATGCTTGAGCTGTCCCGTGTCGGCATCCAGTACCATCATCAGCCCCTCGCCCATCTTCAGACACTGCTGCACGCTGTTCTTCAGGCGAGAGGCAGAGTCACCCTCCTCTCCGCTATGAATCTGCAAGCGATCCACCACCACCTCGATGGAGTGGTTGCCGTAGCGATCCACCTTCATGTTGGGCGTGACCTCCATCAACTCGCCATCGACCCGCACACGGATAAAACCCTTGCGGCGGATGCTGTCAAAGAGTTCGCGGTAATGGCCCTTGCGGTTACGCACCAAGGGTGCCAAGAGCAGCACGCGACGCTCGGCATAGTCGTTGAGCAGGAGCTGGATAATCTGTTCCTCGGTATATTTCACCATCGCCTCGCCCGTCTGCCAGGAGAAGGCATCGCCCGCCCGGGCATAGAGAAGACGCAGGAAGTCAAAGACCTCCGTGGTGGTGCCCACGGTGCTGCGCGGGTTCTTGTTGGTGGTCTTCTGCTCGATGCTGATGACGGGCGAGAGTCCCGTTATCTTATCCACATCGGGCCGCTCCAAGCCGCCCAGGAAGTTGCGGGCGTAGGCTGAGAACGTATCAATATAACGTCGCTGACCTTCGGCATATATGGTGTCGAATGCCAGCGACGATTTGCCCGAGCCGGACAGGCCCGTGATGACGGTGAGGCTGTTGCGTGGTATCTCCACGTCCACGTTCTTGAGGTTATGGACGCGGGCACCCCATATCTCTATCTTTCCCTTATCTTTCAACATCGGAAATCGCGGACTACATTCGGAAAAAACATGGAAATACTTACACTACTTATTGTTTATTCCCGTGTTTTTCGTTGTTAATTGTCTCCCCCTCCGCCAGTGCCACTGCTTTCGTTGTAGTGGGTGAGCACGTTCACGTCCTTGCGGATGTGATACACCCGTCCGTCGGCACCCTTGGCAACGACATTGACAAAATAGACACCATCCTTGACGATGCGCCCGTTGACCCGGCCGTCCCATCCGCCGTTGATGTCGTTCCAGGAGTAGAGCTTCTTGCCCCAACGGTTGAAGATGGTGGCCTTGAACTCCACGATACTCTGGTGACTATCCTTGGCTTTGTAGATGTTATTGGGAGACTCATCATTGCCGGGTGAGAAGGCGTTGGGCATCTCCAGTATTGACTCTGCAATGGAGATGCTGAAACGCGTAGGTTCCTCACCCTCATCGGGATAAGTGATGGTGTCTGTCCCAAGGACAAAGGTGGCCGTGAGTTCTACGACAAAGGCACCACTGTTGTTGAACGTGTATTCCAGCCGCTCGTCAAAGCGGTGAATCAGTGGCGCATCTTTCTTGCCTTGCTCATAGATAATCCACTCGTAGCGGGCATCATAATCGTCCACGTCAGAGGGATTTGCCGTGAAGACAGCCGTCATGGGTGCAGTGCCGGAATAACTCTCGGCATCCTCCTCCACAATGGTTTCACCGTCTTTTGTATAGGTGAAGACGGCTGTGGGTGAACAGGTCTGCGCTGACAGGCGTTCAATCATACATGTGCCGATGAAAAGCGTCAGCAAGAAAAGTTCGAATCGTTTCATGAGGTCAAGCCACTGAGTTCGTGAATGAGAGGTTTATACCAGAGCAGACAAGGCTGTCACGTCAATAGTCTTCAATTGGTTATCGGTTATCACTTGTGCCGCATGGTCATTGTCATCGGTGCGGAAGACGAGGATGCCCTTGCCGCGCAGGAGGAAGCTATACATGTAGGTGATGCTGATGCCTGCCTCGCTGAAGGTCTTGACCGCATCGGCAGCACGACCGGGCTGGTCATCGATTTCAAGAGCAAAGACATCGCTGAGTGCCACTGCCACGCCGGCTTTCTTCAATTCCTCGCAAGCGCGGGAGGGCTCGTTGCAGATGAGACGATAGATGCCATACTCTGCGGTATCGGCGATGGTGGAGGCGATAATCTGTATGCCTGCCTGTTTCAACACGTCCAGCACGGTGATGAGTGTGCCGGAGCGGTTCTCGATGAAAATGGATAATTGAGGAATAGTCATTATTCTTAGTTTAATGTTTAAAGTTTAGTGTTTAATGCAAAAGGATTCTTAGTTTAATGTTTAAAGAGTAAAGTAATCAGATTTCAGTTTGAACGGAATACTATTCTGAGGGCAAAAGAGAAATCTCATTAAACTTTAAACCTTAAACCTTAAACTCTCCTACTGGTAAACCTTGCGCTTATCGACCACGCGGACGGCCTTGCCCTCGCTGACGGGCAGCGAGCCTTGGGGCACAAGCTTCACGATGGGGGTGAGCAGGATCTCGTCCTTGAGGCGACGCTTGATCTCGCGCTCAAGCGTCTGCAGCTTCTTGTAGTCATCGGTGGGTTCTGCCAGCTCCACTTCCACGGTCATGTTGTCGTTCTCGGCATCGGTGGTGAGGGTGATGAGGTAGTTGTTACCCAGTTCGCTGAACTGCATGAGGATCTTCTCAATTTGAATCGGGAAGATGTTGACACCACGCAGCACCATCATATCGTCCGAACGGCCACGCATACGGTCGAGACGGATGTGGTTGCGACCACAGGGACAGGTGCGACCGAGGACACGTGTGAGGTCTCGGGTGCGATAACGCAGCAGGGGCATAGCCTCGCGGCAGAGCGTGGTCAGCACCAGCTCGCCGATCTCTCCGTCGGGAACGGGCTCCAGCGTTTCGGGGTCAACGATTTCCACGATGTAATAGTCCTCCCAGAAGTGCATACCATTCTGCTCAGGACATTCGAATCCCACGCCGGGGCCGCACATCTCGCTCATGCCGAAGGAGTTGTAGGCCTTCACGCCCAGCAAGTCCTCGATGCGCTGGCGCTGTTCCTCGCTGTGAGGCTCGGCACCGATGGCCAGCATCTTGAGCTTGGTGTCGCGACGCGGGTCAACGCCCTGCTCCTTCATGACCTCGTACAGACGGGTGATGTAGGAGGGCACGGCATGGATGGCCGTGGTTCCGAAATCGGTGATGAACTTGATCTGTCGCAGCGAGTTACCGGCAGCTGCGGGCACCGTGAGCATACCCAACTTCTCAGCGCCGTACTGGAAGCCCAGTCCGCCGGTGAACATACCGTAGCCGCTGGAGTTCTGGAACACATCGTCGGGGCGGAGACCCACCATCCACAGGTTGCGTGCCACCTGGTTGGCCCACTCGTCCAAGTCCTTCTGCGTGTGCAGGATGACGGTGGGATTGCCCGTGGTGCCGCTGCTGGAGTGCAGACGCACACAGTCGCGCAAGGGCACGCAGGCCATTCCGAAGGGATAGGTGTCCCGCAGGTCCTGCTTGGTGGTGAACGGCAGCTTGCGCACGTCGGCCAGTGTCTTGATGTCATCGGGCGTGATGCCTGCTTCCTTGAACTTCTTCTGGTAGAACTCGTTGTTCATGCAGTGGCGCACGGTCTGCTGCAGACGTTCCAGCTGGAGCGCCTCGATCTGCTCGCGCGACAGGGTTTCAGTCTCGGGGTTGAAGAAAGCAGCCCCCCCCCCCTGCCCCTCCCTTGTAGGGAGGGGAGTAGAATCCATACAAGAATTGTTGTTGTTTGGTTTCATTATTGGTTATTAAAAAATATTGTCTGTGATGTAACCACTCCCCTCCCT
>JAFSZU010000059.1 GCA_017455585.1 Bacteroidaceae bacterium | reverse complement strand
TTTTTTGCCAACTGCACTTCCTTCTCTTCTAGTTCGCGTTTATGTTGTAAAATCTCAGTATCTTGTTTTTCAATGATGGAGTAGTACTCGTTCTCCACGTTCATGTCCATGCGCATGTCGGCATCCGTGGCGGCCATGAGCAGACGGCGCAGGATGCGTTGCATGTCCGCGTCATCCTCGGGGTAGAGGCTGTCGTCCAGAAAGAGCATCTTCTGGTCATCTGCGTCCTGACGTGTCTGGTCGAAGACACTCAGCACCTCGTCCAGACGGTTGTTGATCTGACCGTGCAGACGCGGTATCTGCACGATGATGCTGTCGTGCGTCAGGCTATCGACAAAGGCGTTGGGCAATCCTTTTGTGACGGGGCGGCCGTTGTAGTCGAAGGTCTGATGGCGCACATAGATAACAGGTTCCTCGATGTCCCCCACCTTGTGGCCCAACAGATAGACGGCCACCATGGGCAGTGCGTGCTCGTCGGTAATGCGATGAAAGAAATAAGGAGCGTGTCTAGTCTTCTGTAATTCAATAATAATGTATGTTTCCTCATGGTTATTCTCACGTATTAATGCTTTGAGACGATAGTGAAGTACAGACAGAGAGTCATACAAGCTGATATATTCGACGGGGAGTTCTTCAATCCTTATAACATCCTTTCTCAACAGCGCGGAGAGGATGGTGCGGGCGATGCGCTCGTCTTCCATCAGGTACTTGAAGACGGCATCATAGATAGGATTGGCGACAGTAATCATAGCTGGTTCTGTTGTTTTGCGCGACAAAGATAGTGAGTATTTGCTTATCTCCCAAAGAAATCGGGGAAAAAGTGATAAAGTTTCAAGTTTACTCAACACGTCCACACGTGAAGGTCAACACGTCCACACGTGAAGGTCAACACGTCCGCATGTGAAGGTCAACACGTCCACACGTAAAAGGCATCACACATGGACATGATGGATTTGATGCCCGGAGGAAATGTTGCTCCACTCAGATACTTTTGGACTATTTCTCTCTACCTCATATTGACCGTTTCCTGCACTAATGGGAGTTGCCCTCTACCTTTTTTGACTATCCACTACCTATGGCTCTACCTTTTTATGTAGGTGTATTATAATCAGATGGCGCCGATAAGGTAGATAAGTATATGCTTCCCTTACTTGGAAAACCGGGAGAGCGGACGACGGGATGCTATGGAAATGCCAGGAGTTGTTCTTTGAATGCGGATGCTACCTGCAGATAACTTTCAGGAATGGCTTCTACAATGTGACGATAAAGGGTGTTACTGGTTGAACTTGGCGGCTTGCTCGGCGGTGAAGGTGGCATCGTCGAAGTAGTCGAGGCGCATGGCGCGACGCACCTCAGACATGGTCTGTGCGCCGGCTTCACGGGCGACCTCGGTGCCACGGCGCAGGATGTCGATGACGGCGGGGATGTCCTTCTCCCACTCGGCACGACGCTGACGGATGGGGTCCAGCGTCTCTTGCAGCACGGCGGTCAGGAACTTCTTGCATTTCATGTCACCCAGGCCGCCGCGGCGGTAGTGGGCTTTCAGCTCGTCGAGGTTGGGATAGTCGGGCAGGTAACGTTCAAAGTGCTCGGGGCGGCAGAAGGCGTCGAGGTAGGTGAAGACGGTGTTGCCCTCCACCTTGCCGGGGTCGCTGACCTGAAGGTGGTTGGGGTCGGTGAACATCGACTTGACCTTCTTCTGCACCTCGTCGGCGCTGTCCTTGAGGTAGATGCAGTTGCCGAGGCTCTTGCTCATCTTGGCCTTGCCGTCGGTGCCGGGCAGACGCAGACAGGCCGCGTTCTCGGGAAGCAGGATATTGGGTTCCACAAGCGTCTCGCCGTAGATGTTGTTGAAGCGGCGCACGATCTCGCGGCACTGTTCCAGCATGGGTTCCTGGTCCTCGCCCACAGGCACGGTGGTGGCCTTGAAGAGGGTGATGTCCGCAGCCTGGGAGATGGGATAGGTGAAGAAGCCCACGGGGATGCTCTCGCCCGAGAAGCCGCGCATCTGTATCTCGGTCTTCACGGTCGGGTTGCGCTGGAGGCGGCTGACGCTGACAAGGTCCATGAAGTAGAAGGTGAGCTCGCAGAGCTCGGGTATCTGGCTCTGGATGAAGAGGGTGCTCTTGGCGGGGTCAAGACCCACGGCCAGATAGTCGAGCGCCACCTCAATAACGTTCTGGCGCACCTTGTCGGGGTTGTCGATATTATCGGTGAGGGCCTGGGCGTCGGCCTCGAAGATGAAAATCTTGTCATAGAGGCCTGAGTTCTGGAGTTCTACGCGACGGCGCAGTGAGCCGACATAATGTCCGATATGAAGGGGACCTGTAGGGCGGTCGCCGGTGAGGATGATTTTCTGGTTCATATTATTTAAAGAGTTTGTCGATGTTGTCTTGTGGAAGGATGGTGAGGACGGTGTGGCCGTCGGGGGTAAAGTTGGGTGTCTGGGTGGCAAAGAGCTGTGCCACAAGGTCCTGCATCTCAATGAGGGAGAGGACTTGTCCCACGGGAATGGCCGCGGCGCGCGCCAGAGTGAGTGCCAGCCGGCCGTGGATTTGCAGGGTGGGCAGCGTGGCCTCGTCGGCAGCGGCAGCTAGGAGGTCGAGCAGGAGACGCTGTGGCTCCACACCCTCCAACCCTGTGGGGATGGCAGCGACGGCCACACTCATGCCCTCTGTGGGCGTGACTTCCATGCCCAGTTGGCGGAGTTGTGGCTGTAGGCCCTCGAGCATGGCCAGATTCGTGGCAGAGAGCTGCACCACATCGGGAAACAGCAGCCGTTGAGAGGGTAGGGGAGCCGTCGCCATCTGAGCGAGATAGCGGTCATAGAGGATGCGGATGTGGGCGCGGTGCTGGTCGATGAACATGAGACCCGACTGCACGGCAGTGACGATATATTGAGCGCGATACTGGAAGTGGTCTGCGCTATGATCGGAAACAGAGAGCGGAAGGATGTCGGAGGAGTCATTAGATAGCCCAGAAGGGTCTCCGGATAACCCAGAATCCTCTGGAAACTCAGAATCCTCTGGAAGCCCAAACGCTCCAGAATGGCCAGAAGCCTTAGAAACCCCTGCATAGAGCATCTCCCAGTTGCGAGGTGCTGCAGGGCGGTTATAGGCGGATGCCTCGGACCTGGTGTCAAAGGGATTGAAGGCGGTATTCACCTCCACCCGTGGAGCCGACGGCTGTCTGCCTGTTGTGGCGATGGGATTATAGACGGGAATGTCTGCGGGACGGCCTTCGGTGTCGAAGTCGATGGATGGCACGGCGTTGAAGCGCCCCAGTGACTCGCGGATGGCGGCCAGCAGAATCTGCCAAATGGCCTGCTCGTTCTCGAACTTGATCTCGGTCTTGGTGGGGTGGATATTGACATCAATCTCGGCGGGAGGTACCGTGAAGTAGAGGAAGTATGGCACCTGCTCGTCAACGGGGATGAGTTGGGCAAACGCCTCTTGCACAGCACGGTGGAAATAGGGATGCCGCATATAGCGGTCGTTGACGAAGAAGAACTGCTGCGCCCCGCGTTTGCGCGAGGCCTCGGGCTTGCCCACGAAACCACGGACGGTGACC
This sequence comes from Bacteroidaceae bacterium, assembly GCA_017455585.1. Classification (GTDB taxonomy): domain Bacteria; phylum Bacteroidota; class Bacteroidia; order Bacteroidales; family Bacteroidaceae; genus Physcousia. The sequence goes on along the minus strand of JAFSZU010000059.1, from coordinate 7,810 downwards.
ATGGGGGTCTCCACCTCTACGGGCAGGAGCTTGTCGGCCAGTTTCTGACCAAAGACGGCTGCGATACGCTGCTTGCTGGACGAGGGCGTCAGCGAGAACAGCGGTGTGCCGTTGTGGGTGAGGGTGAAGGCAATGTCGGGATGCACGAGCACGATGCGTTCCATCTCGGACATGATATTGCTGAGTTCGGTCTGGTTGCTCTTGAGGAACTTGCGTCGCGCGGGCACATTAAAGAACAGGTTCTTCACAAGGAAGTTGGCCCCCACGGGACAGGCGGCGGGTTCCTGGCTGATGACCTTGGAACCTTCAAGAATTAGGTGTGTCCCCAACTCCTGCTCGGCAGTGCGGGTCTGCAACTCTACCTGCGAGACGGCAGCAATGCTGGGCAGTGCCTCGCCGCGAAAACCCATGGTGGTGAGGGTGAAGAGGTCTGCGGCCTGACGTATCTTGCTGGTGGCATGACGCTCGAAGGCCAGACGGGCATCGGTCTCGCTCATGCCCTTGCCGTCATCCACGACCTGCAAGCTGGTGCGCCCCGCATCCAGGATGATGACATCGATGCGACGGGCACCGGCATCCACGGCATTCTCCACCAACTCCTTGATGACGGAGGCGGGACGCTGGATGACCTCGCCAGCAGCAATCTGGTTGGCCACGGAATCGGGAAGGAGCTGAATGATGTCCAAGGGAGGTGAAAGTTGAAAGTTGAAAGTTGAGAGTTGAAAGTTGAAAGTTGAAAGGTGAAAGGTGAGAGTTGAAAGTTTAGAGGCTAAAGGAGCCAGTGAGGAGATAGTGCCAGAGGATGAGGAGGACGACAATGATGGCGATGGCGAGACCTGGATGGAGCCGCTTGCGGTCGGGGTCGGCACGGTGGAGGTTCTGCGCGAACTTGCCGCGGTAGGATTCTATATCGGGGGTGTAATGCACTTCCTCGCCGCGCTGAAGCTGTTCTTCGCGCTTGGCCTCGGCCACGAGGCGGTCGAGCTTGTCCTTGCGCTCGCTGGTATAGATGTGTACGCCACGGAAGCGGCGGGGTTCACGGGTTGAGAAGAGGGACATGGTTATATTTGACGATTTGACGATTTGACGATTTGACGATTTGATGATTTACGATTTACCATTTTACGATTTACCATTTACCATTTGCAACTTCCAAATTATTGGGCAGCTTTCATGCGTTTGCCTTTGTTGCCGCTGTCCTTGCCGCCCTTGGGCGGGAGTTGTGTCTTGGGCTTTGTGCGTTGCACGGACTTTTTGAGTTCCGACCCTTCGCGCTTGGGGCGCCAGTTGAAGATGTCGTCCTTGTTGAGGGGACGGATGTAGTCGAACCAGGCAAAGTTTTCGAGGTAGCGGACTTTGGGTTGTATGAGTGCCAGGGGGTGCAGACGGCCTTCTGCCTCGCCGTCGAACATGATCTTCTGCACTTTCTTGTTGGCCATGAAGAGCTTGAGGAGGTTGCCCTCGGCGTGTATCATGCCTATCATGAGGCTGTCTGAATCGAAGGGGAAGTAGTTGACGAGCACATTCTGTTCCACGATGGTCTGGTGCATCTGCCCGTTACGGAAGTAGGAGCGCATGAGGTTGCCAGTGACTTGGTTATAGCATATAGAATCAATGCGCTCCACGGAGAGGGCCTGGCGGATGACGTAAGTGGAATCGATGGTGCTGTCATTCATCCACGCCTTGATTTCCTCGCCCAGAAGTTGCTGTCCCTGCTGCCAGAGGATGGGGTCGTGGTACATGGTCAAACAGGAATCCAGCGAATGGAAGGCCATGGAGTCACAGACGGCCTGCACATCCACGCGGTAGGCGCGGACGTGGTGATAGGCCAGGAGTTCTCGCCAAACGGAGTCACGGGGGGCGGGGGGCGGGATGAGGGAGGTGGTGTCGGCGGGCAAACCGCCGACCGCCAACCCGGGGTCCGAGGGGAGAATCAATGAATCTTTAAGCTTGACGGGTGCAGACGGTGGGGCTGCGGCGTTAACAGGTGCAGCCAGTGAATCTGCAACATTAACAGGGGCAGACGGGGGGGCTGTGGCTTGGCGGAAAGAGGGATCTGTGATGGCTGCCAGCAGAGAGTCACGTTTGGTGGCAGCGGTGTCAGCAACGAGGTCAGGTTGTGTGGTTGCCATTGCGGCCTTGCTCTTCTCTTTTTTCTTGGGGGGCGCAGGAACGGTATCTGGCAGGATGGGGTGTGTGATGAGTTTGAAGGTGTCGGCGTGGATGTAGAAGGTGTCGCGCTGGGAGTAGTCGATGAAGACGGCGCTGTCGGCGGCTTCGGCATAGCCCAGTGAGTCTGAATAGAGGGCGTAGTTGCCTCGGAACTCATTGCGGTTGTCCTTATCGATATAAATGACGTGGCCGTAGGCCTTGGAGAGGGCACTGTCACCTTGATAGTAGAGGCTGTCGCCCTCAATACTGGACCCCAGGTTGCTGACGATGGAGCGGTCGAGCAGGTAGGCGCGGTTGCCGTGGGTGTCATAGGTGCCGTTCTCGCTGTAGATGTGATTGTCGCCATTATCTACGTTGGAAGGTCCCACGATGCGGGCAAAACCGGTACCGGTGTTGTAATGTAGGGTATCACTGACGAGCGTGAACTTAGGATTTTGCAGGTCAACGTTGTAGTTGAAGACAGCCTCGCGAGTGGAGGGGCTGTACTGTCCCCACTCGCTGGTGAGGGTGTTCTCCTCATCCACCAGCTTACCGCCATTGAAGAAATAGCCGAGGTCGTAGAGACGGTCGTAATCCAATGAGTCACAATAGAGTTTGCTCTTGCGGTGTGTGAGGATTACATTGTAGCGGGCTTGTGCCAACTGGGCTGTGCCGTCATAGAAGAGGACATCTGAGACGAGGGTGAGCGTGTCGGCCTGGTTCATCTTCACATGTCCGAAGGCATCAAAGGAGTTGTCGCCCTGGAAGTAGAGGGCGCTGTCACAGGTGAGGATGACATCATCATGGCGGAAGCGCACGTTGCCGACGAGGATTTGTGCATCCCGCTTGATGCGCTGGTTGTAGTAGAGCTCGTCGGCATGAAGGAGGTGGATGAGGGTCCCCTTGGGGCGAGAAGAAGAGCGGCGTGAAGAGCGTTTGACCTTTGCTGGCTTATCAGTTACACCACTTGCAGACCCATTCCTTGCAGACCCACCCCCTTGCCCCTCCCAGCGAGGGAGGGGAGCAGATACACTTGCCAATGAGCAGAGAGCTATGACAAGGTGGAGAAGAATAAAAGGTAACTTCTTATTCAATAAATAATAAGACTATGGAGGACTCATGAGTCTTGTTTGGAAACTACTCCCCTCCCTTACAGGGAGGGGCAAGGGGGGGCTGCTATTCTTTAATCCACCCCGGATACTGGAACTCACAGTCGCACCATTCGGGGTTGATGCGGATGTAGGTAGTGCGCTGCTTCTCTCGGATCCACTTCTCCAGAAACTCTTCGGAACGCTGGTTCTTGACGATGGCGCTGAGGACTTGGAAATCCTCTGTGATGGTGGCGGGGTGTGCTTTGATGCGGCTCTTGAGCTTGATGACGGCACACTGTGTCTTGCCCGACTTGTCTATCATGGAGAACGGCTTGGAGATTTCTCCCACGTCCAGCGTCTCCACCACACGTGCAATCTCTGTCGGGAGTTCCGCCATCTTGAAGCGTGAGGTGCGTGTGCGCTCACCTGTTTCCTCGTCGCGCACCACATTGGACATCAGACCGCGGTTGTTGCGCGAGTCCTTGTCATCTGAGAGCACCGAAGCAGCATCCTCGATGGAGAACTTGCCTTCCTTGATGTCCTTGGAAATGGAATCAAGACGAGCCAGACAGGCTTCCACGTCCTTGTCATCGACGTGTGGTTTCTTGAGGATGTGACGCAGCTTGAGTTTGTCGCCCCGGCGGTCAACGAGTTGGATGATATGGTAGCCGTATTGCGACTCCACAATCTTAGAGACCTTCTTGGGGTCGGTGAGCGTCCACGCCACATTGGCAAAGGCGGGATCCAGGTCTGTCTTGCTCATATAATCCATCTCGCCACCCTGACGGCGGGAACCCTCGTCGTCGCTATACATGCGTGCCAGCGAGGCAAATGTCCACGAGCCGGAGTTGATGCGCTCGGTATAGTCGCGCAGGTCGGCCTTGATGCGGTCTATCTCTTCCTGCTGGATGACGGGGTGCTCTGCCAGCAGCACCACCTCCACCTGTGTGGGGATGAGGGGCAGCGAATCCTCGGGCATGTCCTTGAAATAGTGACGCACCTCGGCCGGTGTCACCTTGATGTCCTTGGTAAGCTCGCGCCGCATCTCGGACATAATTTGGTTGTCCTTCACCATATCAAAGGTTTCCTCGCGGATCTGCCGCAGCGTCATGCCCCGGTATTCCTCTAATTTCTCGCGCGAGCCGGCAGTCTGAATCCAGTCATCGATGTATGCATCGACGTAGCGGTTCACGGTCTCGTCATCGACAGTGATGCTGTCCAGCACCGCCTGGTGTAGGAAGAGTTTCTGCAGGGCCAGGTTCTCGGGGATCACGCAATAGGGGTTGCCGCTCACACGCTGCATCTGCTGCCGCTGCTTCTCCACGTCGCTGCGGAGGATGGCCTCGTCGCCTACCACCCAGATGACCTCGTCGATGACATTCTGGGACGAACCGCTTTGGGTATTAGACACTTGTGCCAGCAGCAACGAAACCGGACACAACAGCAGTATAATAATAAGTATCTTCTTCATCAGTGATTGTTGACGGTGTTAAGAGCGTCCTTATAGACTTCAAACTTGTAGCGGCGACGCAGCTCGTCCACGAACTCCTGCTCCTTCACTCCCTGATAGTCCTGCACCACTTGGGCGCTGGCATCGGTCCAGACCTGCGGACCTTTCTTGAGCTTGCGGCCGATGATCCCCACAGCGGGATAGGTCTTGCTCAGACGGCTCTTGCCCTTCTTGACACCGAATACCAAGCTGTCAACCAGCGCGTTCTCGCCCTGTTCAAAATTGCGACGCTCGAAGCGCACGAGCACGCTGTCCTTGTTGAACTGCGTCTTGACGATGCCGGCCCAGCTGTCTTCGGGCTTGCCCTTAAGTGCCTTCTGCACCTGTTTGAGGATGTCGGCAGAGCGTGCCTGCAGGAGTGCACCGGAATAATGAGGCTTCTCGTAGGCGAACTGTTTCTTGTTCTTTTTGAAATAGTTGATGAGGGCCGCGGTGTCCTTGGCGGCGGGCTCCCAGACCGTGCGCTGCATGATTTCGTAGAGCAGCAGACCGTCGTGATATTCCTGTATCAGATATTTCAGCTCATCGTCCTGAGCAGCAAAACGGTCGCTCTGCTCGTCCATGATCTGGTCTGCGGTCTTGCCGGCGGTTTTGGCGAGGCTGTCTATCATCTGTCCGGCAATGCGATCCTTCATGCCGCGCGCCTCCAAGAACTTGCGGATCTGTGGAGCCAGCGTGTCGTATGGTTCCAGGTCTTTTTCTTCTATGAGTTTGAGGATATGCCATCCCACGGTTGATTTCACAGGCTTGGACATCTCGCCCACCTTCAGCGCATAGCAGGCATCTTCTATCTCCTTCAGCAACTGCTTGGGGCCAATCCATCCGATGACGCCGCCCCGCTGTCCCGTTCCAGGATCCTCGGAGGCTGTGGCAGCCACTTGTGCAAAGTCGGCACCGCCTTGCAAGACGGTGTAGATGCTGTCTATCTTGGCCTTGGCGGCTTGTTGCTGTTCAGGCGTGGCCTGCTGCATCATGCGCACAAAGATGTGTGCGGGCTGCAAGAGTTTCTTGCCTTCGAGCTGAGCCAGCATCTGGTCGTAATAGTTACGCACCTCTGTCTCTTCTGCTTCGGGGTTGACGAGCAGGGGGCGCACCTGCTGGTCGCGGTAGCTGCGGAACTCCTGCTGATAGGAGGTCATGGTGTCATACTTGGCATCTAGGGCGGCCTCCACCTTCAGCTTGTAGTTGATGAAGAGTTCGACATACTCATCGATGCTCTTGCGGTCGATGACACCGTCGGTATTGTTCTTGTTGAAGTTATATTCAAATTCCGAGCGGGTCACGTCCTTGCCGTTGATGCGCTTGACGACGGGGTCTCTCTGCGACAGTGCGGCGCAGGAAGATGAAAGATATAAGATAAAAGATAAAAGATAAGAGAGGGGTTTCATTGTTATACTCAATTTTCAATTCTCAATTTTCAATACTCAATTCCCTACTGGGGTCTGCTATAGTTGGGAGCCTCGCTGGTGATGGTGATGTCGTGGGGATGGCTCTCCTGCACGCCGGCATTGGTGATGCGGACGAACTTGGCATGGTGGAGATCACGGATGGTGGCGGCACCACAGTAGCCCATGCCGGAACGGAGACCGCCAATGAGCTGATAGATCACCTCCTGCACGGTTCCCTTGTAGGGGACGCGACCGGCGATGCCTTCGGGCACTAGTTTCTTCACGTCTTTTTCATTGGCCTGGAAGTAGCGGTCCTTGCTACCGTTTTCCATGGCTTCGAGCGACCCCATGCCGCGGTAGCTCTTGAACTTGCGGCCGTTGAAGATGATGGTGTCGCCGGGACTCTCCTCGGTGCCGGCCACCAGGGAGCCTATCATGACGCAGTGTCCGCCAGCGGCAATGGCCTTGACCACGTCGCCGGAATAGCGCAGACCACCGTCGGCAATCAGGGGTACGTCCGTACCCGCCAGTGCACTGGCCACGTCATAGACAGCAGAGAGCTGGGGCACGCCCACACCGGCCACCACGCGCGTGGTGCAGATGCTGCCGGGGCCTATGCCTACCTTGATGCCGTCGGCACCAGCCTCGACCAGTGCCAGCGCGGCCTCGCCCGTGGCCACGTTGCCAACGACGATGTCAACATCGGGGTAAGCGGCCTTGGCCTCGCGCAGCTTGTCGATGACACCCTTGGAATGGCCATGAGCGGTGTCGATAACGATGGCATCGGCGCCAGCCTGCACCAGAGCGGTGATGCGCTGCATGGTGTCTGTGGTCACGCCCACTCCTGCGGCCACGCGCAGACGCCCTTTCTCGTCCTTGCACGCCATGGGCTTGTCCTTGGCCTTGGTGATGTCTTTGTAGGTGATGAGTCCGATGAGGTGGTTCTCGTCATCGACTACAGGCAGCTTCTCGATCTTGTTCTCCTGCAGGATCTGCGAGGCGGCAAAGAGGTCGGTCTGCTGGTGGGTGGTCACCAGGTTCTCGCTGGTCATCACCTCGGCGATGGGCCGTCCCGTGTTGCGCTCGAACCGCAGGTCGCGGTTGGTGACGATGCCCACGAGCTTGTTATCCTTGTCCACCACAGGGATGCCGCCAATGTGGTATTCGGCCATGAGCGCCAGCGCGTCGGCCACGGTAGCGTCCTTGAGGATGGTCACAGGATGGTAGATCATACCGTTCTCGGCGCGTTTGACGATAGCCACCTGGCGCGCCTGCTCCTCGATGGACATGTTCTTGTGGATGACACCGATGCCTCCCTCACGGGCGATGGCAATGGCCATCGTGGCCTCGGTCACCGTGTCCATGGCAGCGGTGACGAAGGGTACTTTCAGTTCAATGTGACGGGAAAAACGGGTGGTCAGGTCCACCATACGAGGCAACACCTCTGAATAAGCTGGAACAAGGAGGACGTCGTCGAAGGTGAGTCCGTCCATCACGATGCGGTCTGCAATAAAATCTGCCATGATAGAAAACTGCTTTTAGTTTATTGCGCGCAAAAGTACTGCTTTTCCGCGACATGACCAAAAGTTAGGCGTTCTTTTAACCACAGATTAACACCTATTCGCAAAAAAACGGCATCTCCGGCATTGATCAGCCAACCCATCAACATG
>JAFSZU010000058.1 GCA_017455585.1 Bacteroidaceae bacterium | reverse complement strand
TGGTAGCTGTTCTCGGCACGTGTGGCACCGCTGGTGACGTTGCTCACGTAGGTGTCAAATGCGATGCCCACAGGCTCGGCGTTGGTGACCTGCTGGTCTGTGACCTTGAGGTCGTCGCTGGTGCAGGCCGTCATGGCGAGAACGGCTGCAGCCATCATGAATAAACTCTTTTTCATTTTCTCGTTGTTGTTAATGGTTAATAATTGTCTTGTTTATAGCTTCTCATTTGTTTGTTACTTGTTAATGATTGTTTTTTGTCTGTTTCTTGAAAAAGGTTTTTAGGGTTTGATATTGGGGGATTTATGATGTCCAGTTCTCTACATGAAGTCCTTCTATGCGAGCGAAGTGCCTGATGTTGTCTGTCACTATGATCATGCCTTCCTTCATGGCTGTTCCAGCTATGGATATGTCGAAGTCATCAATGATTAAGCCTCTCTTGATTAGGTTGGCTTTGATTCGTCCGAAGTCACTGCCATCTTCGGGAAGAGGAATGACGGGAAAATGACGCATTACCTTGCGTATGCGGATGAGTTCTTGTTTTTGATAGTGATATGGCGCATGATATGCTCCATAGTGAAGTTCATGAGAGGAGATTACAGACATGCAACAATTCTCTGTACCTACTTTCCGTAGGCACTCAAGCACTACTGGATTCTCGCGTATCAGTTCAATCAGTATGTTCGTATCTAATATGTATCTATTTTTCTTCATGCAGGTTCTGTGGCGTAGTCAAATATTGGCTTGATGTGTCTCGTTACGCCGGAATGTCGATTCTCGCGAATGACGCGCTTCATGTCTTCTGCTGTCATGGGGTTGTCCAAAGGTGTGGAGAAAAGGTCTTTGAAGAACTCCTCGTCGGACTGTCTTTCGGCATCGATGCTGTCTTTCTCTACAGTCTCCTCCTTGGCCGCCTGCTCGATGAGGTGCTCTGCCAGCCACCGTTTGTTGCTGTTGCTCAGGAATCCGAGGGCCTGTAGTATGGCGTCCAATGATATTGTCACGGTTGTCATATCTCTTGTTCGCGGTTTTTGTGGGTTTATCTTTACATGCGTGTTTTGCTTGTCTGTTCAGAATGACACGTCGATGTCTTCTTCGTCATCCCAGGGCTGCACCTCGGCATCGAACTGTCCGGTGCCTTCTGGCTGTGCGTAGGGCAGTGTGGGTTCCTGGGTGATGACGGGTGCCACCAGTTCCAGGTTCAGTTCCAGTGAGACGCTGGCCTGTGTGAAGATTTCTGTCTCTCCATCATCGCCCACGTAGTGGATGATCTTGCCCACGGGATAGGTGAAATCGATGCTGGAACCGTCGATGAGCGTGAAGTGCAGGACGATGAGGTTGCTCTCCGGTGTGCGCCATCGAAGTAGTTCACGTCCGCGTGGGAGGCCGAATGTCTCGACGCTGGTGGTGATCCATCCTGTGAATATGCTGTCTGCCGCTGTGGCGCGTGTGGCGGCGGGTGCTGCCGCTGTGCTGTCGCTGACCTCCCATTGGCGGTCTCTGAGTATCCAGTGTTCCAGCTTGATGGTGCCGGTCTGTGCGCGCCGCCATCCTTGGTTGAGGAGGAATCCGTCTGCCATGCCGGCGATATATCCCTCCACGGCGCGCATGTACTGCACGTTGACGACCTTGCAGCGGATGTGCAGGGTGGTGGTCATGGGCTTGATGACCAGCTGGCGGTTGATGTGCACGGTCTGGTCCTGTGCCTCCTGGTCCCATGGGCGGAAGACGAGGTCGTCGATGGTCTTGGGCACCACGATGGTATCTACTGCCACGCCGATGCGCTCGGGCTCCTCCATATATATGCGTCCTTCGTCCCACGCTTGTTCCTCGTTCTGTGTCCAGGTGTTGGACTGTGCATAGAGCGCGTCATGGCTGCCTCGCTGATAGAACTGCATGGTGCCGAACTCGGCGAAGGTGCGGTTCATGACGGTGAGCTTGTATTCGCCTGCTTCCAGCCGGGTGGTGAGTTCCTGCACGCTGTTGGTGGCGTCATAGTAGGTGAAGGCGTCGCCGTCCTTGGCCATGATAAGTGTCATTCCCTCCGGGTACTCTCCGTATTGTGTCATCCAGTCATAGTCGAAGTGGACGTCTGCCTTGCCGTCGTTGTAGAGCTCCAGCTCGTAGCGCTCGCAGGAGGAGAGGATAGATGCTATAGATGCTATAGATGCTATAGAAGCTATAGAGACTATAGAGGCTATAGATTTTCTGAGGCTTTTCATTTGTCACCTCCTTTCTTTGCTTTGTGGCCGATGATCCACGCCAGGGAGAGCTTCAGCTTGGTGGGGCCTATGTAGCGTAGGCGGTCACGGTTGCGGAAGATGAGGCGTGCGTCGTCGAACTCGGCCTTGTAGTGTCGCTGCGGGCCGCCCACATAGCCGCCGGAGGCGGAGAGCTCCAGGTTCCAGTGGCGGGAGAGGACCCATGAGTGGCCGAGTGTGATGCCGAAGCTGGTGAACTCGCCCTGATAGCCCTCTGACTTCCACTCGACGTCATATTTGCCGCCGGCACCGTAGATGCCGAGGAAGGTGCCGCTGAGGGCGGGCTTGGCGGCGCGGCAGCGGGGCGTGAACCAGTAGCGCAGCTCGGCACCGAGTGTCCACACCTCATAGCTGTGGCGTGTGGGGCGCTGGTCGGAGCGGTAGTAGGGGCTGGCATCACCCTTCTCATTGTGGCTGACACGGAACCAGGGGAACCAGTCCTCGACCATGATGCTCCAGCGGCTGTCGCGTCCCAGGGGGAACTCCACCTCCACGTTGGGTGCCAGGGCGGCGTCGAAGAGGAGGTTGGTCTTCAGGGCGAAGAGGGAGCGGTAGGTCTTGAAGGACTGCAGGGCCGTGGGTGTGAAGGGTGCCCGTGGGATGGCGAGGGTGTCTTGTGCGCCGGACCGCCCGGCGGAACCGGTGCGGGGTGCCGTGGTGGCGCGTGCTGCTGTGGCGGGTATGTCTGCCGTGCGGTTGCGGTATGGCGAGATGCGCTGCTCTGTGGAGTCGATGTGCTCATACTCGATTTCGTAGTCGGAGTGCCGCAGGTATGGCAGTGCGTTTTTCTTGATGTCAGCATACTCGCGGGGGAAGCGCTGCTGTATGATGGCGAGGCGGCGGTCGGGGTTGCTCTCGGCACTCATGATGCGCAGCATCTCTGGTGTGGCGGGCCACGCCTTCTGCTCGACATAGCGGCGGAATCCGACCCAGTCCTCCGGCACGAAGGTGGATGAGATGATGTCTCTGGGCACGCCCCACTGGTCGGAGATGTACTGGCTCAGTGTCTCGCTGCGCCCGCTGGCCAGCCGTATGTTGTTCTCGTAGGACCCCTCGGGCGACGCATAGCCAGTGACGGTGAAGCGTGTGATGACGGCCGTGGTGTCTGCGATGAGAGAGTCGAGGGTGCTGCGGATCTTCTGCAACTCGCGGGGGTTGTCATGCAGTGTGGGCACCAGGTCGATGCGGTTGACGATGAAATCGACGTATGCCTTGCCGCCCTTCTTGAGCGCCTTGGGCTGCTGGGGCTGTGCGGTGGCCTGGATGGCTGCCGTCTGTGGTGCGGCGGGTGTGGTGGCGCGGCGCGGCGTGATGAGAGCGGGGTTCCCGTCGGGCAAACCGTCGGGCTCCAACGTTGTCGGGCGGATGGCCTGTTGCTGGCTGAGTTCAGAGAGGATCTGGCTGCAGCCGTCAACGAGGTAGTAATGCAGGTGGATGTCCACCCCCTGCTGCATCCATGGCATCCAGGGAGCCTGTGCGGCGTAGGCGATGCTGTCTGGCAGGTTTCGCGCGCGTATAAATAAATCGTCCGCGTCCTGGAAGGGGTTGAAGCCACCCCGTGCCACATGGTAATAGACAGAGCGGCCATAGAGGCCCACGGTGGGCAGACAGATGGAGTCTCTCCCGTCTGTGCTGATGAGCCACGGCTCCATGATGAGTGCCTGTTTTCTGGGGATGCGCAACTGGTGTGGCAGCAGCCGCAGCGCCAGTGCCACAGAGTCCTGCTGGCGTGTGAGGGCTACCTCTTCAGCCATGGGCCAGAGACGCAAATTCTCTCTCGCGTCCGCGTGCTGTGGCAGCCACGTGGTCACGAGGAGAGCAATAATAAGTGATGTGAGCACTTTTACCCAATCGCTGTTTATCCTGCTGTATGGTATCTCTGCGTTCATCAGTTAGTCTTTTGTGCCCCCGGCAGTGCCGGTGATGGGTCACATCCACCCACAGTATGCGACCGACGCACGCTGCTTCGTGTGGTTTGTAACAGCAAAGATACGTGTTTTTTTTGCAAACGTCCAAATGATTTGAGCAAAAAATGCTGGTTGTCCTGTATTTTTTGTTATATTTTCATGATGTAGGTCAAGCAAAAGGGGTAAAATTCAGCACTAACAGCTGTTGTGATGTTAAGAATTTACAATGAAGAGCGACGTTTTTTTACAATCGCTGCCATTCCACGACGTGGCCGGCGCGGAGGGAGCGCGGCACGTCGATGATGCGCTGGTTGGCGGAGCCGCGGAACAGGAGGCCGTCCTGCTGGCGTGCCTTGATGAAGGGGCCATCCACCAGGACGTCCAGCTGGTCCAGCAGTTGCCGCTGTGCGGGCATGGTGAGGAGCGTCTCGAAGGTGTAGCCGGTGTAGCACCAGATGTTCTTGCTGGTGCGCTGGCGGATGAGGCGCGCCAGCTCCGTGAAGCCCTCTGGCTGCTGCATGGGGTCGCCGCCGGAGAAGGTGACACCGGGCGCGAAGGGGTCTGCCTCGATGACGTCCATGATGTCTTCCACGGACATCTCCGTGCCGCCGTCCCTGACCCACGACTGCGGGTTGTGGCAGCCCGGACAGTGGTGGGTGCAGCCGGCACAGTAGATGGAGGTGCGGAACCCCGGCCCATCGACGGTGGTGTCCTCCACCATATCCAATACTCGAATACTCATAACTTATTTTACCACAGATTACACAGATTACACGGATTCTTTTCAGCTTACACAGATTGCACGGATTCTTTTCAGATTACACAGATTACGCGGATTCTTTTCAGATTACACAGATTACGCGGATTCTTTTCAGATTACACAGATTACGCGGATTCTTTTCTGTGTGCTCCTCTCAATTTTTATTCATCATTTCACTGATTTTAAAGCGAAGCGCTCAGCATTTTTCAAGTGACAACCAACCCACCACCTGCGTAGCGTGCTGCTCCAGAATCTGTGAAATATAGAAAAGGAATTATTTGATAACCAAAGGACATGCAATCCGTGTAATCTGTGGTTTTTAAAAGTTATTCTGTAAATTGTAGATATTCTGTGTTGTGGATGACGCGGTCGTTGAGTTCGGCGAGCTTGGCGCGGTTCCATCGGTCTGTGGTGCCGACGAGGTAGCCTGTGATGCGCTGCAGGCGGTCCAGGTTGGTGCTGTGGCAGTGGGGGCACTCCTCGATGCTGTCGGCGGTCTCATAGCCGCAGTCCATGCAGCGGACGCGGGTGTGGTTGACGCTGCCGTAGCCGATGTCGAGGGCATCCATCATATCGACCACGTTCATCACGGCCTCGGGGTTGTGTGTGGCGTCGCCGTCGATCTCCACGTAGAAGATGTGTCCGCCGCGTGTGAGGATGTGGTAGGGCGCCTCGATTTCTGCCTTGTGGCGGGCGGAACACTTGTAATAGACGGGGACGTGATTGCTGTTGGTGTAGTACTCGCGGTCGGTGATGCCGGGCAGGCGTCCGAACTTCTTCTGGTCGCCGCGTGTAAAACGTCCGCTGAGGCCCTCGGCGGGGGTCGCCAGGACGGTGTAGTTGTGCTGGTAGCGCTCGCAGAAGTCGTTGATGCGGTCGCGCATGTAGGTGACGATGCGCAGTCCCAGCTCTTGTGCCTTGGGGCTCTCTCCGTGGTGCTTGCCGATGAGTGCCACCAGGCATTCTGCCAGGCCTATGAATCCGATGCCGAGGGTGCCCTGGTTGATGACGCTCTCGATGGTGTCATTGGGTCCCAGCTTCTCGCAGCCGTTCCAGAGGCTGTGCATGAGCAGGGGGAACTGCTTGGCGAAGGCTGTCTTCTGGAACTCGAAGCGCTCGTGCAGCTGGCGGGCTGTCAGCTCCAGCAGGTTGTCGAGCTTGGCAAAGAACAGGCTAATCCGTTTCTGCTTCACCTCCTCGCTGATCACTTCGTCCGAACCAGTTTGTGTT
>JAFSZU010000057.1 GCA_017455585.1 Bacteroidaceae bacterium | reverse complement strand
TGCCGTAGCCGGCCTCGTTGCCGAGGCTCCAGAAGATGACCGATGGGTGGTTCTTCTGCACCTGCACGTTGTGCTGGTTGCGCTCGATATGTGCCTTGTTATAGATGGGGTTCTTGGCCAGGGTGCGGTCGCCGTAGCCCATGCCGTGGCTCTCGATGTTGGTCTCGGCGCAGACATAGATGCCGTACTCGTCGCAGAGGTCATACCAGCGCGGGTCGTCGCTGTAGTGGCAGGTGCGCACGGCATTCATATTGAGCTGCTTCATCACCTTGATGTCCTGGATCATGCGCTCCACGGAGACGAGGTAGCCGCCGTCGGGGTCGAGCTCGTGGCGGTCGGCACCCTTGATGAGGATGGGCTGTCCGTTGACCAGCACCTGGCCACCTTCAATCTTGATGCTGCGGAAGCCTACGCGCTGGCGGATGACCTCGATGACGGTGCCCTTCTTGTCCTTGAGGGTGAAGGTGGCGGTGTAGAGGTTGGGGATTTCTGCGCTCCAGGGCTGCACGGCGGGGACGGTGAGGGAGAGGGGGATGGCGGTGCCGTTGAGGGTGACGGCGGGGGAACCGCCGTCCACCAACTTACCGGAGGGGTCGGTGAGGGCGAGTTCCACGGTATAGCCCTTGGCGGCGGGGGCGGTGATGGTGGCGGTGAGTTGGCCGTCCTTATAGCCGTTGACCACGTCCTGGAGGATGAAGATGTCCTGGATGTGTGCCTTGGGGCGTGCATAGAGATAGACCTCGCGGGCGATGCCGGTGAAGCGCCAGAAGTCCTGGTCTTCGAGGTAGGAGCCGTCGCACCAGCGCATGACGCGCATGGCGATGAGGTTCTCGCGTCCGGGTGTGAGGTACTTGGTGAGGTTGAACTCGGCCTCCATCTTGGAGTCCTCGCTGTAGCCCACCTCCTTGCCGTTGGCCCAGACCTGCAGGTTGCTGGTGGCGGAGCCGACGTGGAGGTAGATGTCCATGCCCTTCCAAGCGGCGGGGATGGTCAGTGTCTTGCGGTAGGAGCCGGTGTAGTTGTTGCGCTCCTCCACGTAGGGCGGGTTGCTGTCGAACTGCGTGTCCCAGGAGTAGCCCACGTTCTTGTAGATCTTGTCGCCGTAGCCCTCGAACTCGAAGAGACCAGGCACGGGGAAATCCACCCACTGGCTGTCATCGAAGGTGGGGAGGAAGAAACCCTCGGGTGCCTCGTTGTGGTTGAGGGCGAAGTTGAAACGCCACTTGCCCTCGAGGGAGAGGTAGCGGTCACTGCGGCTCTTGTCGGCGGCAGCGGCCTTGTCGGCGGTCTCGAAGGCGAAGAAGGTGGCGCGCGGCTTCTCGGTGTTCACGCGGGTGATGTTGGGGTTGAGCCAAGGCTCTTTCTGGTCCTGGGCCGTTGCCGTGTTGGCGTTGAGCAGTTGCGACAGGGTGGCAATGCACAGTGCGAGGAGTTGTTTTTTCATTGTTGTCTGGGTTATGTTGAATGATTGAATTGTCTGCCGGAAAGAGTGGGAGCGGTTGTGAGCCGCTGGACATGCGGACGTGAAGGCCATTACGTGCGGTCGTGAAGACCATCATGTGCGGTCGTGAAGGCCATCACATGCGGACGTGATTTCGTTGCTTGTTGGTTGATGTGTGCCATTCATACTTGTTTCTCCGCCAAAATCGGGTACAAAGATAATGATAAAAGGCAGATGTGCCAAACTTTTCGGGCAAAAAGTGCGGGGCATCAACAAAACGCGGCCATTCACGCTGATTGGGGTGAATGGCCGCGAGGGTATGATGGGGGGGGATGGGATTAGCGCTGTGGCAGCTTGAAGTACCAGTTGTCGGTGTTGCGGAGGTAGCTGCGCAGGGCGGCATCCTCTGTCTCGCCACGCTGTGCCACGCGGCGTGCCAGTTGGTCATTGTCGCCGCGGAAGCGTGCATAGCGCATGAGGTCGAAGAAGCGGCTGCCCTCGAAGGCGGTCTCCAGTGCCATCTCGTCGAGGATGAGGTCTGCCACGGCCACCTGCACCTTGTCGAGGTTGGCGGTGTCGTAGATCTCAGCTCTTGTGAGCGCGGCCTCGCCTTCATAGGTTGTCAGCATCTTGTTGATCTGATCGACGTAGTTGAAGGTGGATTCTGTTTCATTGAACATGAGGAGTCCGCAGCCGCGGTTGTGGATGCCCATGGTGAAGTCAGATGCCATGCCTCCGGAATAGGTGGTGGTGATGGTTTGGTATTCTGTCTCTCCACGGGTGTACATGACACCGCCGTAGGCCGACCCGCGCAGATACTGTGTTGAGAAGTTGAGGAACGTGGCGTTCTCAGCGTCCTTGGCAGCCAGCATCTCGCGCTTGGCGATGTGGTTGCAGACGATGGAGTATGCCTGGTTGGGGATTTCGCTGTAGCTGGTAACGATGGCTCCATAGACGGCTTTGGATGTAAAGTAGTTCCAGATGTCGGTGATGAGGGTACTCAGCAATTCCACGTCTCCGTTCTCGTTATATGTGAAGCGGTAGTGACTATATTCGAGCTCGCTGATTCTGATGTTCGCCGTGAAGTACTCCTTCGTGAGACTGTCTGTTGTTGCCGTGATGGCATCGGCGGCGTAGGCCTGCAGATAGATGCGGTAGAAGAACGCAGTGAGGTCCGTTCCCTCATAGAATGTGGTGTCTCTCACGCCTTCATCGCTCACTATGGTCTCGGTGGGGTCGTAGTATTTCATGGAAGCCGGTTCATATTGTCTCTCGTCTGTCGGCAGCCAGATGGTGTTGCCGCAGAGGCCGTTCTTGAGGATGGCGAAGGCGTAGCCCGGGAAGCCGGCGCCGTTGAGTGCCTCGGCATAGCGCAGCCAGATGTTGCCCTTGCGGTAGATGACAGGATAGGTGGTGCTGAAGCCGCCACCGCCCAGTTGCTTGACGATGAACTCGGTGGGCGTGTTGTCGCCCTTGGCGGTGTTGGTGTAGTTGCTCACGGCAATCTTGTAGCGGCTGTCGCCGGCATCCTTTACAACGGTGAGCACCTCTTCGCCTTCCTTGCCCAGATACATCTCGTAGTCCTGAGCCTGGCTGAGGCGTTTGTAGGCGGGAGCGGAGTTGAGCTCATGCTCATAGTTGAGTGTCAGCGACACACTGCTGGTGGTGGTGGAGGAGGTGTCTGTGCTGACGGAGATGGCGGTGGTGAAGCCGCACAGGTCGTTGATGCCTCGGAAGACGGTGCCCCACAGCTTGTTGTTGGAGCTGGGGATGACGGTGACGACTTCCTCGTCATAATCGACATCATTCTTGTCGTTGAACATGGTCCACCATCCGACCGAAAAGGCTGTCAGCTCCTCTGTCCGGCGGTTGCGGGACTGGATGTTATAGAAGTCGGTGGGGTTGATGACGCCGCCGTCTTCGGTGTTGAGGTAGTCATAGTAGCACTTGGCGGCTTTCTTGTAATCGGCCTGGCTGTGTGAGCCGCTGGCCTTGAGCAGGTAGATGTCTGCCAGCACCAGATTCTGGGGGAAGATGCACTGGCTGGCGTAGGCGATGGTGGTGGTGCGCCCGTAGCGTCCATAGTCTGGCTGTGGCACAGAGCGCACTTCCTCGAGTTTGCGGACGGCATCTGTCTCTGCCAGGTCGTCTGCTGTCACCCACTTGTTGACATTGCTCCAGAAGTTGTCGATATCGGCCGTGGAGAGCAGCGGCGTGTCGAAGTAGGGCACGCGGCCGTAGGTGAGCACGAGCTGCAGATAGACCCATGCGCGTATGCTGGCGACCTGGGCATATTCCTTGAGCATGATGCTCTGGTTGGTGCCCGTTGTGCGCAGGGTGTCGCACTGTGCCATATACACGTTGCAGGAGTTGATGATGTGATAGAAGTCGCTGGCCTTGAGGTAGCGGCAGGCGCCGTCGCTGGCGTCGCCATCGCTGCCGAAGGTGAGGATGGCGTTGATGGAGTCGCTGACATACTGCGTGCCTGCCATGAGGTCGCCGCGGCATTCGCCGAGGATGACATATCGCTCGGCGATGTCCTGGAGCCCCTTGAGGATGCCCCAGTAGGAATAGAGTGTGTCTGCGGCAATCTGATCTACTTCGTCATGACGGTCCATGTCAGGAGTGAGCATGTCCTCGCAGGACGTGAAGGTGAAGCCGGCCACCAGGGCGAGGAAGAGGAGGGAAAAGATATTCTTTTTCATCATGATGTCGAATTAGAGGTTGATGGTTACGCCCATGTTGAAGCTGCGTCCGAGGGTGAGCATGCCGGTGTCGATGCCCTGATAGAGGCTGCTGTTGCGGCAAGAGATTTCGGGGTCAACTCCGTAGTAGCGTGTGAGAGTGAACACGTTGTTGGCTTCGCCCCAGATGCGGAGGCCCTGCAGCCACTCGTTGCTGATGGGCAGGTTCCATGTGAGGCGGACGTTCTTCAGCTTGAGATAGCTGCCGTCCTCGATCCAGCGGTCGGACATGCGCTCGTTGTCGCGCCAGTCGTCGCTGTCGATGTAGCATGCCTTGGGCATGTCGGTGCGCTGTCCCTCGTAGGTCCAGCGGTTCTGCATGGCCACGGTCTGGTTGTAGGTGGTGTTGCCGCCCTCGATGATGGAGCGCTGGTAGTTATAGACATCGTTGCCGAGAGAGTACTTGAAGTTGACATCCAGACGGAGGTTCTTCCAGTTGAGGCTGGTGTAGATGTTGCCGAAGATGTCGGGGTTGGGGTTGCCGATGGCCACCTTGTCACTCTCGTCGATGACTCCGTCGCCGTTCTGGTCGATGAAGTGCACGTCGCCGGCCTGGAAGTTGCGATAGGGGTCGTCCTTGATGCCGGTGGGATACTTCAGGTAGTCATTGTTGCCGGCGGCGCGAGCCTCGGCATCGTTGGCGAAGACGCCGTCTGTCTGCCATCCGAAGAAGGTGCCGGCGGCGTAGCCCACGGCGGTGAGGATGTTCTTCTCGCCGTAGATGCTGGAGGTGTAGCCGCAGATGGTGTTGGTCACGTTGCCGTTGATGTCCTTCTGCTCGATGACGTTGGTGGCGGGCAGCTTGGTGATCTCGTTGTTGTAGTGGCCGATGCTGGCACCGAGTTCCCACTTCCAGTCCTTCTTGTTGATGATGGCGGCGTTGGCGTGCACCTCGAAGCCGCGGTTCTTCAGCTGTCCGTCGTTGGTCCAGTACTTGCCCACGCCGGCGATGTAGTCGAGATCCTTCATGGTGAGCAGGTTGTCGGTGGTGCTCCAGAAGAGGTCGATGCCGGCATTGAGGCGGTTGTCGAGGAAGGAGCCGCTGAGTGCCACGTTGAAGCGTGAGGTGGTTTCCCACTGGATGCTGGTGTTCTCGATGTTCTTGAGCACCAAACCCACGGTGTTCTCGGTGTGCTGCACGCTCTCCCAGTAGGTGCGGGCGGCGTAGTAGTCGATGCCGTCGTTACCGCTCTGGTCGAAGCCGGCGGTGAGTTTCAGGTTGTTGATGGCGCGTCCGGTCTTGAACCAGGGCTCGCTGCTGATGAGCCATCCCAGCTGCACACTGGGGAAGAACCCCCAACTGACGCCTCCGACCTTGATGCCGTCCTTGGTGTCCTTGCCGAAGCGGCTGCTGGCCTGTGCCGAGGCTGTGACCTGTGCAAAGTAGCGGTTCTTGTAGTTGTAGTCGGCGTTGAAGTAGTAGGCCATGTCAATCCAGTTGTCCTTGGTGCCGCCGTAGTTGACATACTGCATGTTCTTGGAGATGTTGGGCAGTTTGTCGTTCTCGTTGTTGTAGCCCCGCATGTAGCTGTAGCTGTAGCTGTAGTTGTTATAGCGCCAGCCGGCGAAGGCGTCGATGGTGTGGGCACCGTAGGTGTTGCCCCACTCGATGCGGAAGTCGTTGTTGATGGTAGTCTCCTTGGTGAACTGTGACTTCAGCACGGAGGTGATGTTGCCGAGGTCGGTGAGCTGATAGGGCGATGCACCGGCGATAGGCAGGAAGTACTTCTCATTGTTGCGGTTCAGCGTGTAGTTGAAGCGGTCGAAGAGAGACAGCTGCTTGGTGATCTGATAGCGCGGAGAGAAGTTGATGCTGATCTGAGTGAGCTCGGCATAGTTCTTGTTCTTGCCGTCGCCGTTCTGGATAATCCAGTAGGGGTTGCGCAGACTCTCGTTGATGCCCAGGGCACGCGGGAAGATGAATGGGTTCTGGATCCACTTGCCGGTGCCGTTGTTCTTGGCATATTTACCGGCATACTCCTCGGAGAGGGCCAGCTGGCCTGTGGTCTCGTTGTGATAGTAGGAATAGGGCGAGAGGAAGGGTGCGCTGATAACACCGAGGACGTTGGTGGAACCGATGTTCTGCATGTCATAGTTCTCGCTCCAGCCGTTGTCCAGCACGTCGTAGGCCGTCTGGTTGTAGGCGATGTCCAGGCCGGCATAGACCTTCTCAAAGACCTTGAGGTCGGTGTTGAAGCGCAGGTTCAGGCGGCTGAAGTCATTGCCCTTGAGCGTCGATTGTCCGTTGGTGTAGCCCAGTGAGAGGGCGTACATGCCGATGTCGTCGCCACCTTCCACGCTGACCTTGTAGTTCTGTGTGAAGGCCGTGTGATACATGTCCTTCTGCCAGTCGGTGTTGTTGTGGAAGATGTCATGATAATAGCTCTGGGGGTTGTCGTCGAGGAAGGTGAACTGTGAGAGCGAGCCCGACTTGCTCTCGCGCACATCCTTGATGGTTCCGGCCAGCTCGCTGAGGTAGCGGCGGTAGTTGTTGCCGTCCATCATGTCGAGCTTGCTGGGAGCCAGTTCCACGCCGCCATACACGCGTACATTGATTTTTGTGGCCATGCTGTGGCCGCGCTTGGTGTCGATGATGATGACGCCGTTGGCACCCTTGGCACCGTAGAGGGCGGTTCCGTTCTTGAGGACACGCACGCTGGCGATGTTCTCGGGGTCGATGCCGGAGAGTATGTTGTTGTAGAAGCCTTCGTGCAGGCTGGTGCGCTCATACTCCGGGTCGATCATGTTGCCGTCCAGGATGATGAGGGGCTGGGCGTTGGCGTTGATGGAGTTGACACCGCGGATGGTGAAGTAGGCTCCCTGGGCGGGCAGCGCGCTGCGGCTGACAGAGCGGACATCGCCCTCGAGGAGGTTCTGGATGTCGGTCTCTATGCTGAGGGAGCTGGTCTCGTCAATGGCCACCGTGCGCTGGCTGGTGATGGTAGTGCCGTCGGTGTAGTAGCCGCGGAACTTGTTGGCCAGCAGACGGGCATCACCCACCTGGGAACCCTTGACAGGCACCTGCAGCAGGTTGTAGTCCGGAGCGTCGATGAGGAGGACGTCGCAGAACGTGGGGATGTCCAGCTTGTAGGAGCCGTTCTCCTCGGTGAGCGTGGAGTACTGTGGCAGCTGCAACGCCTGCACACGCACACCGCCCATGGGTGCACCCGTGGCGGCATCGGTGACGACACCGCTCACAGACTTCGTGGGATAGTTCTTCTTTGGCTTCTTGATGACACGGCGGGCGACGACCTCCTCGGAGGCATCATCGCTCTCATCGTCCTGAGCCATGACAGGTGCGGTGCCCAGTACTGCCAGCAGAGCCAGGCAGAGTCCGGAGCGGAGGGCACCGTCTATGATGGAATGACTGAATCTTTGTTTCATGTCTTCAGTGATTTTGATGGTCAACATACGCGTTAATTTTTTCTGGCCCTAAAGATGATGCGGTCTATATAGAGCGTGTGCTGGTATTCAGCGTCGGTCTCCTTCTTGCTGGCGGTGGACTCGATGGTCATGACAGGATAGGAGCGGCTGATGTTCTTGTAGGACTTGGGGAAGACAAAGCCGTTCTCACCGCTGATGAGGATGGTCTCGACCTTCTCACCATTGTATGTCCATTCCCACTTCGGGCTCTTCTGCTCCTGCACAATACCCTTGGCGTTCACTGTGCCGTCGTTGTACTGGATCTGGAGCGAACACTTGTTCTTCTTGGGCACGACAGTGAGGCTGTCCCACTGTGACTGGTCACCGTAGAATGAGGGCACCATGACCACATAGACATCGTAGGTCAGATTGCTGAGCACCTGATTGTTGCGTTCCTTGTCTGTGAGCTGGAACCTCATGCTGGATTTGGCAGTACCTGTGTTGTAGATGGCCATGAATCCCACTTTGCTGGTCATTTCATCGGTGCTGATGGCGCCGAAGAGGCTGTCTGTGACGAAGGCCGATGCATTGTTGAAGTCAACCCAGGCGGCATTGTTGTTGGTGTTGGTGCTGGCTCCGAAGATATAGGTGGAGTTCAGCTTCACCTCCACGTCCTTGGCACGGTAGGTGTCCCAGAAGTTCCACTGGTTGACTTGATAAACAAGGCCGTTGGACACTTCGGTGGGAGTGGCGCCGCCAAAGAGGAGTGCCTTGACATCTGATGTGGCGTTGCGGTCCACCGTGAAGGTGTCTGTGCGGGCGTTGAACAGTTTGTTCATGGGCGTGTCCTTGAACTGTTCTGCCGTCCAGAAGCCCTTGTGTTCGGGGGTCTCCAGCTGCAGACGTGCATTGAAGAGCAGGGGTGAGGCCAGATCCATGCTGAGGGCGAGGTTGCGGAGAGAGTCGGGGCTGCCGCCGAAGTTCTGGTTGCTGGTGCCGGCATCTTCTTTGTCCTTGTCGATATAGGTCTCGGCATAGTCATAGTAGTCCTTCATGGCATTCCATGCGTTGTCCCAGGCCGCGTCGGTGGGCAGTGCCATGGCCCAGATGCTGTCCTCGCGCTCCAGATTGCCACCCAGCCCTCTCAAGTTCATCACCCATTCCTCGCCGCGCTTGGTATAGGTGTGCCCGAAGAGCACGTTCTCACGGCTGTAGATGCTATCGACGTAGATGGGGTTTCCGTCGGAATCGGAGCCGCCCTCGGCACTGAGGTCCGAGTCGAAGTACAGGGTGTCATGTGCCACGAGCCAGTCACGCAGCCTGCCATATTCATCGCCGTGGGCCTTGATATACTCATAGACATTGTAGGCGAAGGGTGCGAGCTGGTTCATCTTGTGCAGCGTTCCGTTGGTGGCGGGGATATTGACCACAGAGAGCTTGTTGCTCTTGAAGGTGCTGTCCTTGGCGCTGAAGGTGGCGCGCTTGCCGTTGACCAGCACCAGGTCTTCTGCCCCCGTGCCGGTGACGGCATAGCGGTTTCGGGCGATGTGGTTGCCCACGAGGCGGAGGAACACGTCATACTGGTCGGAGACGGAGCCTTGCAGCATGGTCAGGTAGTCGTTGTACGCGGTCTCACTCAAGGCGCTGTTGGTGGGGGCAAAGACGGTGAGGTTCTGTGTCCCGCTGAGCACGTCGGCGAAGGTGTAGCCCTTGACAGGATGGCCTTCGTCCTTGAAATAGGGTGTCTTCTCGGCGATGTCGCGGAACCGCTGCAGGTCTGGGTTGGCCTGGATCTGCTCCCAGAGCGTCAGGGTGGCATTAGCGCCCGTTCCTCCACCGTCGTTCACGGTGAAGTGGTCATCCTCACAGGCCGTGAACGTCACAGCGAGGGCTGCGGCGAGCAGGCTGGTGCGGATGATGCTTGAAAAAGATTGTTTATCCATATTGTTTAGATTTTATTGTATGAGTCATTACCAGATGTCTTCGCCTACTTCGGGGTTGTCATAGACTTCCTTGGCGCAATATTCGATGTAGTCGATGTAGAACTGCCTGGTGTCACTTTCGAGCACGGACTTGAACTTGACGTAATAGGTCTTGTCCGGATCCATGTCCTCGCTGACCATGATGCGGCGCAGCTTCAACTGGTTGTTGCGCATGGCATCACTGCTGCCAGGGGTGGCGCTGTAATGGTTGGGACCCTTCATGAAACCGTTGTTGCGCATCTTCTTGTCGGTCTCGTCATCGACTTCGGGGTCTCCGGTGTCTGCCACCCAACCCACGGTGTTGTCGGCAATCTGCGTGCCGCTGATGTTGCGGTAGGTGCCTGCCAGACGCATGTCAAGCGGGATGCCGGCAGCGGGCAGGTAGTCCTTGTTCTCGCCCCAATAGACCTGGCACATGCCGCGCCAGCTGGAGTTGCTCTGGATAGCCAGACGGAGCTCATAGTGACCGGCCTTGGGCACGGGCGGCAACTTGATGGTGAACTCATAGATGCCCACGATGTTGAACTCGTCGCCCTGCCAGTTCAGCCAGTTACAGGCCAGACCGTTGAGGTAGAAGAAGCGTGTGCCCTCCTTGATGTCGATGTTCTCGAAGTAATTGTAGTTGGTGGGGAAGCCGCGGTTGCGGGCGTGACCGGTGGGGTAGGCCGTGCGGCGTCCGCGGTGGTCGTTGTTCATCATCTCGGGCAGACAGCTGGCCAGGTCCATGCGGATGCGCTGGTTCTTGAGCTGTGTGGCCACGTTGTCTGTGTAGATGAGCAGTTGGTCGATGGGATAGACCATGGCATTGAGGACGTTCTCTGTCACGTTGACAGAGTCGTTGGCTCCCACGGGAATGCCCTCGTTCTCGGTGTCCCTGGTGTAGGTGCCGCGCAGGGGCAGGAAGGTGGAAGGGGTCGTCTCATGGTAGTCATTGATATTCAGCTTCTCCGGTGCAAACTCTCCGCGTCCGTTACGCAGGACGGGGAAGCGGTTGATGTAGATGCCCTTGCTCTCCAGGCTCTCATAGAGCTTGATGAGGCGGCGTTTGCCCATGGTGGTGTAGAACTCCTCGGTGGCCACGGTGTAGGTCTTTGAGCTGGCGTAGTTGTAGCCCAACTCATTGTAGTGGATGACAAGCTTGTCACGGGTGAGACGTTCGGGCAGGATATGGTAGGTGACGAACTGGTTGAGGATGTTCTTCTCGTCCTTGTAGTTCTCGTCGTCCTTGCCTTCGATGAGGTTCAGTCCGGTGATGTAGTCTCTGACATCCTCCACGGTGATCTCGGACACGGGTTTGTTCAGCGTCCTTTCCCAGAAACCATCGGTCTCGGCAAAGATGGTGAAGCCGTATTTGCGGTGTTCGGGAATCTTGCCCGTGCCAGAACCTTCGGTCTCCAGGTCCTTGATGTCTTTCACCTGTCCAGTCTGATAGAGGTATTCCCATGTCTCGTCGCGGACGGCGCGCAGGGTGTCCTCGAGGCCGCAGGCCAGGATGAGCTTGGCGGCCACGGTGAAGCACTGGTGTCCCTCTTCGGCCCACTGCTTGAGCAGGTCGGCCATGGTGTCGTTGCTTGGGGCGATGACCTCGGTGACCTCATGGATGCGGCCGTTGATTGCTTCCACGTCGCGGCACTCCATGCTGAGGGGATATTCACCATTGATGAAGATGCTGTCCGGGTTGATCTTGGACCGGGTGACACTGAGCTTGCGGTCGTTCATGTTGGGGAGGGGGAACTCGTCATTGTCGCTGGTGGGGAAGTTGGCCGTCTCGAAGTAACGGTCGTCGCCGCCGTCGATGATGCTATTATAGACGATGACTTTCTGGATGGAGTCCTTGGTCTTCTCGTTCGGGAAGCCGTCCCAGCTGGCAGTGGTGATGATGCCTTTCCGCTGGAGGGTGTCCAGATAGAGCTGTATGGCTTCGTTGGACGGCGGGAAGACGGTGAAGTGTCCGCGCGCCGACAGCAGCTGTTCCACCGTGGATTCGGACTGGTTGCTGATGTTTACTTCACCGAGCATGCGGACGTAGTCGCTGAAGCGTTCCTGCTTCTCCAGATAGGAGAGCACGGTTTCCTCGGTGAAGGTATAGCGGGCACTCTTGTCGATCTCCTCTGTGCAGGCGGCAAGGGTGGACAGGACCGTCATGGCCATGGCGCTGCACTGGAGGAGCTGATTGAGATGTTTGCGTAGCATAGTATTCGTTTGGTTGATGATATAAAGTTGATTGAATTACCAGATATCCTCGCTTTCTTCGGGGTTGTCATAGACTTCCTTGGCCACATATTCAATGTAGTCCATGTAGAACTCTCGGGTGTCGCTCTCGAGGACGGACTTGAACTTGATGTAGTAGTTCTTGTTGGGTTCCATGTCTGCACTGACCATGATGCGGCGGGTGATGTACTCGTAGGAGCGCACTGTCTCTGTGCTTCCCAGTTTGGCTGTCCAGGACTCAGGAGCTTTCATGAAGCCCTGGTTCCTCATGCGCTTGGTCACCTCGTCGTTGTACTCCTCGTCATCGATGTCTTCTTCCCAGCCGATGCTGTACTCCTCAGTCTTGCCGGGTGTGCGGCGGTAGAGGCCGCTCTGGCGGAGATCCATGGGGATGCCGTAGGCCGGCATGTACTCCTTGTTGTCTCCCCAATAGACTTGGGCCATGCTGCGCACCTGGGAACCGGTGGCGACGCCGAAGCGTAGCTCATAGTGTCCGGCCTTGGGCACGGGCGGCAGCTTCATGGTGAACTCATATTTGCCGATGATGTTGAATTCGTCGGCTTCCATGTTGCACCATCCGCAGTCGAGACCCGAGAGGTAGTAGAACATGGTGCCTTCCTGCATCTCCACGTCGGCCAGATAGGGGTAGTTGACGGGAATGCCGCGGCATTTGGTGGCACCTTCGGTATAGACGACCTTGTTGCCGTGGATGTCATTGTTGAGCATCTCGGGGAACATGGTGGCCACGTCAATACGGATGCGCTGGTTCATCATCTGTGTGCGGACATTCTCTGTGCACACCAGCAGGTGCTGGATGGGATAGACGATGCCGTTGAGGATGGTTTCGCCAGAGGTGCCTGCGTCGGAGGGGCTGAGGACTTTGATGCCCTCGTTCTCATCGGCTCTCAAACTGTGACCGTGCAGGTCCTGGAAGAATCCGCTTTCATGATAGTCATTGCGGTTCTCATGTTCCACGGAGTAGCGTCCGCGTCCGTTGCGCAGTACCGGGAAGCGATTGATGAACACCCCCTCGCTCTCGCGGCTCTCATAGAGTTTCATCAGCCTGGGCTTGCCCATGGTGGTGTAGAAGTCGGAGATGGCAATGGTGTAGTTCTCGCTGGACTTGTAGTTGTAGCCTTTCTCGTTGTAGTGCACGACGAGCTTGTCACGGCTGATACGCATGGGCAGGAGGTGGTAGGTGACGAACTGGTTGAGGATGTTGTCCTTGCTGTCGAACTGGTCGTCGGTGGTCGTGCCCTCGTCGGTGAAGGCACCGGAAGAAATGAGGTATTGCTTGACGTCTGCAACAGTGATGTCCTTGGCTTCCTTGCCCAGGAGCTGCTGCCAGAGGGAGTCTGTTTCCGCGAAGAGTGTGAATCCGTACTTGCGGTGCTGAGGCAGTGAGCCGGCTTGCCCGAAACTGGTGTGGTTGGGCAGGTCTTTGACTTGTCCTGTCTGGTAGAGCTCCTCCCATGTCTCGTCGCGCACGGCGGCAAGGGTGTCGGCGAGTCCACAGGCGAGGATGAGCTTGGCCGTGACGCTGTAGCCGCTGCCTTGCCCGTTGGCCCATTTCTGAAGCATGTCGCGCATGGTGTCATTGCTGGGTGCGATGACATTCTCGACCTCGTGCACGCGGCCGTTGATGACCTCGATGTCACGGTTCTTCATAGATACGAGTGCCTCTCCATTGATAAAGATGGAGTCGGAATTGTGCTTGGCACGGATGACACTGAGCTTGCGGTCATTCATGTTGGCAAGTGCGAATTCCTCGTTATCTCTCAGGGGGAAGGTTCCTGTCTCGTAGGTGATGTAGTCTCCTCCGTCGATGATGCTGTTATAGACAATCACCTTGCGGATGGAGTCAAGGACCTTTTCCGACGGGAATGCGTCCCATGATGCCTGTGGGATGATACCCTTTCGCTGGAGGCTGTCCAGGTAAAGCTGGATGGCCTCGTTGTTGGGCGCGAAGCAGGTATAGTGTCCTCTGGCCGAGAGCAGCTGTGCGATGGTTGACTGTGAGACGGAGCTGACGGGCACGTAGTCCAACAGGTTCACGTACTGGCTGTATTGCGGCTGCTTCTGGAGATAGCTGAGCATGGTCTCCTCGGTGAAGGTGTAGCGGTTGCTCATGTCTATATCCTCTGTGCAGGCCACCGACAGGCAGAGTGCCGTCAGGGCGGGTGCCAGCCGTGAGAGTGTCCGCAGGAAAGCGTGAATGTCCATTGTTGTCAGACGTGTAAGTTCAATGATATGATGTTATTTCTCGCGGTCCCAGACCGGATTCTGTGGAATGCGGTTGTGGTTGGCCTTCTTCTCCATGTAGTAGATGGGGCAGTAGAGGCCGTAGCGGTTCTTGATGCGGTTCTTGAGGGTCTGCTCGATGGTGGGATAGGCTTTTGACAGATAGTCTGTGATCATCTTGCGCACGCCCATGGTGCCATCGACATATTGCGGCTCACGCGGGTCGGGCAGGATGGCCACATCGTTGCCGGCCTTTCTTTCCTTGTCATAGACGGGGTAGCCGTTCTCGTCCAGCACCACGGCACCGGTGGTGTCGGTGTCGATCTTGATCTGGTCCATGGCGAAGCGTTCGGCATAGCGCACGAGGTCAAACCACCGCTTTCCCTCTCCGATGAGTTCCAGCATGCGTTCGCTCATGACGAACTTGATGTAGTTCTCGCGCCCGCTGGTTCCTGCTGAGGGTGCCGGCAGTGTGGCTTCCACGCTCTTGTCGGTAAAGGCGGAGCGCTTGTGGATGGCATCGACGATGCTCTTGCAGAGCTTCATGTCGGGGTCGTTGGCGTTGTTGGCCTGTGCGCGGCAAGCGTGTGCTTCTGCCATCATGAGCATGATGTCTGTCATGCGATAGACGATCCAGTTATGGAAATCCGAGGACCTCCATCGTGTGAAGACGGCATTCTTGTTCTGGTTGTATGTGAAGGTGCATTCCGTCCATTTGAGCATGTAGGGTGACTGTAGCTCGGTCGATGCGCTGCTACTGGAGCTGGAATTGGAGATGTTGCTCTGGCAGCTGTACCACATGCGGCTGTCACGCGGCATGAGCGTGCTGGCATCGTTGCCATAGGCATTGGCCACGCCGTTGTAGCTGACGGCAAAGAACACGTCCTGGGCCTGACCGTAGTACTTGTTGACGACCTCGTTCTTGCGGTTGTCGTGCGAGTCAAATTCCAGCTCAAAAATGCTCTCGATGCTGTTGCTGTAGCTGTTGCCGGTCCTGGAGCTTGCCGAGCCGAAGATGTAGTCGTAGGCATCCACGTCGGGGCTGTTCTTGGCATTGTATGTGGTGGCCATGTCACGGTTGACAATCAGCTGCGCATTGTTCAGTCCGCTCTCAAAGTCCTTGGTCTGGATGCTGGCAGAACCGTAGGTGCTGGCCAGGTCATTGCGTGTCTTGAGGGCGTCGAGTGCTTTCTGTCCGTAGAAGATGCAGCTGTCATTGTCCTTGTCTGTGATGGCACGGCTGAATCCGCGTCCCTCGCGCAAGGCTCCGCGCCAGAGGTACATCTCTGCCAGGACGGAGTAGATGGCGGCGTTGGTCATCAGTCCGTGGCTGTCTTCAAAGTCGCCCTCGGTATTGATGATGCGGTTGCGCCCTCTCCCGGCCACGGCGCGGACGTCGGCGATGAGGGTGTCGAGGACTGCCAGCTGGTTGGTGGCGGGGTAGTCCATGACCTCTTCGTCGGTGTTGATGACTTGGGTGGTGTAGGGGATGTCCTTGAAGGCGCGCAGGAGGTAGAAATAGTTGAGTGCGCGCAGGGCTGTCATCTCAGCCTTGAGCTCGTTCCATTCCGTGCGTGTGAACTGTGCATCCTTCTCCAGTACCTCTTCTCCGTGCTGCAGCACTTTGTTGCAGAAGTTGATGGTGGTATAGACGCTTCCCCAGTCATAGTGTGTCATGGTGGAGTCGAGCTTGGCCTCTGTGATGTTCTGGAAGACCACGAAGCTCTTGTCCTCGCTGGTGATGGCGGGGTTGATGTTGTAGGCATCGGAGCGCAGGTCTCCCCAGATGATGAGTTTCTCCAGGGTGTTGCACATCTGCTGGTAGGCAGCGTAGCGCACACCTTCGAGGTCGTTCTTGTCTTCCCAGAAGTTCTCTTCGACGACACGGTCCTGTGGATAGAGTGTGAGCCAGTCTGAGCAGGAGGTGGCTCCCATGGCCGCTACGGCCATGAGTGCTATGTTCTTGATGAATGTGAATCTTTTCATGTTGCGTGGGATTTAGAAGCCAAGGTTGATACTTGCGGTGAACGAACGCGAACGCGGTGTGCGGTTGTTATCCTTGGCCACGGAGTAGCCCTGGGGGCTGACATCGGGGTCAACACCGGTGTACTTGGTCCAGCACCAGAGGTTATTGACAGAAGCGTAGAGCTTGAGGTTGCGGATACCGTATTTCTTCAGCATCTTCGGGTTAAAGTCATAGCTTAACTGGATGTACTGCAGACGCAGGTAGTCGCCGTCTTCCACATAGCGGTCGCTGGGCAGCGAGTTGTAGCTGGTGATGCGTGAGTTGTTCAGTGCACGCGGCACCACGGTCTCGTCGCCGTTCTTGCGCCAGCGCCATGTGGTGGCGAAGCTCTGGTTGGAGTTGTTGACCATGGACTCTGCGTCGCGGCGTGCCAGGTTCACGATCTGGTTGCCGACGCGGAAGTTGAAGCCAGTTACCAACTGCAGGCGCTCATACTTCATGGTGAAGCCGAAACCGCCGTTGCATGTGGGGTTGGAGTTGCCCAGATAGACCATGTCATAGCGGTCGATCTGTCCGTCGTGGTTGATGTCCTCGTAGATGGCATCACCGCCCTGGAACTGGTATTTGTAGGTCTCGTTGTAGCAGTAGTACATGGGCAGCGGGTTGCCTTGCTTGTCGGTGAGCATGTTGCCGTCGGCATCGTAGGCGATGGGGCATGTGGCCACGTCTCCGCGGTGCATGGCGGCGGCGGCGGTGTTGATGACATTGCCCTTGGCATCGTAGCCCGTCTGTCCTTCCTCGGCATAGCCGTAGGCAGCGATGGAGGCAGTGGTGAAGCCGTTGTGGTCATAGTCATATTTATAGACGCCCTTGTACTTCAGGCCGTAGATGGAACCCAGTGCGTTGCCGATCTGCACGCGCTGGTGGTAGTCCAGGTTGTATTTGCCGTCGATGTATCCGGGCTGGTTGGTCTCGCTGCCGTTGAGGCTCTCGAGGATGAGGGGGTCCATCTCCTCGACCTCGTTGAAGTTCTGAGCCACGTTGGCGCGCACCTTCATCTGGAACTTGCCCACCTTGGCGAACCATCCGCTGTGGAAGTTGAGATCCCAACCCTTGTTGCGCATGACGCCGGCGTTGACCTTGGAGAGGCTGCTGAAGCCGTTGGCCGATGCGATGCGCATGTTGTTCATGATGAGGTCGGTGGTCTTGTGGTCATAGATGTCGAGCTCGAACTGGAGCAGGTCATCGAGCAGACCGAGGTTGAAGCCGAGGTTGAGCTTGCGTGTCTTCTCCCATTTGATGCTGGAGAGCGAGAGGTTCTCGGGCTTGACCACGGAGTGTCCATTATAATACCCCGCGCTCGCGTACTTATTATATTGGTTATATCCGCCGCCGCCGGTGTTACCGGTGACACCCCATGTGGGACGCACGGCGAGCATGCTCAGGAACTTGTGGCTCCACTTCATGAATCCCTCGTCGATGATGTTCCATCGCAGACCCACGAAGGGGAAGTAACCGAACTTGTTGCCGGCTCCGAAGGCGGTGGAGCCGTCGGCACGTAGGCTGGCATCGATGTTATACTTGGACTTGTAGGAGTAGTGCACCTGTCCGAAGAAGCTGGTGTTGCGCCACTCGTTGTTGCCGGCTCCGGCAGCGTTCAGCAGTGCCACCACGGTGGGGTCTGTGATGCCGTTGGGGACGTTCCACAGGCCTGTGTTCTGCGTGCTGGACTGTCCGTTGGCCATCTCCCAGCGCAGGAGCGCGCTGACGGTGTGGTCCTCGTTGCGGAACTTGGGATAGAACTGGAGGTCATGTCTGGTGGTGAACTCCATGCTCTTGTACTCGCTGTTGCTGACCTGGTTGCGGTTGTTGCTGTGTGCGGTGTTGTCCCACTTCCATCCGTAGTCGCCGCCGAATATCCAGTCCATGGTGGTGAGTTCGCTGGGGATATAGTCGTCGCTGGAGGTGTTGTAGATGTTCAGCTGCACGTCGCCGCGGTAGGTGAGTTGCGTGTGGTCATCGTCGGTGCCCAAGAGCTTGTACTCCAGGTTGAACTGCGGTGTGAGGTTGTACTGGCGTTCCTTGTTCCATGCGTTGTAGGCGCGTGCCACGGGGTTGCCGTTCATGAACATGTCGCGCAGGAGCCAGCTGGTCTTGGTGCCGTCGTTGACATCGCTGACAGCGTCCCGGCCGCTGACGGTGGCAGCCAGCGGCAGCATGTTGAAGTAGTTGCCGGTGGGATTGCCCTGTGCGTCATACTCCCAGATGCTCATGTTGGGCATGGCGTTCATGGCGCGTCCGAGGATGTCGTTGCCGTAGTTCTTGTAGTTGGTGGTGAATGTCAGGCCGATGTTTGACTGGAACTTGATGCGGTCGCTGACCCAGTAGTCGAGGGCGGTCTGCGTGGTGAAGCGGTCGAGCTTCTGCGCGATGATGGAGCCTGTGCTCTTGTCATAGCCGGCCGACACGCGGAAGGTGGCTTTCTCGCCGCCGCCGGAGAGGGTGACGTAGTACTTGTGCTCCTTACCGAACTGCTTGACCTCGTTGATCCAGTCTGTGTTATGGCTGAAGTGGTTGTAGATGTAGGGATACTCCGTGTTGTAGTCCAGCTCCAGGATGTCGGTGGCAATCTGCTGTGGGTTGTAGTAGGCCTCCTTGAGCATCATGGTGTACTCGTCGCCGTTGAGCATCTTGTAGCCGTCGGGCTGCCAGGTGCCGTTGAAGCGGTAGGAGAAGGTGACGTTGGTGGGTCCGCGGTGACCGCGACGGAGCTTGATCTCGATGACACCGTTGGCGCCGCGTGAGCCCCACTTGGCGGTGGATGCGTCCTTGAGCACCTCGATGCTCTCGATGTCCTCGGGGTTGACGTTGAGGAGGGTTGAGAACTGCTCCTCGTTGTCCATTTCCTCGAAGTTGATGCTCTGTGCGTCCTCCGGGAGTTCGAAGATGTGGTCGTTGACGACAATCAGGGGCTGTGCGTTACCGTTAATAGTAGATGTACCGCGCAGGCGCATGGTGGTGCCGGCGCCGAGGTTACCGGAGTTCTGCACGATGTCCAGACCTGCGATCTGTCCCTGCAGGGCCTGGTCAACAGACTCGAAGGCCATACCTTCCATCTCGTCCATGGAGAAGGTCTGTGTGGCACCGGCCAGCTCGCGCACGGGGATGGAGAGTCCTCCCGACTCCTTCTTGCGCTTGGCGGTCTTGACCACTTCCTTCATGGTCTTGGTGTTGTCCTGCAGCTTCACCTTGAAGACGGTTCCGTTGCCGATCTTCTGTGACCAGGGCTTCATTCCCATGAAGGTGATGGAGAGCATGTTGTTGGGGTCCTTGATGTTCAGTGTGAAGTTACCGTTCATGTCGGTAACGGTGGCGCTGACGATACGGTTGTTCTTGTCCCGTTCGGCCACGTTGGCACCGGGAATAACGTCAATGTCATCTGACACGGTACCCGAGATGCGCCGTTGCTGTGCGCTGGCAGTGGTGGCTGTGAGGCATACGACCAGCATCAGTATCAGTTTGAAAATCTTATTCTTCATAGTGCTTCATGTCTTTGAGGTTCTCGGGGATAGCATGCTTCTGGAGATATGCCTTGCATGCTGCAGTGTCGTTGAAGTCGAAATAGACATCCTCTCCCTGCTTGTTCTTCACCATGGCCGTGTGCTTGAGCACGCCGGGGATCTGGTGGATGACGCAGAAGCTGGAGCCCTGGATGATGATGTTGTTCATGGATGTCTGGTTCTTGGCGGTGACGCTGGTGCTGTTACGCGTGAGGTTGACGTCGCGTGCCATGATGTTCTGCAGGTTGTCGTCCACCGTCATGATGTCGCCGCCGTTGTCGTCGCGCACCTGCAGGATGGTCTTTCCTCCTTCCTTGATGCGCTTGCAGTGCACCTTGACGAAGAGTCCCAGGTCGCTGTCATAGCTGGAGGTGACATAGTCGGCCTCTGCGACTTCGGTCTTGTCTGCGAAGATGCTGTTGTCGAGGAAGTGACATCTGATGAAGTTGTTCAGGTAGGTGATTTCGGCTTGTATGCGCAGGCTGTCGGAGTGCAGGAAGCAGTGCTGGTCTTTCTTGCTGGTGTCCACAAAGATGGTGTCTCCTGCGGCCTGCCCGTTGGCATCCAGCTTGTTGTCGTTGATGACGTAGTACTCCTGGTGGTATTCGCTGTACTGCCAGACGTCCTCGTAGTTGGGCAGTGCGTCATACTCCTCGGTGATGGTCTCCCATGTGGGCAGCCCGTGGGTCTTGGCCTCGGCCAGAGCCTCATTGGAGGGGACGAACAGGGTGTAGCGGTAGTTGTTGAAGAACTGCACGTTGTAGTCCACTTCCTTGCTCTTGGGTGCTTTGCTGACGAAGGTCTTGTATTTGTTGAGGATGCGTTCGAGCGCGCTCGACTGTGTGGTCTCGGGCACGAGTCCACACTCCTTGATGATGTTATCCTCCGGTGTGGTGAGGTCCATGAATCCCTTGTAGGGGTCGTTGTCCTGTCCCTTTTGTGCAACGAGGATGTCATATACGCTCTTGCTGGAGGGGATGATGGGTGCATCGTCCAGGACGTATGTGCGTCCGTTCTCCAGGTTGTGCGTGTTGGAGGCCGTGACGGCGATGGCGTTGAGTCCGTTGCCGCCGATGATGCCGTCTCGCTCGTTCTCCAGCTGGAATCCGCCTTGCACTTTGATGATGGTGCCGTCGGCGTCGCGTGTCACCTTGATGCCAGAGCCGTTCTTGGTGACATAGTATTCGTCTTCGCTGTCAATGGGGTTGCTGCCGGTGTGCACGATGGTGTGGCTCTCCAGGACATCCTTCAGACGGTTGACCACGTCGGTGTTGGCAATTTTCTCGTTGTTATAGGGATTGCCGATTTCGCCGGTCAGCGGGTTGTAGTTCAGCAGACGTGTTGTCAGTGGGAAGAGTGCCTCGGAGTTGTCATACTGGAAGGACATTTCGAGCACGCGCGGGCGGTTGCTGGTGAAGGACACGGGGTCGTAGTAGTACTTCATGGCTGCGTCGGAGGGCAGGAAGAAGGTGAATCGGCTCTTCATGGCCTTCAGGTAGGCATAGTAGTTGAGGTGCATCTGGTCCTTGTTCTCGACGCTGCCGTTATAGATGGCCCACCACAGGATTCTGTTGGTCTTGCTGATGTATGCGGGTGCTGCCACGGAGGTGTAGTCTGCCGGTCCATATACCTTATCCATAATATATACGGCACCGTTACAGGCCATGAGGCAGGTGTCTATGTGTCCTCCCTCGCTGACGAGTTTGTTGTCCTCCAGCGAGAACATGTCTTCCTGCGCGTCGTTGCGCAGTTTAATCATCTTGCTGGGCACGCTTCCCGTGAAGGAGGTGAACATGACGACGTTGATGAGGGCTTGCAGCGTTGCGAGCGGAATCTCGTCAATCTTGTGATACAGAGCGTCATAGTCTCCGCGCTCCACCACGGCGTAGGGGTTGGTGGCGTAGGTCTGGATGAGCTGCCATCCGCCGCCGCCTTCAGAGAAGTAGTCCCACAGGACGTCGTCTGAGGGCACGAACATGCTGGCCATGTCTGCGCGGCGGTCCAGGTCGGCATAGAACTCGTTCCATCCCGGGTCGAACTTCAGGGCCACCTGTCCGTTGAGGAAGAGGCCGCCCGATGGCGGCGGTCCATAGAGGACGGCGTCGTGGCCGGGACCCAGCTTGGTGAAGTAGTGCTTGGTGAAGATGGAGTCGGTGAACTCCGGGTGCAGGGTCTTGTATGCCTCTGTCACATAGCTGTTATAGTAGGGGAATGAGAAGCGGTCCAGCATGTGGCTGAAGATGTTTGTCTTGCCGTTGGCGCGGATGACCTCGGCCATGTTGGGCAGCGGCGAGATCACCTTCTCGGTGATGTTGACATATCCGTTTTCTGTTGCCTGGTCCTTCTCTTCCAGCAGCGCGTCATAGATGTGCACGTCGCTGGTCTTGCGCTCGCGCCCCATGAAGATGCGGAAGTCCTCGTCTGTCACGCCCTGCTTGGACATGTGCTCGGCGGTGAAGTGGAGCATCATGTTGGACGTGGAGTCCTGCACCATGTAGAGCCCGTTGCCGCCGTTCTCGGGGCGGAAGCGTGTCCAGTAGTTGGGCTCGTCGCCATAGGAGTAGGGCACTTGGTTGCCGGTGAGGTGGGTGACGGTGTCGGTGAGCATCACGTCGGTGAAGCGGCGCATGTATTCACCGCGCACGGGGCGTGTGGTTCCTGAGCCGTCGGAGCTGGCCAGGTTCTCCATGACGATGGCGTTGTTGAGCATGGAGGAGTGGATGAGCAGCTTCTTCTGTGCCTGCGACAGCCGCTCGTAGCTGGTGGCGTTGTGCCACGGGTTCTCGGCAGGCAGCGTGGCATTGCGCTTGTAGAAAGCGTCCCATGCCTCATCGTTGGCCACGAACACGGTTTTTGACCCCGTGCGGCTGAGCACTTCCTTCAGCGGACGGGCGTTCTTGGGATTGACGTCCTCGTCTTGCAGCAGGCGCAAATACTGAGTGAAGTTGCCTTTTTCTTCCAGGCCTTCGAAGATGCTTGAGTTGAGCCAGTCTGGTTTCTCGTCATCCAGCTTGTACTCGTCCTTGCATGACCACGAAAGCCCACAAAGGGTCAAGACACAGAGTGCGCGCAAACTGTGCTTGCCTAATGTGCTAGGTAGGTTCTTCATACACATTGAATTTGAGATTGTTAGAGTTTATTGTTGTTAATTGTTGTTAACGATTTCCCGCCCCGTTTCGGGGGCTTGTCAGCGGTTTTTCGGTTGTTTTTATGCCAGTTTTTGCATAAAGACGTGCCAAATTTAAGGCTTTTTTTCATTACGACCCTCCAATAAGGGGATTAAAATGTGGCCTGTTAAGAAAAATTAACAAATCGACTGTAGATAAAAGTAAAAATGAGCGCAGCCTTTCGAGCTGTCATTTCTTTTTGTTGAGTGGACTCCTTCAGCAGATGAGTTCAAGGTTCCCTTCAGGTTCTTCTATGTCAAATAAATTGACGTTTTGCACACAGGTTATATAACGTTGATGGGCTTGTAATATTTGATATAATTATCATTGTCATTATCTGTTATCTTTACTCGTAAATAACCCAATCACAATCAATAATCGGATTTATTTGATGTCCGTTATTCAACTGCATATAGATGTTTCATGTGGATCATAAATCTTGAATTGAAGAGTTGAAATGTAAGAAATAATTCATTGTAACAATGAGGCTGTTCAGGCCATTCTGTCAACTGCGCTTGATGTGAATGATTTTACGTCCGAACGTGAAGGCCATTACGTCCGCACGTAAAGGCCGTCACGTCTGCACGTAAGGGCTGTTACATCCGCACGTAAAGGCTGTCACATCCGCACGTTCACGTCCGCATGTCTGGAGTCGACCATTTTTATGTCCCTTCACACAATAACGGGCGCATTCGCGCGTTATAATAAAAGTATGACGTGCGCTTGCGGCGCAATCGTCGATAGATAGAACATTGCAAAATCATTAGTAGATAGAACATTGCAAAATCATTGAATTATGATTGAATACATCCGCGGTTCCATTGCCGAACTCACTCCCACACAGGCCGTCCTGGACGCCAACGGCGTAGGCTACGGACTGAATATCACCCTGAATACCTATACGGCCATCCAAGGATTGCACGGCGACGTGAAGCTCTATGTCTATGAGAGCATCCGCGAGGATGCCTACATTCTTTGGGGCTTTGCCACGAAGGCCGAGCGCGAGCTGTTCCTGCTGCTCACCAGCGTCAGCGGCGTAGGCGGCGTCTCCGCCCGCGTGATCCTCAGTTCCATGACCCCTGCCGAGCTGTGCGATGCCATCTCGCGCAGCGACGAGCGGCTGCTGAAGTCGGCCAAGGGCATCGGCGGCAAGACGGCACAGCGCATCATCGTGGAGCTGAAGGACAAGATCGTGGGCTTGGGGCTGGATGCCGCCGTGGCGGGAACCTCGGGAGAACCCTCGGGAACGGTAATGGCCAACAAGGAAGTGCTGGACGAGGCCGTGGCCGCGCTGGTCATGCTGGGCTTCTCGCCCGCTCCCTCGCAGAAGGCCGTCTTCGGCATCCTGCGTGCCGAGCCAGATGCCACCGTGGAGCGGGTGATTAAGTTGGCGCTGAAGATGTTGTAAGTTGTAAGTTGAAAGTTGAAAGTTGTAAGTTAAAAGTTGAAAGTTAAAAGTTGAATATCAGGCAATACATATCCAGTTATCTGCTTGTCCTCATTTTGCTGGCCACAGCTTATGGAGGAAGGGGCGAACTGCGCGCAGCTGACTTTCAACTTTCAACTTTCAACTTTCAACTTCCCGCCGATTCCCTGCGCGTCCGTCCCCAGCGCACCACGCCCGAGACCGTGGAGGACCTGGACACCGCCGCGGTGAGTCTGCACCGCCCCGACAACCTGAAGCAGGTGGCGGAGATGGACTCGCTGACGGGCTACTACCGCATCGGCACCAAGCTGGGCAAGGGCGGCTACCTGGACACCCCCATCCTGATGTCGCCTGAGCAGTACCAGCAGTGGAGCCTCTGGCGGTCCATGCAGAGCTATTACCGCCGTAAGAATCAGGAGGCTTACGAGAGCGACGGCAAGAACAAGTTCGACTTCTCCGACATGAACTTCGACCTGGGCCCGGCAGAGAAGATCTTCGGTCCGGGCGGCGTGAGCATCAAGACGCAAGGCTCGGCCGAACTCAAGATGGGCGTGAACATCAAGAATGTCAAGAACCCGTCGCTGGCCGCCAGCCGCCGCAAGACCGTAGGCTTCGACTTCGACGAGAAAATCAACCTCTCTGTCACTGGTAAGGTGGGCGACAAGGTGAACATGAACATCAACTACAACACCGATGCCACCTTCGACATGGATGCCCAGCAGATGAAGCTGAAGTATGACGGCAAGGAGGACGAGATCATCAAGCTGGTGGAGGCCGGCAACGTGTCCATGCCCAGCAACAGCACGCTCATCCGGGGCGTCAGCAGCCTCTTCGGTCTGCGCACCGACGTGCAGTTCGGCAAGTTGAAGCTGCAGGCCGTGGTGAGCCAGAAGAACTCCGCCAGCAAGAGCGCCAGCAGCAAGGGCGGCTCGCAGACCACCAACTACGAGATCTCAGCCGTCGATTACGAGGAGAACCGCCACTTCTGGCTCAGCCACTACTTCCGCGACAACTATGACCGCTGGATGAAGACGCTGCCCACCATCGCCAGCGGCATCACACTCAAACGCGTGGAGCTGTGGGTGACAAACAAGAATGCGTCCACGCAGAACAACCGCAGCATCATCGCGTTCACAGACCTGGGCGAGGTGCAGCACATCAGCAACCCGCTGTGGCACCCCAGCGCCGCCACCAGCCAGCCGCAGAACCGCGGCAACACACTCTACGACGAGATCAACCAGAACTACCCCGATGCCCGCGACATCAGCCAGGCCACCACTGTACTCGATGCCATCGAGGGCTTCAACGGCGGCATCGACTATGAGAAGCTGCAGAGTGCGCGCCTGCTCACCAGCTCGGAATACACCCTCAACGCGGCCCTCGGATATGTCTCGCTGAACTTCCAGCTGCAGCCCGACGAGGTGCTGGCCGTCGCCTTTGAATATACCCTCAACGGCCAGACCTTCCAGGTGGGAGAGTTCGCCAGCGACCTCACAGACAACACCAAGAGCCTCTATGTCAAAGTGGTGAAGAGCACCAGCAACTCACCCCGCCACGGTTGCTGGCCGCTGATGATGAAGAACATCTACAACCTGGGAGCCACCAGCACCCAGCGCGAGAAGTTCCGCCTGGACATCAAATACCAGAACGACACAGCCGGTGTCTATCAGACTTATCTGCCCGAGGCCGCGCTGAAAGCCACGCCGCTGTTGCGCGCCATGAACCTGGACCGTCTGGACAACAACAACCGTTCCAACTCCGACGGACAGTTTGACTACGTCGAGGGCTACACCATCTCCAAGGGACGCATCATCTTCCCCGTGGCAGAGCCCTTCGGCGACCATCTGCGCCAGTGGATCGGCAATGACGCGGTGGCCGACAAGTACTGTTTCGACGCCCTCTATGACAGCACAAAGACCATCGCCAAACAGAACGCCGAACAGGACAAGTTCCTGCTGGCAGGCCGCTACAAGGGCACCAACGGAGCCGAGATTGACCTGGGAGCCACCAACATAGCCCCCGGCAGTGTGCACGTCACCGGCGGAGGTGTGGAGCTGACGGAGAACGTGGATTACCGTGTGGATTACTCGATGGGTATCGTCACCATCACCAACCAGAGTCTCATCGATTCCGGCACCAAGATCAGCGCCAGCGTGGAGAGCAACGACGTGTATGGTATGCAGCGCAAGACGTTCCTGGGCCTCAACTGGGACTATGAGTTCTCCAAGAACCTGGTGCTGGGCGGCACCTTCCAGTACCTGAACGAGCAGCCGCTGACCACCAAAGTCAACATGGGCAGCGAGCCGCTGAAGAACACCCTATGGGGTCTGCACCTCGACTGGAAGAAGGAGAGCCAGTGGCTCACCAACGCGCTGAACGCCATCCCCTTGCTCAA
Source organism: Bacteroidaceae bacterium (assembly GCA_017455585.1). Classification (GTDB taxonomy): domain Bacteria; phylum Bacteroidota; class Bacteroidia; order Bacteroidales; family Bacteroidaceae; genus Physcousia. Next base: position 12,605 of record JAFSZU010000057.1, on the reverse strand, counting down.
CTTCACCGCACCCTCGCAGATCAGCTTCAGCGGCGACTTTGCGCAGCTCATTGCCGGACAGAACGGGCAGATCCAGGGCGGAGCCAGCTACATGGACGACTTCGAGAACACCAAGACGCGCATGAGCATCAGTTCGCCCACGGCGTGGATGCTATCCAGCGTCCCTTATCCCTTCGAGGGTTCCAAGATGACCAACGACGTGCGCAGCGGCTACCAGCGCGCTCATCTGGCCTGGTACTACATCGACCCCATCTTCACCCGCCGCAGCAGTACCCTCACGCCCGCACACATCAAGGGCGACCTGGAACAACTCTCCAACCACTATGTCCGCGAGGTCTATGAGCGCGAGCTATACCCCAACAAGCGCATGGACAGCTATAGCGGTGCCGCCTCGCTGAACGTGCTCAACCTGGCCTATTATCCCAGCGAGCGCGGAGCCTACAACCTCAACCCCAACCTGGACACCCAGGGACGGCTGCTCTATCCCAAGGAGAACTGGGGCGGCATGATGCGCAAGACCGACAACCCCGACTTCGAGGCACAGAACATCGAGTACATTGAGTTCTGGATGCTCGATCCCTTCATCTACACGGGCGACGACCAGAGCTATGGCGGTGAGCTGTATATCGACCTGGGCGAGGTCAGCGAGGACGTGCTCAAGGACGGTAAGAAGTTCTATGAGAGCGGTCTGCCCATCGACGAGAATCCGCAGTACTACGCCGAGACCGTCTGGGGGCGCGTGCCCACCAGCACCACCAGCGTCACCTATGCGTTTAATAATGAAAGCGGCGCGCGGGCGCGACAGGACGTGGGACTCAACGGCCTCAGCAGCGAGCAGGAGCGCACCTTCGGTGCCTATCAGGAGTTTCTCACTGCCATCCAGGGACGGGTGTCGCCCGAGGTCTTTGACAGCATTGCCGCCGACCCCGCCGCTGATGATTACCACTACTACCGCGGTTCAGACTATGACCGCGACCGCGTCAGCATCCTCGACCGCTACAAGCGCATCAACCTGCCCGAGGGCAACTCGCCAGACACCAACAACTCGCCCGAGAGCTACGAGACGGCCTACAAGACCAGTCCCGACGTGGAGGACATCAACCAGGACTACACGCTCAACGAGTACGAGAAGTATTTCCAGTACCATATCTCCATCCATCCGGGCGACACCGTTGTGGGCCGCAACTATATCTCCGACATCCGCCGCATCACGCCCAAGCTGCGCAACGGTCGCAACGACGTCACCGAGCGGTGGTTCCAGTTCCGCGTGCCGCTGGAGGAATATGAGCGCGCCGTGGGAGGCATCACCGACTTCACCTCTATCCGCTTCATCCGCATGTATATGACGGGCTTCGAGAAACCTGTCATCCTGCGCTTTGCCACCCTCGACCTGGTGCAGGCAGACTGGCGGCAGTATGAGCAGAGCCTCTATCCCGGCAAGGCACCCGCCATGGCCGGCACGATGGAGGTCGGGGCCGTGAACATCGACGAGAATAGTGACAAGCAGCCCGTCAACTACGTGCTGCCGCCGGGCATCTCGCCCATCACAGACCCCGCACAGACGCAGCTTGTGGAGCAGAACGAGCAGGCACTGTCCATGATAGCCAAGAACCTGGCTCCCGGCGATGCCCGCGCCGTGTTCAAGAACTGCAACTATGACATGCGGCAGTACAAGCACCTGCAGCTCTTTGTCCACGCCAACGCCCTGATGAACGACGTCACCGACCTGCGCGACGGCGAGACCAGCATCTTCCTGCGCGTGGGCTCCGACTATAAGAGTAACTTCTATGAGTATGAGGTGCCCCTGCAACTCACCCCCGAAGGCAAGTATGACCGCTACAGCCCCACGGCCCAGCGCGCCGTCTGGCCCGCCGAGAACATGATTGACATCGACCTGGAGAAGTTCACCGCCCTCAAGAAGAACCGCAACCGCGAGAAGAGCCTGGGCAATGCCAGCTACAACCAGGAGTTCAGCGAGTTTGACAGTGACCGCCCGAACAACAAGATAACGGTGATGGGTAACCCCACGCTGGGTGAGGTCAAGACTATCATGATTGGTGTGCGCAACAACGGGCGCACCCTCAAGAGCGTGGAAGTATGGGCCAACGAGCTGCGTCTGCAGGAGTTCTCCAACGACGGCGGCTGGGCGGCACAGGGCACGCTGAACGTGCAGCTCTCTGACCTCGGCAGTGTCAACGTGCAGGGGCACATCGAGCGTGCCGGCTTCGGAGGCATCGAGCAGAGTGTCTCCGAGCGCAGCAACGACGATACCTACGAGTACAACATCACCACACAGATGGATCTGGGCAAGTTGCTGCCGCCCAAGGCCAAGGTCAGTGTGCCGTTCTATTACAGCTACGGCAGCGAGACCGTGAAGCCCAAGTACAACCCCTTGGACACCGACATGCTGCTCTCCGATGCCCTCGATGCCGCCCCCACCAGCCATGAGAAGGACAGCATCACCAGCCTCACCACACGCAAGCAGACTACCAAGAACATCAGCTTCAGCGGCGTCAAGGTCAACATCCAGTCGAAGAAGCACCCCATGCCCTATGACCCCGCCAACTTCACCTTCAACTACAGCCACACCAGCAATATCAACAAGGGCGAGACCACCGTCTATGAATATGAGAAGACATGGCGCGGAGGCATGAACTATTCATGGTCGCCCAACTGGAAGGCTTGGGAACCCTTCAAGAACATCAAGGGCAAGTCCAAGTGGCTGGACCTGGTGAAGGCGCAGAACCTGAGCTTTGCGCCCCAGAGCATCACCTTCAACACCGACATCGTCCGCACCTACTACGAGATACAGGAGCGCGACATGGAGAACCTGGAGTCGCCCGATGCCATTCCCGTGCGCTGGACGCCCTCGTTCCTCTGGAACCGCGAGTTCTCACTGCGCTGGGACTTGACAAAGGCGCTGCACTTCAACTTCCAGAGTGCTACGCACGCCGAAATCGAGGAACCCTACACGCCCGTCAATAAGGAACTCTACCCCGACAGCTACAGCGCCTGGAAGGACAGCGTCTGGCACAGCATCAAGGGATGGGGAACGCCGCTCGACTACCAGCAGAGTGCCACGGCCAGCTACAAGGTGCCCTTCGAGAAGATACCCGTTACCGACTGGATTTCGAGCGATGTGTCCTACCAGAGCAGCTACAGCTGGAAACGTGGTGCAGAGCTGGAGGACGGCAGTACGCTCGGCAACACCATCAACACGCAGCGCACCATCAACATCAACGGCAAGATGAACATGGAGACGCTCTACAACCACTCTACCTTCCTCAAGGACGCCAACAAACGCTTCTCGGCATCCACCGTCAAGAGCGAGGCCAAGAAGAAGGACCAGGCCAAGAAGACGGAGATGGAGGCGAAGAAGAAGGAGGAGGAAGCCGCCGCCAAGGCGCGTGCCGATGCCGAGAAGAAGGCTGCCGCCGGTGACTCCACAGCCCTCAAGGCTCTCAATGATCCCAGCAAGGCAAAGACGCAGACCAACGCCAAGGGCACCAGCCAGCAGAAGAAGCAGGTCAAGGGCTTTGCCGGGGAGGTGGTGCTGCCAGACACCGCCGTGGAACTCAAGCACGGACAGAAGAGCAACCGCATCACCGTTACCGCCAAAACCGAGGACGGCAAAGCCTACGCCATCAAGTACAAGCGCGTGGATGAGAATACCATCAAGATCTATCCTTCCAAGCAATTGATGGCTGCCGCCAAGCAGCGGCAGAAGGAGGCCGAGCGCGCCAAGAAGGAGGCTGATCGCCAGCAGAAGGAGGCAGAAGCCAAGATACAGAAAGCCCGCAAACAGGCTGAGGCAGAACTGCAAAAGGTTCTCAAAGACGCTGAGTCTGACCTGCGAAAAGCCATGAAGCAGGCGCTGGCCGCTGCCGACAGTGCAGCCCTCGATAGTCTGCAACGCCGCTCCCTGGCCCTCGATAGCCTCGTCCGCAGTGAGATGGATCTGGACAGCATCATCCGCGCCAGCCTCGCCGCCACCGATTCCACCCTCTTGGCTGCATTCACCAGCACCGCCTCTGAAAAGACCCCCAAAGACAGTCTCGTCGCTCAGCGCCCGACGGTGCCCGGCGGTTTACCCGACGGGAAATCCGCCCCATCCGATTCCACCTCTCAACCCTCAACCACCCCCCTCAAGCTCCGCGTCAACGTCGTCGCCAAACCCAAACTCGAAGACGAGAAATGGTACCAATGGGCACAGGCTGGAGCACGCTTCCTGATGATGCTGCGCAACGTCAGTGTCAGCTACCGCAATACCTATAACCTGGCTCTGCCCGGCTTCCGGCCCAATGTAGGCGACATGCTGGGGCAACGACGCACGTCGGGCGTCTTCTCGCCTGGTGTCGATTTCGCCTTCGGCCTTGTGGGTGACAGCTACATCGACCGTGCACAGGAGCGTGGCTGGCTGATGAACAGCGACAGCGTGGCCACCCCCGCCACCACCAACACCATGGAAGACCTGCAAATCAAGGCCACTCTGGAGCCGCTGCCCGACCTGAAGATTGACCTCAACGCCAGCCGCACCACCAACCGTGCCAAGAGCATACAATATATGTACGCGGGCAACCCCACCACGCAGACGGGTTCCTTCAACATGACCACGATCTCCATCAAGACCGCCTTCGCCAGCCGAGGCAATGCCGCCAACGGCTATGACAGCAAGACTTTCCGTGAGTTCCAGCGAGGCCTGGACATCATGCAGGAGCGTGTGGAGCAGCGTTATATGGGCACCGAATACCCGAAGGGAACGGGTATGAACGGCACATTCAATCCCGAGAACGGCACGGTGAACCGCTACAGCGCAGACGTGATGGTGCCCGCCTTCCTCGCTGCCTACACCGGCGGCAACATGAAGGGCTCGCCCCTCGACATCTTCCCCGCCGTCACGCGCATGCTGCCCAACTGGAGCTTCTCCTACAAGGGGCTGTCCAACCTCCCCTGGATTCGTGAGCACCTGAAGAGCCTCACCCTCACCCACGGCTACAAGAGCATCTATAGCGTGGGTTCCTACAACACCTTCTCCTCATGGATAGAATACATGGGTGGCAGTGACATGGGCTATGTGCAGAACGCCACCACGGGCACTTTTGTCCCGTCGTCGATGTATGACATCTCCAATGTCAGCATCAACGAGGCTTTCTCACCGCTCATCGGTCTCAACGCCACCTTGCAGAACAACATGACGCTGAAGCTGGAGTATCGCAAGACGCGCGTCATTACCCTCTCCATGACCTCGGCTCAGATCAACGAGGCCTGCTCCAGCGACATCGTCTTCGGCATGGGCTACAAGATCAACGATTTCAAGATCGGCAGCCTCTTCGGCAGCAAGAGCAACACCCAGAAAGCATCGGCCAAGAACCGTCGCAACAGTGCACGCGGAAAGAACGGCGAGGACGATGACCAGCAAGCGGGCCGCAATAACCGTAACAACAACGCCCGCAACAGCGGGCGCAGCAGTTTCTCGCATGACTTGAACCTGCGACTGGATATCTCGCAGCGTTATCAGGATGCCATCACACGCGACATACAGACTTCGCTCTCCGAGGCCACCAGCGGCAACAGCGCCTTCAAACTCAGCTTCGCCGCAGACTACAGCATGAGCCGCTATGTCACCTTCTCTCTCTACTATGACCTTCAGCGCAACGAGCCTCTGCTTTCATCCTCTGCCTATCCCACCATCACGCAGGATTTCGGCTTCAACATGCGCTTCCAGCTCACACGTTAGGAGAGTAGGTACGATTATTTTGCAGCCTTCAGCTGTTTGACGGCGCGGTCGATCATGTCCTGTGTGCCGCTGCCGTCGCTGACGTACTTCACCACCATTTCGGCATATTCGATGGCCTCTTGCAGCTTGGCCGCTGTCCGTTCCGCGTCTTTCCGCTGTTTTTCCGTTTCTTTCCGTTGATTTCCCGTTTCTTTCCGCTGTTTGGCATCGTTCAGCAGGGGCAGTAACTCGTCCAGGTCCTCCAGTTCGGGTAGGTTGCCGGGGCGCATGGTGTTCAGGGCGGTGTTGAGTTCGGTGGTCATGTCGTCGATGGCCTGCTGGTCGTGGGCGCGGTCGGCATCGTCGAAGAGGGCGCGGGCGCGGTCGAACTGCTCCATCAGGCGCGCAAAGCCGTGCTTGGCCCACGGAGCGTATTCGGGCACCTTCACCGCCATCTCGTTCCACGCGTTCTGGGCATCGCGGCGGCTGCGGGCCATCTGCATGGCTTCCTGCAAGCGGGTGACATCCACCTCCTCGCCGTTTTCCTCGCCCGCCACATGCACGGGTGTGCCGGGGACGGCGATGCGGAAGTAGTGTGTGACGTGGCGGTCGGCAGCGTAGTCGGGGATGAAGCTGCCAGTGCTGGCCAGCAGTTCATCTACTGGCTTGCTGGCTTCTTGCCAGGAGCGTATGCCCTCGGTGCACATCACCAGGGGGCCGCTCATGAGTGCGCCGCACCATTCGGGTTCGAAGCGTGTCTTGGGTTCATTCTTGCCGGTGGCGGCCACCTCCATCTTGTCCGGACCGAAGTCGATGTGGGGCGTGAAGGGCATGATGACTTCCACCACGTCGCTCTTCTTCCAGCTGCGCACGGGCAAGGTGACATAGGAGCAGGGCTGTGGCCTTAATTGTGAATTGTGAATTGTGAATTGTGAATTATTAAAGACGCTCTTGCCGTTGACGCGGATGTCAAAGCCCTGTGTGGCCCAGTAAGGCACGCGCAGCTTCATGGCAAAGGGCTGTTTGCACTCCGTGACGCGGATGGTTGTGCGCTCCGCCGGCCACTGGCAGTCCTGCTGGATGACGGCTTTCTTGGCATCCCAGCGGGCGGTGGTGGGCATGTAGAGTGCCACCCACAGCGTGTCGCCGCCCACGAAGTAGGCGGCCTCCTGATATTTCACGTGGTTCTCCACGCCGGTGCCGCCGCAGCAGGTGCTCTGCGGGGTCTCGTTGCCCCAGGGCTTCGAGGCGTTCAGGCCCACGGCGTACTGGTAGAGCACGGCATAGTCGCGGGGACGCACGGAGCCGATGATCTGGTTGTAGAGCACGCGCTCGTAGTAGTCCATGTAGCGTGCGTCGTTGGGATTGAAGCAGTTGAGGTCCTTGGTGAGCTTGGCCAGGTTATAGGCGCAGCAGGTCTCGTTGAGCGTGGGTTCGGGGTAGGTCGAGCGGTCGCGCCAGTCTGTGCCCACGTTGGTGCACATGGAGAGAATCTGCGTGTAGGGCTGGCGGAACATCTCGCCGTTGCCCACGCCGCCCATGGCATAACGGTAGCGCCCCTGGACCATCGTCCAGAAGTTCTGTGCCAGGTTGTAGTAGTAGGGGTTGGCGTTGCCGCGGTAGGCGCGCAGGGCACCCGTGACCATGGGGATGTGCTGGTTGGCGTGGCGTGTGCGGATGGCATCGACGTTCTTTGCCAACGGCCCGAAGAAGGCGGGGCTGTCGAAGTAGGTGGAGGCTTCCAGCAGGTGGTCGCGCTCGGTCTTGTCGGTCACCATCTCGCTCAGACGCGCCAGTGACTCGGCCATGCCGCCCACCTCTCCGGCGATATACATATTCCACATCTCATAGCGGTTGCCGGGACGGGCGCGGCGTTCTTCCTGCGTGCCATCGGACTGGACGAAGGTGCGGTAGTGCAGGCGGTTCCAGACCCACAGCCCCATGTCCTTGGCAATCAGCAGGGCCTTGCGGGCGATGGCGCGGTCATCCACCAGGTTGGCGATGTCGATGAGCCCCGCCAGCTGCTTGTGGACGCTGTAGTAGGGTGCCCACACCCACTGCTCGTTGTTGTAGGCGCGGTACATCTCTATCAACGCGCAGTGTTGCGCGGGAATGGCGTTGAGGTAGCCGTAGCCATAATGCTGGTAATCCTTCTTATACACGTCGAAGTCTGCCCACGTGCCCTTCATCTCCTTCAGCTCGGCCTCGGGGGCGAAGTCGCGTGCCTCCCAGTAGCGTCCCAACTGCTTGTCGAAGACGAAGGTGCGCTCCTGACACTTGCGCAGTTCATCCACCATGGTCTGGATGCGGGCTTTCAGCAGTTTCTTCTTGTCCTTGTCGGTGCAGGAGGCGTAGGCCATGGCCAGTGCGCTCATGTAGTGCCCGCTGCCGTGGCCCTTCAGCTTGGTGGTGGGAGAGTCCCATCCGTCGGCCACGGGGTAGCCGCGGGTGGAGAAGCCGTAGGTGTCGCGGTAGTTGTAGAGCTGTTGCTTCACGTCCAGGCTCAGGAGCTGGTTGATGTCCAGCTCGCGGTTCTGCGTGAGGCGGTTGTCACCGTTGATGGTCACGCAGTTCAGCGGCAGCGGCTCTGCCACGGGGATGGCCGACGGCGTGGCGTAGGTGCCGCTGGCGACCGTGACGTGTGCCTGGACGGGGAATCCCTGTGTGGTCGTGTTGTCCCCGAGGATATATCCCTTCACGTCATACTCCTTGCCCACGGGGTTCTGCGCGGCATCGGCCAGCGCCTGCTCCGTGGCGGGGGCGGCGTTGTTCCACCGCACCTGACGGTACTCGCCGCTGCCATCGCTGTAGGTCACCCACAGCTGATAGGGTAGGCGAGGGACGGTGCCCACGGGCACCGCCACGCCGACCTCCTCAACTGTACTAATTGTCTTGTAGTCCTGAGCCTGCACCGCAGCCATCACCGCGCCAAGCAGGAAGAGAGAAGAGATAGTCCTCATCAGTTGAAAGTTGAAAGTTGAGAGTTGAAAGTTAACGTGTTAAAGTGTTAAAGTGTTAAAGTGTTAATGTGTTAACGTGTCAACGTACCATGACCTTGCGTACCTGTCCGTCTGCTCCGCGTACGATGTTCAGGCCGCGTTGCAATTGACGTGTCTGAATGCCGTGGACAGAGTAGATGGCTGCCGGGCGCAGGGTGGCTGTGGCCTCTGTGCCGACAATGGCATCGGGCGGGGTCTGTCCCAGGTAGATGAGACCGAAGTTGTCGGCCAGGAACCAGTTGGAGTTTGTCTGGCTGATGCGTATGCCGATGGTGATCTCGCTCTTGCCGTCGGCAAAGAAGTTCACGGTGTAGTGCTGTGGAATCCAATCGACCTCCTTGGCGAAGGGCGTTACGGCTGCGCCGTCGCCCACCTGTGCACAGAGGAAGATGCCCTTGATGCCGCCGTCGGGCTCGCCGGCCTGGTTGGTGGCGAAGCCGTCGGCCGTCAGCTGGTAGTAGCCCTGGGGCAGGACACCGATGTCCTGGCAGATGTCGCCGTCATAGAGCGGCTGGCTGTCGGCGCGCCAGGCCTCGACGAAGTGCTCCACGTGCAGTCCGGCCTCCTCATTATTATAGACGGCGTTGGCCTGATAGCCCTGGTTGTCGCCGATGCGGCCGCCCTCGGCCACGGGGATGATGCTCCACCCGTCGGCGTTCTGGGTCTCGAAGTCGGGGTTGGCAATGAGCAGGGTGACGTCGCTGCCCTCGGTGGCTCCGGACATGACGGCGGCCACCCAGCCCTCCTTCAGGCGAAGGATGTAGGCTGCAATCTCCTCCACGTTCTCAAAATCCATGTTGGAAATCTTGGCCGTAACCTCGTCCAAGAGGTTGATGAAGTTCTCGTCAGAGACCTCATAGACGCGCAGGCTGAAGGCATCGCTCACACTGATGATCTCCTGGTAGTGTGCCTCGTCGTCCTTGATTTGCGCCATCATCTCCTTGATGGCATCCAGAAGTGCCAGAGCCTCGTCGGTGGTGGCGAGCTGGTTCTTCTGCTCGATGCGGTTGTAGAGCGGATCCATCTGCTCACGGGTCTGGAGCGTGGTGTTGTTGGTGGCCAGCAACTCGTCCATCTGCTGTCTGAGCTCGTCGATTTCTTCCAGGATGGGTTCAATGGCTTCGCTGCTGACGAACGTCAGTGTGAAGTTGTCCCAGAGGATCCAGAGGCTGTTGTTCTGGTGGTCACTCTTCACGCCAATGGTCAGGTCGCCGCCGGTGTGGCCGATGGTCACGTCGTTGAGGTAGAACGGGCGGCCGGTGGCGGGGTTCTCTGCCTCGAAATAGACGCTGGCACCCTGCATGGAGTTGGGCTGGTAGCCTAGGCCGTCGGGGCGTGGCGTGTCGTAGGGCCAGCTGCCGGTGGAGCCGCCGCCATCGACATCGCCCAGGAGTGCCGTGGTGCTGTACTCGTCGGTGATTTCCATGAAACGCTTGCTGGAGACGCCGGCGTAGAGCACCATGTCGTTCTCGCCGCTATCCACGCGGACGTAGCCCTGCACGGTCAGACGGTAGGTGCCGGCGGGCAGGTTGCGGAGCGTCTGGTTGACATCGAAGGCCTTGCCATAGACCTCCACGTTGTGGTAGTCGCCGCTGAGTTCGGTGATGTTGCCGCTGGCGATGTTCCAGCCGGGCACGGCGTTCTCGTCGCCGTCGAAGGTGGTAGCGTCTGTGCGGCCATACTGTCCGCGGGAGAAGTCGGCGTTCCGGATGAGCACGGTCAGGTCGTTGCCCGGCTGCACGTGGCCTTCCACGCCCACGTATGCGGCCATCATGTTGGCCACCCGTTGCTGGGCGTCCTTCAGCCCGGCCTCGGTGAGGGTGCCCGCCTCGAAGGCGTCGGCCAGCTCATAGCCTGCCCAGTTCAGGATCTCGGCCTGCAGGTCGTCCCACTGCCCCAGATCCTTCAGGCGCTGGGCGGTGAACAGTGCCTCGGCATAGACGGTCCGGTAGCTCTGATAGACCTCCACGGAGCGGCGCACGTCGGCCAGGGCTGTCTGCAGGGCGGCCAGGGCGGCGTTGGCCTGCTCGGTGTCGGCGTTCTGCACGGCACGCTCAGACTGCTCAATGGCCTGCTGCAGGGCCTCCACCTCGGCAGTGCCGGCACTCAGGGAGTAGTCATCGTCGATCATGTTGGAACCCAGCTGATCCTGGAACTCCCATGCCTCGTCGAGGACGGCGCGCAGGGCCACGATGGCAGGGTCGTCCTGCATGGCACCGATGGCGTAGAGGTGGAAGTTGTCGGCCGAGACCCAGCTGGCGTTGGTGCCCTCGAAGAGCAGTCCCAGGAGCAGACGCTCGGCATTGAAGTCGAAGTCCCACTCATAGTGCCGGATGTCGTAGGGCGCACCCGCCACCGACTCCTCGCCGTGGAGGTTGAAGTTGCCGTTGCCGGCGAAGAGATAGACACCCGTGACGGTCGTGGGGTCGAAGCCGTCGCTCTGGTTACAGGCGACAGCCTCCATGGTCAGGCGGTAGCGGCCCTGGGGCAGTCCCGTCACCCACTGGCCTATGTATCCGTCGCCCAGCGTGGCGGGTGCCGGTGTCCAGCACTCAACGAAGTTGTCCAGGTATAGTGTCTCGTCGTCGGGGTTGGTGTCCTTGCGGTTCTGCTGGCCTATGTTGGTGCCCGTGACGGTGATCTCCCACCCGGCCGGTGTCTTGCCGTTCTCGCACGCGGCGGAGAAGTCGGCGTTCTGCATCACATACTTGGTCACGTCGAAGGGGTTCTCCGGCGAGGCCCCGGCGATGCCGCGGCGGAAGGCATCGGCATCCACCACGGCCTTCAGCTCGTCCAGCGCAGCCTGCAGCTGCTCCAGCGTGGCGTCGGCCTGGGTGTAGATGGCTCCGGCGGCGCTGTTGTCAATGCCCAGCTCGTCGGCCTCCGTCAGCACCTCATAGAGCGACTGGCGCACGGCATAGAGGTCCGTGGCGGCGAGGTAGGCGGCGTAGGCTCCCTTGGTGTAGCCCTTGATGGCCTCGGCCGTCTCGTCCGTGGCGGCCAGGAACCTCCAGGCGACGGTGTAGCGGTCGCCCTTGACGGCATCGGCCCAGGTGTAGGACGTCGTGATGCCTATGCCGTCCAGGCCCAGACAGACCTCGCTGTCGGCCACGTCGAGCGTGTAGGCATCGTCCTCTGTGGGGCTGATGACCCAGTGGCCGGCGCGGCTCGTGTCGCCGTCGCTCCACGAGGCGTTGCCCTCGGCCGTCACGTAGGCGCTTTCACCCTTGTTGGTGTTCAGGGTGCGGATGTAGAGCAGACCGTCGATGTCGCTCTCCTCGATGGAGAAGGGCACCACATAGTTGCGGTTCAGGGCCACAGCCACGCGCGTCGGGCTCACCAGCACCACGGAATCGACGGTGGTGCAGGTGCGGGTGCCCCAGTCCAGGCCTGTGCCCATGAACTGGCCAGAACCCACGTGATAGATGTAATACTGGTTGCCGGTGGCGGGTGTCACCCATGCGCCGTCGAAGGCGGGGCGCTGGGGAGCCACGGGGGCGTCCCATGCCAGGGCGCGGCTGCCCGTCAGCACCGCCATGGCCAGAAACAGGATGGAGAGTAGATGTTTTTTCATAAGCTGAAAGTTGAGAGTTGAGAGTTGAAAGTTGAAAGTTGAAAGTTGAACAACAGAAATAACGGAAAAAAGCGGAAGAAACGGAAAAGCAGCGGAAAAGCAGCGGAAAGGAATCCGTGAAATCCGTGGGATCCGTGGTCGTAAAGCGGAAAGAGCGGAAATGTTTCCGGGTATTTCAGATTGTTTCTGTGTTTCCGTTGTTGAAAGTTGAAAATTGAAAATTATCGTGTTAACGTGTTACCGTGTCAACGTGTTACCATGTCAGAAGTTGACGCAGGGGCAAAGATAGAAAAAAAAAGTGAATCTAACGCCAATA